>NZ_SJNZ01000020.1 GCF_004331155.1 Acinetobacter terrestris
TAAAACGTGCAGCACGTTCATATTGATAAGCATCAGGATACTTTTCAACATCTTCACGTAAAGCATCATCGTTAATTTTAGAAGGTTTACGTACACGAGTTTTTTTAATCTCTATACGTTTCTTCCATTCAACAATGGTATTTTTATTAATTTCAAATTGTGCAGCTACCGCTCGAATAGAATAACCTTCCTCAAGCTTAGCTAAAATTTTACGTCTAAAATGTTCTGAATAACTCATTGCACCATTGTATTAGTTTTATAATGATTTGACTATATACTCAATTAGGTTGCCCGATAGCTAAAGCCAATTCCGCCGATGATACCTGCAAGAACTGCCCATTGAGGATGCCATCCGTAGAATAAAAATAAGAATACATAGACACCGCAGCCCATTAAAATAGAGCCAATCGCGATGTCTGTATCAAAGGGATGTTTGATAATTTGTTGGTAATAGTAGGAACTAATCTAACCACAACCTAGGATTAAGCTCATACAGCAAATTTTTTGACTTAAGCTGATATCGATAATCTCAAACATGATGAGATATTTTTAAAGCTGATAAAACTGCTTGGCATTATGATGAAACACCTGCTGCAATGCATTCGGATCATAAGCTACCACTGCATCACTAAAGGCATCAATAATATTCACCAAGGATGAACTGACGCGATCCATCGGGAAGTTGGACGCGAACATCACCCGATATGTACCAAAACAGTTAAGTACATGGCTAATCAGTGGCATGGCTAAATCATAAATTTCCTGTTTACTGGCCAGGCGATCCTGCTTATGGAATTGATGACCTAAAACAGGCATCAATAAGCCTGACATCTTGGTATAGACATTTGGACATAGGGCAAGTTCGGCAATATCATCTTGCCAGCGAATTAAAATATTTTCCCGGGCTATTTTGGTCATTCCTGTCAGGGTTCCGACTTGACCAAATAATCCGGCAGGTGTTCCAAAATGATCCAGCACAATCGAGGTTTCAGGGAATTGTTTGGCTAAGGTAATCACATCACTGAGCTGAGTTGAATAGACCCAGGCATCAAAAGTTAACTTATTTTGTGCCAATGCTTCGAAGCCTTTGAGGAACTTTTTATTCAAATATAAATGCGGTTCATCCGCCCAGGCATGAATGTCTGTATCTTCATGTACCGCGGCCATTTTACGAATGCCTTTAAAGCGCGGTGAGGCTTTTTGGTGTAACTGTAAAATCTTCTTAAAATTGCTGTCCCGTGGATCTGCTGTCGCAACAATACCACCCAGCTTCACCGTGCCTAAGTTAAAGGGCAGGGATTCAATGAACTTTGTTTCGCCTATTACGCCTTTGCCTTTATTTTTATGCCAGCTGGCTTCAACATGCACCACTTGTTCGACCTGATAATGCCCAATATCTTGCATATAATTTTCAGGTAAATAAGGCGCCGTAATGTGATTGGTGAGTCCCACCGTTTCAATGAGATCATCCGATTTCACCAGACGAACAAATTTATCGAGCCAGTAAGGATGCTTGCCCAATAATTTAACTGCCAAAGCTGCCGCATGGGGTGTGTTATAGGGATCCCATTGGTGAATATGCGCGTCAATAATTGCAAAATCCAGTTGTTGCATGGGGTTATCCTTAATTCATCGGTTTCTTTTATTCACCTTACTGCAAACTCATCGGGCTTTGAATGACCATTTATCCAAAAAGTAGCACTATAAAAAAAGCCCTTTCGGGCTTTTAATTGAATGATCAGTGTTTGTGATCATGATCATGCTTGTTGGCATGAAATTCTTCGTTATGACGGAAGCGAAGATAGTTTTCAAACTGTTCGCAGTATTCGTCATAGTTGTCTTCAAGCATCATCTGAAACTGCTGCATGATGTATGACATGACCTGGTCTTTAGCATCACGCATTTCATTGCCGTCTTTAAAGTTATTGGCTGCTACCCAGGTATTAAAACGGGCAGTACCAAACAGCATTGCGGCACTGACTTGACCGCGCATTTCAGCGGGTTTCACTTGTGAACCTTTTTCAACACGACAAAATTCATTTGCTTGTTTGATAAATTCATCGGCACGTTCAAAAAAAGCAGCATTTAACGCTTCTTCCTCGGTTACATCTGTTGCTTCAATCTTTTGAACCATGAACTTTTCCTGCAAAAACGATCTAATGGCATATTATAGGCAAAGCCTTGCAGAAACTAAACCTTTGGATTAATCTAAAAATAGCCTAAGTATAAAAATGGATAATCCAATGCAAGATGCCATTGCGGTACAAAGTTTAAAAAGTGACATTGCCTTATTGCGTCAAAACATTTGGCCACCTGCAAACTTGGCCAATGTGGAAGGCTTGCCGATTTATTATGGCTCGAAGTCAGAAGTCGAAGAATATTACCGACAATGGACGGGGCTGATTGAAAGGGCACAAGATCTGTTTCAGCCCTTTATGGAAGATGAAACCCTTGATGCGGTGCATTTACCCAGCCATTTGAATTTGCCGTTGTTTTATTTTCATGTGGATCGCATCCGGATTAACAAAACCCGTGCCAAAGAGTCGAAAACCTTTCGCGGCATTGCCAGCCTGATTGATAAATGCGGGCAATTTGAGCCTGAACAAATTCAGGCCATGCGACTCTGGTTAGACAGTGATGATACCGCTGCCCTGGTTGCACACCGTGAATTTGTTGATTTGCGCACTTATGTGTTTCAGCATGGGCAAAGTGAATACACCCGCACCCGATTTTATGTAAATGGCATTGTGTTAAGTACAGAACCGCACTTTGAATTGGTCGATGCCCGAGATAAACCACGTAAACAGCGCAATGATAGTTATAGTGACCCACTGGCTGATAATAATACCTGGAAAATCTTTGGCAAATATCGCTAAGCAAATGTGATGTCGAAAGTTTAAATTTCCAGAGTTACCAGAAAGTGTCGGTTTTAGCATAAGTGTCTAAATGCGCTTGAGCTTGCTCTAGAATGTATTTCTTCTCATTCGCAATCCAGCCCAATATAAACCACACTTTTTGTTTGCGTTTAACCAGGTCTTGAAACATGGCTTCAGCCACATTTAAGTCATTAAATTGACCCAAACTTTCTTGTGCAGGTTTTAAATCTTTCAAGTAGTTTTTTAACTCTTTGCCCGGATAGAGCGAAGCAATAAACTCGATGCAATAACGCAAGCGTTTGACCCGTTTACGCGTGCGATGCTGTGACTCAATATCCAGCTCCAGAAAATGATCGGCATCTTTGCAAATTTGTTGATGTAATTTCTGGAGTTTTTTTGCGATATCTTTTTTTAACGGGGTCTTTTGCTTGGTTGCGTAAGGCTGATGTACAAATTGCAGTAAAGCCAATATTAAATTGACTGAGTCTATAGAACGTAAAGACTCCTCAATCGGAATGCTATTGTCCTCAGTGGCATCCGGAAGTTGTACAAAGGGAGCACCTGCCTGTTGCAGTTGGGGCAAGAGTCCTTCACTTAAAGCATCGCGGTCTCGGGTTGAACCGAGTTGACGAAACAGGGTCCTAAGTTGTTCCTGCCATTCAGGATCGGCATCCGTTGACCAATCCCCAAAAATACGTAAGGCACTTCTTAAACGGCGAATCGCGACGCGAGTTTGATGAACATGCTCGCTATTATATTGTTCAGCTGCAATAGCTGTTGCATTCGGTAAAAGGTGTTGCAAGGCATTATTGACGATCTGTTTTAATGCACTATCCGTTGAATCTTTTTGTTTTAGCTGTAATGGACTTGCAAATTGAGCCGGAGCAATCGTTAAATCCTGTGCCAGTAAATTGCCGCGCTGCGCTTTACTTCGTACATCTAGCCATAAATGATACTGTTTAACCCAAGGCTGAATAAATTTGATTAGGTCTTGGATAGATCCTTGTTTAAGCTCAAATTCAATCTCGTAAATTGCCAGAGTTTGATCATCATGACGGATCTCACCGCGATCTAGACTGACTTCAATCTCTGCACGATTATAATGAACCACATAGACCAGACGTTCTACATCGGTTTCAAATTGCGTGATTAAATTTTTGGCCTGTTTGCCTAATACCTGTTGCAGCAATTTTTTGGCTTGAGGATTGGATTGATAAATCTTCAGATCTAGAGCAGGATTATCCAACTCCCCTAAATCGTTTTCCAATTCAAAACGTTCTAAATGATGACCGCTCGGAGCTTTTAGGGTTTGTATCCAGTGCGTGTCTTCAAGGCGTTGACGCAACGAAATTTTTTGCTCGGCCAGGTGTCGTTCTGGCGTATCGTAGTATTTTGCATATAAGGAAATCGGACGCGCATTCTTGGACAAGAAGAATTGATAGATTTGTTTTTGATATGACAGCGGGATCTGAAATTTTAATTCTACTTCTAGCATGTTAAAACTCCTGACGCTTTACAATCAAAGTGGTGATGACCTTGATTGTAAGCCAGCCTCAATAAAAGACTAGGAGAGTTTTGCTCAAATGTTTATACAGCGTATTACAAGATATGTCATAACAATGCCAGAAATATCCTGTCATACGCTTAATTTCATCTCCTATTTAATGTTATTTACTATTTAATGAATTTACGGCTCACTAGAAATTGTTCTGTCGCCTCAAGCAGATTCTGTGCATAAACTTCCTGTTTTGCCGTTAGCCAGCCCAAAACGAACCAGTCACTGGCTTCAAGTTCGGTTTGCTGAATATAATCCGCAGAAGACGCCAAAATTTGATATTCACTGGCAGCAAGTTGCGCATCATTTAAAGCTTTGCTGTATTTCTGCAAATTTTTGACATCATAAATAGAGGTCAAAATAGGGAAGCTGAACTTCAATTCATGAATCTTGCTGGCTAATTTATTCAGACTCTCAAAATCAGTAATATCTGCACTGGTTAAACTGTCTTGCAAATTTTTATATTGATTTTGCAAGGTATTTTGCGCAAACCATTTTAAGTCGTGAGATTGAGCTTTTTCTTCATTGTCTAAACCAAACATCAACAATTCTAAATAGTGATGCACGTTTTGAGTTGAACGAACCAGGTTGGACAACTTTTCTTTGGCATACAAAATATCTTTGGTTAAGTTTGATGCGGTATTCGGGTTTTGTAAAAATGCACCCAAAGTCGTTTGCATGTGTTCCAAATGCTGTAAATGATCGAATTGCTGTTTAAATGCGCCAAGTTGCATCGCCCATTTGTCTGAAACAGCCTCATTCCAGTCTTTAAATAGTGAAAGTGTCAAATTCAAATGATCTAGGGCAATTTGCGCCTGCTGAATATGTTCTTTTTCAGAAACCACTGCTGAAATAGCGGCAATGTTAGGCAACAAATGCTGTAACTGTTGGGCAGTCAGCAGGCGTAAATTTTTATTGGCTGGATCTTTTTTGCTTAAAATAAATTCGTTGGCAGATTTTGCCGGACTGACTTTTTGAGCCGTTGCCAAAAGATTACCAATTTCAGCTTTACTGCGCACATCAAGCCAAAGCTGGTATTTTTTAACCCATTCAAAGCTAAAGGCCAAAAGTGATTGTACAGAACCTGCCTTAAGTTCGAATTCCACCTCATGTACTTCGCGTTGCTCGGTTGCAGTGCTTACTTCACCGATATCTAAACTCACTTCAATGTCGGTTTCTTCGAATTGAATCACGCGAAAGGTGCGTTGAATATCCGTCTCAAATTGTAATTTGAGTTGTTCTTGTGAGTCAGCTAAAGCATTTTTTAAGATTTGCTGTGCTTCAGCATCTTGTTCATAAATACTTAAATCAAGCTGGGGAGCCTGTTCAAGTTCACCTAGGTCATAATTATGCTCAAAGCGGTGTAGGTGGCTTTTTCCCGCAGCTTTTAAGGTTTGAATCCAGCGTGTACCTTCCAGCCGTTGGCGCAGGGCAACGCCATGTTGGGAAAGCAGGCGCTGTTCAGTGTCATAATATTTTGCTTTAAGTTGAATAATTTCCGATTTTTTAGGATCTAACGCTTTCAGTAAAGCATTACGTCTTGCTTCAGGAATCTGAAATTTTAATTCAACTTCGACCATGATCTTTCATCCTAATTTTTTGACGCTATTTCAAAAATGAAACGCGTCATCTTTACGGTACAAATGCGTTATGAAATCTATTCTTTTATAGCGCTGAAATTGTATTCTTAATTTTAAGTCCCCGATTGTAACGAAAATGAATTTTCATGTAAGACTTGACGAAGCAATTCTTAAGTAATTGCTTTTAAAATGGACAGAAAGTAATAGCAAACTCAGCTTTTATTTGGACAAAATATACGCTAACGTAAACAAAAATAATTGGAATGATGACCATGAATGGACTTGTAAAGCTAAATTTCGAACACGATCCTGAACCAGAATTTCAGCTTCCGATTCAAAACTATCATGAATTTTATCGGTTTTATTTGACCGAGCACCGCAATATCAGCAGCCGCCGTTTGCATGCATTTGGAAGCAGCGTTGGCGTGTATTTCTTTACCCAAGCAATTCGTCAAAGAAAACCAAAATATTTGGCTTATGGTTTATTGTCTGGCTATGCCTGCGCATGGGTGGGACATTTCATGTTTGAAAAAAATAAACCTGCCAGTTTTAAACAACCCCTGTATAGCTTTATTTCGGATTGGCGCATGCTCTCTGATGTGTTGCGTGGGAATTTGAGCCTAAAAGACCGTTCACTGGATAAAATTCCAAGTTAATGAATTAGATTTTTTATGGATAATAATAGCTGTATCAAAACCCAAGTTTGACTTGAAGATAAAATAATACAGAATTTGAATGACTAAAGCTTGCAAAAATAGAGTGAATATTCTATTAATGGATGTGTGCTTATTCAATTCATTTCTAGGATTGAATAAAGCATGTAATCTTTAAGTTTTCCAAGCCTAGAGCGACCTTTCTCTAGGCTTTTTTTATGGGTATATTGAAGTAAAATTTAAGCATGGATTGAAAAAAGAGAGTGACTCTCTAATCCTTTGTTTCGCTTCCCCAAGCGCGTTTTTATCACAAAGAATTAGAAAGTCAGATGGTCGCTCCAAGTTTTATTGTTATATTGTATTGGTTATTTATTGTTATTCTGTAAGCTGATTAAACCGTTTAATGCACACATGATCTATCACTGAAAATAGGTATTTTTTCACTGAATCATAAAAAATAAGAGAACGGTTGGTATTTTCTGGGTTTTTTAAAAATTTATCGTTAGTAATCCATTTGTATTTGCGTGATATGCGCTGAATCTTGCTGTTGATATGCATATAATAAGACAGTTCTGGTTTTGGCAGCTTTTTTATGCGCGGTTTATATTTAATTACCAATGATGATCCTTTAGAGCTTTTATTGGCGAAGTTAGAAGGTGCAATGGCGAATGGCGGCATTGCGGTCTTGCAATATCGTCGTAAAAAAATTGCCAAAGAAGATCAAATTTACGAAATCGAGTATATGAAAGCCATGTGTGCTGAATACCGTGTCCCTTTTGTCATTAACGATGATCTTGAAATGGCGGTCAAATACGGTGTAGGTGTCCATTTGGGGCAGGGTGATGGCTCTATTATCGATGCTGTTGCGCGTTTACCTCAAGGTGTGTTGATTGGTCGTAGCTGTAATAACTCAATTGAACTGGCTGAAGAGGCGATTGCCGATGGCGCAAATTATGTGGCATTTGGTGCGATTTATGCCACCGACACCAAACCTGAAGCAGGTAACATTGGCTTGGAAACCTTAAAACTTGCCAAAGAAAAACTCAATGTCCCTCTCTGTGCAATTGGCGGTTTAACCGTTGAAAACTCCAGCGAAGTCATTGAATCAGGTGCAGATTATTGCGCAGTGATTAGTGATATATTGGGACTTCCTATGCATGCCATTCCTGAACGTTTAGATGAATGGTCTGCGCTTTTTCAAGCTAAAGCATAAAATATTTTTGATAGATTTAATTTTTAGTCGAGTGCCTTCATGAGCTTATCTCCAAAGCAAGAACAATTGTTCAAACAAGCCAGCAAACATATTCCAGGTGGGGTGAATTCACCTGTACGTGCTTTTAATGGGGTGGGTGGTACGCCTGTATTTATTGAAAAAGCTAAAGGCGCGTATTTGTTCGATGTCGACGGTAAACGCTATGTCGATTACGTGGGTTCATGGGGACCGATGATTTTAGGACATGCACATCCAGCAATTATTAAAGCCGTTCAAGATGCTGCTGTAGATGGTTTAAGCTTTGGCGCGCCAACAGTTCATGAAACCACACTGGCTGATATTATCTGTGAAATTATGCCGTCAATTGAATTGGTTCGTATGACCAACTCGGGTACGGAAGCGACCATGACCGCGATTCGTCTGGCACGCGGTTATACCGGTCGTGACAAGATTGTAAAATTTGAAGGCTGTTACCACGGTCATTCAGATTCATTATTGGTAAAAGCCGGTTCAGGTATGTTGACCAGCGGCGAAGGTGAGGCGACTTCTGCGGGGGTGCCTGCTGATTTTGCCAAGCATACGCTTACGCTTCCCTACAACGACATCGCTATGCTGAAAGAATGCTTTGCTAAATTTGGTTCTGAAATTGCCGGGGTGATTGTTGAACCGGTTGCAGGCAACATGAACCTTGTAAAACCGATTGATGGTTTCCTGCAAGCGATCCGTGATGTGTGTGATGAACACAGTTCAGTGTTTATTATTGATGAAGTGATGACTGGCTTCCGTGTAGGTTTAGGCGGTGCGCAAGCACATTATGGCGTAACACCGGATTTAACCACCTTAGGTAAAATTATTGGTGCTGGTCTGCCAGTAGGTGCATTTGGTGGTAAACGCGAAGTGATGGAATGCATCGCGCCATTGGGTAAAGTGTATCAAGCGGGCACATTGTCTGGTAATCCACTTGCAATGCGTGCCGGTATTGAAATGTTCAAGCATTTACGTGTCGAAGGTTTCTATGAAAATTTAACGGCTCAACTTGCCAAGTTACTTTCAGGCTTAGAAGCTGCTGCTGCTGAGGCAGGTATTCCATTCAAGACTCAACAAGTCGGTGGTATGTTCGGTTTGTACTTCACAGATCAAGAAGACATCACCAGCTTTGATTCCATGTTGAAATGCGATGTTGAAGCGTTCCGTAAATTCTTCCATGGCATGTTAGATCGTGGTGTGAACCTTGCACCATCTGCATTTGAAGCAGGTTTTATTTCAGCTGCGCATAGTGATGAAGATATTGCCTACACGATTCAAGCTGCTAAAGAAACCTTTGCAGAAATAAAAGCTTAAGCAATTTATTTTTGCAAAGTATTAAGCCCGAATTCGTTCGGGCTTTTTTATACGGACTTTGATTAAGGGAAATAGTTAGATGCAAACCAAACATTATTTGACTTTAAGCGATGCGGAATTTTTATTAGATCAGGCACATCAATATGCGATCGAAAATCAGTTTAATGTCAGCATTGCGGTGGTGGATGAAACAGGTTGCTTGCTTGCCATGAAGCGAATGGATGGGGCTTCACCGATGACTGCAAATTTGGCAATCGAAAAAGCCAAATGTTCTGCAATGAGTCGTCGTCCATCTAAGCTATTTGAAGATATTATCCGTGGTGGTCAAATGGGCTTTCTGACCATGGATACATTTTCAGGTATGCTGGAAGGCGGTGAGCCGATTCTGTATCAAGGTCAGTTAGTCGGTGCAATGGGTGTTTCTGGGGTGAAGTCATTTCAGGATGCGGAGATTGCACAGGTAGCCATTGAGACTTTTTTAGCTCAAGCTAATTAATACAAAAGATTTAAAATAAATATATCTATGAACAGTATTTCAAGCTGACAATAACTGGAGAATAAAAATAACTAAATGAAAGTATAGAAATGCATTTTAGACTTTTGAAATTTGTGTAAACGATTAATATTAATAATTTTGCATGATTTTTATTGCAGTGATGATTGTGAAAAATCAAAAGTTTCTGAGTACTTTATTAGCTTTCCAAATAAGTTCGCCAAATATTGGAGTATCAGTCTTTAGATTTTTTTAGATGCTCAGGCGAGAGTTACTTGAATAATTGAAATAAAAAATAGGAGGCTACCTCCCATTTTTTAAATTCGCATAAGGAATATGATTTTCTTAATTATACTTTCAAAGAAGTGTCTTATAATTTAGACCTTGTAATTGGACTATAAAATAACATTTATTTGTTAAGGTGACTTGCAACATCTTTTGCTACTTGTACTGCAATATCGTCCCATGCAGAGTCTAAGAGTCCTGTTTGTGATGAGCCACCTATTTTTGGATCTTTAAGGGCGGATATAAATGTTTTTGTCCATTTCTCATTTTTGTATTCAAAAGTTGCTGTAAAAGTTACGTTTGCAACATCGATAGCTGGAGTTATATTGAATATTCCAGCAGAATATTCAAAGCCAGACCTAGCTTTATCAACAGTAATAGTTAATGGATTTCCGCTTGGCGATAATTGAACGAATTGCGAAAGTGCCTCTTCAATTCGGCTAGATAATGCTACACCTGTTGGAATACGGGTTCGTGATCCACCACCCACAAAACCATCAGAACCTTGAATATCAATACGCTGAGGAAAAGTAGTAGGATTCCATTTAATTACGATAATTTCTTTGGTCTTTTGTATTTCTGAAAGCTGAGATATTGATGTGTAATTCAAACGATTATTAAAGGGTAAGTTGACAGCACAACCAGTTAGTATTGAAGAAACTAATAATGCTATTATTAAACTAGATTTTTTCATTGTATTTCCTATAATTGAGATATTTATTCATGTTGCTTAACATGTTCTACAATTTTAATGCTTATAATTTTATTTTTCTATGAATTATATTGGTTTAGCTGTTCATAGGAGAAATATATTCAGATTTTAGTCATCTAACATTTCCCCATTTATATTTAAAGTAGGTTAGTAGGATAAATCATTTTTTTCTTGATCTAAATTGGCATAGTATTAATTCATATTGATCAGATAAATTCCCTCCCATGCTGTACCCCATGCCCAAAAAAATCCAACTCGCACCATCACAAGCCAAATGGCAGCTTTCATCAACTGAATCTGTCCTAGTATTGGTAGGATTACAAAATTTGCGAATGCAGGCCGGAATTCAAGACACTGACCTGATGGCAAATTTAATCCAGATCAGCAACAAAGCCAAAGTATTAGACATTCTGATTGTTGATTTGTACGGTGATGATTTGATGCAGGGCATGTAACAACTTGGTGAATATGCATCCTCGAATCCACAAATGATATTTGCAGGACAGGTGAGTCCGATGTTCAAGCAAATATTGCCGCATTTGCAAAGTGTCACCGAGCAAATCTGTGTGGTTGATGATGCAATTTTATTACCGAATCAAGATCAGCACATTCAATGGATTGATAACATTTCGACACAAGGTTTGCATCATGTGAATAGCTATAGTTTGACCCGGCTATGGGATTTAAGTGCGCCGTCAAATTATGTGCTTTCAACCAAGGGGATTATGCTCGCCGTTGCAGAGCAGCTGAATATGGATGCACTTGAAATTGACCCTTATGTCGATTTGAAGCAATACGGTCTGGATTCTATTGCCATTGTCACTTTGGTCGGTGTTTGGCGCGCGCATGGTGCAAATGTGAGGTATGAAGATGTTGTAGAGTATGCTTCTTTGCATGAATTGGTAGGTTTTATATTGCAATCTGTACGTTCATGACGCGAGATTGAAATAATTTTTGAGCAAAATCGGAAAATCCGTCACCAATTGCAGCATTGCGCATTGTAATTCTGCGCCAAGCTTCCTATCATTGCCGGCTTGTTTTCGCGATCCGCTTGGAATTGAACATTGAGTAATTTTCTAACCGAACACCTGATCCATCGTGACGAAGATTTTATGGTGATCCATAAACCTGCAGGTGTACTCACCGTTCCCGGTAAAACTGAAGATTTACAAGATTGCGTGATCAACAGATTATTAAAAATAGAACCCAAAACTTTACTGATTCATCGTCTGGATCGTGATACTTCAGGCATCCTGGTTTTTGGCTTGACTAAATGGGGACAAAAAACCATTTCCCGCCAGTTTCAGGAACGCCAAACAGAGAAAACCTATCAAGCCGTGGTTGCCGGACAACTCGAAGGTGAAGGTACAGTTGATGTCCCGGTAATTTACGATCCTGAACATCCGCCTTTACATATTGCCGCTCCAGATCACAACAAGCCTGCACTCACGCATTGGCAAGCTATCGAACATTTTGAAATTCAAGGGCAGGCGGTAACGCGTGTCAAACTTACTCCCATTACAGGTCGTTCACATCAGCTTCGTGTACATATGCAGTATCTCGGTCATCCGATTGTGGGTGACACCTTGTATGCTACACCGGAGCAGCAACAGTTGATTCCTCGGCTGTGCTTGCATGCTGAACACTTGAGTTTTTACCATCCTCAAACAGAGGAACGGGTGGAGTTTTATTATCCTGTTCCTTTTTAAGGTGAAAACTTTTTAATCGTCATCGATTTTGCGCACTTTTTAGTGGGCTTTATGTCAAAATATATTGCTTAAAGACCTGTTTTATTGCTCAAATACTCATCAGGTTTTGAGCTTGAAAATAAGTGTCCTCATTTTTAGATAAAGGTGGAAAAATTGCATCAGTTTGCTATTGGTCAGCGTTGGTTATCAGATACAGAAACAGAGCTTGGATTAGGGGTTCTCATTGATGTAGATGAACGATCGGTTAGCATTTTATTCCCGAAGAGTGATGAAACACGTGTTTACGCACGTAACAATGCACCTTTATCGCGTATTGTTTTTAATATTAAAGATGAATTGCAGGATCAGGAAGGCACCAAGTGGCGGGTTGAATCTTTTGAAGACCGTCATGGCGTGGTGCGTTATAACGTCATCCGTACCTTAGAAGACGGGACTGAAGAACGTAAAGCTTTAAACGAGACTCGTGTGGGTGCACATATTCAGCTGTCTAAACCGCTGGACCGTTTGCTTGCCAGTCAAGTGGATTATAAAGAATGGTATGACCTGCGTATTGAAGCCTTGATGATGCAAGCCAATATGAAATCCAGCCCATTGCGTGGCATGATTGGCGCGCGTGTGGGTCTGATTCCGCATCAGCTTTATATTGCACATGAAGTCGGCCAGCGTTTTGCACCGCGTGTTTTACTTGCCGATGAAGTGGGCTTGGGTAAAACCATTGAAGCAGGCTTGATCATTCATCAGCAGCTTAAAACCGGTCGTTCTGACCGTATCCTGATTTTAGTGCCAGATTCACTGCAATATCAGTGGATGATTGAAATGCGTCGCCGTTTCAATCTTCAGTTCTCTTTATTTGATTTAACCCGTACCGCGTCTATTAAAGAACACGATCCAGATTTAAATCCATTCCTGACTGAGCAATGCATTATTGCCAGTGTAGATTTAATGGTCGATCACGAAGATTTACGTGAACAGGCTTTAGAAGCAGGTTTCGATCTTCTTGTCGTCGATGAAGCACATCACTTGATGTGGAGCGAAGAAGAAGGCGGTAACGACCGTTACGATCTTGTTGAAGAGCTTGCTGAAAAAACGCCGGGCGTATTATTGCTTACAGCGACCCCAGAACAACTGGGTGTAGAAAGCCATTTTGCGCGTCTACGCTTGCTTGATCCGCAGCGCTTTAGCTCGCTTGACCGTTTCTTGGATGAAGAAGAGCAATATCATCACACCGCAAAAATTGCTGAAGTGTTGATGTCGGATATGCCTTTAGAAGAAGGGCATTTAAAAGCGATTGAAGGCTTGTTGGGGCATAGCATTCAGGATGAACCAGAACAGCGTTTCCGTGCCATTCATGAATTGTTAGACCGTCATGGTACTGGCCGTATTTTATTCCGTAATACTCGTGAAGCCATTCGAGGTTTTCCTGGTCGTGATTGTCAACCTGCACCGTTACCGGCACCTGCTCAATGGTCGAAAGACGGCAAGTTGCGTGAACAAATGTGGCCTGAAGAAGCGCAGCTTGATGGTGCCTGGATGGAACATGATCCACGTGTGATGTGGCTGATGGAAATGCTGCGTACCGAGCTGAAACACAAAAAAGTGTTGCTCATCGCGCGTAGTGGTCCAGTGGTCGAAGCTTTGGAAAATGTACTTCGTCTCCATGCCGGTATTCGTACTGCCATGTTCCATGAAGGCATGAGTCTTTTAGAGCGTGACCAGGCTGCAGCTTATTTCGCTGAAGAATCTTACGGTGCACAAATTTTATTGTGTTCTGAAATTGGTTCAGAAGGACGTAACTTCCAGTTTGCTTCTGACCTCATCCTGTTTGACTTACCTGCAAATCCGGATGTTTTAGAACAACGTATTGGTCGTTTAGACCGTATTGGCCAAGAAAATCGTATTCAAATTCATGTGCCTTATTTAGTTGGTACTGCGCAAGAGCGAATGTTCCGGTGGTATAACGAAGGTTTAAATATCTTCAGCAATATTTCGCCCACTGCGCAAACACTACAAGAAAACTTCCTTACTAAATTAAAAGGCTGTTTATTGGCTGATTTAGGACAACAGTTTGAAGATTTGCTTGAAGAAGTCAGTGTTCAGCGTGAAGCCTTGGAAACAGAATTGCAGCAAGGTCGTGACCGTTTGCTGGAATACAACTCATGTCGTCCAATTGTGGCGCAAGAAATTGTTCAGGCGCTTGAAAACTATGATGACAATACCACTTTGCCAATGTTTATGAAGCGCTTCATGGCATCGACAAATATCGATTTTGATGAGCAAAGTAACGGTACGGTTATTATCAAGCCAACCGATCAAATGCAGGTGCAAGGTTTATCTCTTGATGAAGAAGGCATGACCGCAACTTTCTATCGTGATCAGGCTTTAATCCGTGAAGATGCACAATACTTAACGCTGGAACATCCATTCACTGAAAGTGTGATGGAAATGATCAATACCCAGTCATTTGGAAGTACCAATGTTGCATTGTTAAAATCGAATGCACTTAAACAGGGTTCTTTATTGTTAGAAGTGTGGTTTAAAGTGGATGTAATTGCGCCTAAAGCATTGAACCTGCCTTCAAGTTTGCCACAGCAGTTGATTCGTGTATTGCTCAGCGAAACGGGACAGGACTTATCTGCCAAGATTGATCCGAGTATTTTAAAACCGTATTTGCATCATTTAGATAGTAATAGCTGCCGTCAGGTGGTGAAAGCTCGCCGTGATGTGATTGAGCAACGTTATACCCAAGCGCTTGATATTGCTAAAACAGCACTGCCGAACTTTAAAAAACAAGCCAGAGAAGTGTATGGCAATAAGTGGCAATATGAAATTGACCGTTTAACTTACTTGAAACAATTTAATCCAAGTATTCGTGAAGACGAAATTGCACGCTTACAAAAATTTCAATCAGAAGGCATTAGCCTGCTGGATGGTTTATCAGTAACACCAGAAGCCATTCAAGTACTGGTGGTGGTTAAACCATAATTTCGGAACTTGTTCTAGAAAGCACCTTCGGGTGCTTTTTTATTGTTGAAAATTATCTCGTTTATGTTTGTGTGAACAATGGAAGATCTAGAGTATGAAATTAATCTCATGTTAAAATAGCGCATAAATTTTATAAAAATTAGAATAATCATGGCTAAAGCTTTAGTGACTATAGGTTCTTCAACCACACATGGCGGCATTGTTTCAGAATGCGAAAATACATTTATCATTAATGGAATTGCAGTACATTTGCATGGCATGAAACATTATTGTCCTCAATGCCACGCTATGGTGTCTGCCGTTGCAGCAGATCAATCTACAGTCGTGAAAGGACGGGGAATCGTGATTGCCGGAGACAAGACCACTTGCGGTGCGAGTTTTCTAGGCAATCAAGCTTTAGTTGTTTCCAAAAAATAATTTTAATCGAGTTGGAGAATATTTTTATAATAATTTTTCATGCTAAACAAAGACTGACTTGGAAGTCAGCTTATCCATGATTTAATGATTTGAATTAAGCAGTCTTTTCCTTAAGCTAGACGATGTTCATCGATTTAAACAAGGAAGAGCAGCGTTGTGAAGGATTCATCATTTAAAAAGACCGCGATTCATTTTACTCATGCCAATGGAATTCCTGCACCAAGTTATCAAAAGTTTTTCGCCTGTTTTGAAGATGAGTTTGATTTGAAGTCCATTCCGATGATTGGACTGAATCCACAATATCCCATAACACATGACTGGCGTTATTTGGTTGATCAAATTATTAATGATATTGAACAGAAATTTCAGGGAAAAAAGGTCATAGGTCTTGGGCATTCTTTTGGTTCATTACTCACACTCATGAGTGCCTATAAGCGCCCTGATTTATTTTCACAACTGGTGATTATGGATCCACCTTTTGTGATTGGTTCGAAGTCCCCCATGTTTGAAATTGCAAAAAAATTAAAACTGAAAGCAATCGATCAATTGACCCCGGCAGGCATTACCCTGAAGCGAACCGATCACTGGGAAAATCATGAGCAGGCCTATGCTTCAATGCGGCATAACCCGTTATTTAAGCATTTTGATGAATGCTGTTTTCAGGATTTTTTAGCCTGTGGTTTGCAACAAGATATTAAACGTGGCGGCTTAACTTTGGCTGTGCCCAAAAGAATTGAAGCCGAAATTTTTCGAACTGTACCTGCATGGTGGTGGCGTACGCTAAGGAAAGCACCGGCTGTGCCTGTACATTTAATTAGTGCGCAGAACAGTCCATTTTACAAGCAAGGTTTTCCGCAAGGGATGCAAAAGACCTATCAGATTAATTATAGCTTGATGCAAGGCGGGCATATGTTCCCGTTGGAACAGCCAGAAAAAACCGCAGAACTGGTCAAACAGATTATTGCTCGGCAAAACAACGTTTAAAAAGCTAAGCTCAGGATTCAATCAATATTGAATCCTCAAATTCAACCCTTAGCGAATTTGCGCTTCATCCAAATGACGTGCGCCTTCTAAAATCATGCGAATCATAATCATGGTTTGTTCTGCAATTTCTTTGCGTTCAGTCATGGGCATATCAATCACTGTCGCACCCATATTAAATACCAATTGGGTAATGGCTTTTGCAACAATGTCAGGATGAAACAATTTACTGTGATTGAGACGTTCCAGACGAATTAAATCTTCTTGCAATTCTTGCTGAAAATAATTTAATTGACGCTCTACGGCTAATTTATAAGAAGCAGAACCGGTATAGGCTTCACGAAGCAATAAGCTTAAATTTCCTTCATCGGCATCTAACTGCTCAATAAAAACTTCAACTGAACTGCGAATAATACTGTTTTGTTTTGATGCTTTTAAACGTGCCTGATGCAAAATCTGACGCAATACATGACCCGCGCGATCAATCAGCTCAATTGCAAGTTCATCTATATCTCTGAAATGTCTGTAAAAACTGTTTGGTGCAATACCTGCTTCACGGGCAACTTCACGCAGGCTTAAAGATGCAATACTTTTCTGAGGACCAATTAAATTGAGTGCGGCTTGAAACAGTTCTTCTTTGGTAATTGTTGCTTTTCGACCGACCGTGCGGACTACAACTGGCTCATGAGCAAGACTTTGTGCGGCAATTGTGGCATCAACATTTTTTTTGATCGAAAACTGATTCATATTTTTCAAAGGATTAGAGACACCAAAACATTATAGCTGTTGCTGGCTCGCTTGGGAAATGAATAGAAACAATACAGATATATATACAAATATATATACATGTGTATAATAATTAAAATTCAATCGCGTGGTGCTTACTATGCATGTGTTAGAAAAAACCAAATCTCCCTTGGCTTCATTTGCTGAAACTGTTATTGATCAGCATGCAGCAAACTTTTGGCTGCAAAAATTTAACTCGCTTTGGTCATTTAACCAAGCCTTGGGAAAAATTGTACAAAAAGAAAATTCTGCTCAAAATATGGTCAGTCTAACTATTCAGGTCAATCGTCATTTTGAGCTTGGACAAGCAGGGCAGCATCATCCGATTTTTGTGGAAGTCGACGGCATTCGCTATGAACGCAGCTATAGTTTGACTCAACTTGATTCTCAACACGTCTTGTTGACGGTTAAAAAAGTCGATCAAGGTAAAGTCAGCGCTTGGCTGGTTGAACAGTCACAAGTCGGCGATATCCTTGAATTTGGTCAGCCTTATGGCGATATGCTGTTGCCAGAACAGGCTCAAACGATGCTGTTGCTTGCTGCAGGTAGCGGCATTACCCCAATGTTAAGTTTGCTTAAAGCGCTTTCTAAAACAGATCGCATGACTCAAGCACCCATTCAGTTGTTGTACTGGGTGAAAGAGTATGCAGATGTGGCTTTTAAATCGCGTTTTGAGCAGCTTGCCGAGCAATATCCGAATTTCTCATTTCAGGTTTTTTATACCCAAGAAGTCGATGCTGGCGAACGTTTAAACTCAGCTCATACAGCATCGCTGGAAAACATTGAAAATAGCGTGGTGTACGCATGTGGTCCATCTGGATTCGTCGCACAGGCTGAACATTTATTTGCACATGCGCAAAGTTTTAAAAGTGAAGCTTTCAGCATGACACCTGTCGAAAATTCTGAGACCGGCTTTGTCAATGTGACCTTGTTGAAATCGAAAAAAGTGCTCGCTATTCCAAAAGGCCAGTCGATTTTAGCCAGCCTTGAACAGCAGAATGTAAAACCCACCCATGGTTGCCGTATGGGAATCTGTAATAAATGTGTCTGCAATAAAGTTGAAGGTTCAACCAAAAATCTGGTGAATGGCGGACAAAATTCAGAACCTGGTAATTTATTAAAAATTTGTGTCAATTCAGCACAGTCTGATCTTGTTATTGATTTATAAGTGAGTCAAATATCATGAATATGCCCGTAAAAATAGAATATTTTAAAAATCCTAAAAATGGTGAACTTACTCCATCTCAATTAGATGCCTTAGCTCGTGAGTTAGATGCCATTAAACAAGAAGTGTTGGATGATATTGGTGAAAAAGACGCGAAATATATTCGTCGTGTGTATTCAACCATTCGTTATGCTTCTATTGCTGGGCGTGCCTGTCTGTTTGCAGGCTGGTTCCCGCCAGCATGGGTTTTAGGTACTGGTTTACTTGGCTTTGCCAAAATCATGGAAAACATGGAGCTGGGTCATAATGTCATGCATGGTCAATATGACTGGATGAACGATCCAAAATTCCATGGTCCATCTTATGAATGGGATATTGTCGGTACAGCGGATAACTGGCGTCAAACCCATAACTATAAACATCATACCTATACCAATATTAAAGGTATGGATGATGATATCGGTTATGGATTGCTTCGACTTTTCCCTGAACAGCGCTGGAAACCTGGCTATTTGTTACAACCGATTTATGCGATTCCATTTTGCTTGTTGTTCCAATGGGGCGTAGCAATTCAAAATCTTGAAATTGGTAAAGTATTGTTTGGTCGTAAAACCAAAGAACAAGCTAAAAAAGAATGGCAGCCAATGCAACGCAAAATCACTAAACAACTGTTTAAAGATTATGTGTTCTTCCCATTAATTGCCGGTCCGGCAGCTTTACCTGTTTTAGCGGGTAACTTGGTGGCGAATGGCATGCGTAATATTTGGACTTTTAGTATTATTTTCTGTGGTCACTTCACTAAAGATGTGGAAGTCTTCCCGAAAACAGTGCTTGAAAATGAAAGTCGTGGTCATTGGTATATGCGTCAGATTCGTGGTTCATCGAATCTAACCGGTTCAGAAGCCTTTCATATTTTGACTGGTCATTTAAGTCACCAAATTGAACATCATTTATATCCTGATGTTCCGGCACGTCGCTATCGTAAAATGGCGCCAAAAGTACAGGCTGTTTGTGAAAAGTATGGCTTGAACTACAATAATGCCAGTCTGATCAAGCAGTATGGTAGCGTGATTAAACGTATTGCAAAATATGCTTTTCCATTTAAGAAATAAATGAAATCTGAAATAAAAAACCACTTCAATTGAAGTGGTTTTTTTGTTGGTAATGTTCGTATAAGTGAAATTAATTTAATATTAAAAATTAAGACAGAGAATATACTCACACTTAACAAAAATTACAATTTTAATGAGTTGAGTCTCGAAATGGTTATTTTTTGTTAATTTTTTTATAAATATTTTTACATAAAAACCTTATTTTTGAGCACTTTTGCCTATTGTTAAAAAAGTAAAAATATTAACTGTATTTATACCCCTTGGGAGTATGTTTAATAAAGCACCATTTATTAATATGTATGAAAATTAAATAGATAGCTTTATAAATAATCATTATTTTAAAGTCTTTGATTTTTATTGTTTTATTTTAATTAAATTAAAATATATTAAGACTATTGTGAATAATTAAATATAAATAATAATGATTATTAAAATATAAATTAATAGATTAATAATTAAAAAGAATGGTGATTTTTACAAACCATAATATAATTGGGATATGTTAATTTTTGCCTGTAAATATGCCATTTGGTATAGGAAAGAAAAATGCACAAAAAACCGTCTTTAATAACTCAGAAGTTTGAATCTGGTTTTACTCTTATAGAGCTGATGGTTACAGTAGTAATTCTGGGAATCCTTGCAGCAATTGCGATGCCTATGTATTCCAATTACATTACTAAAGCGAAGGCTCGTAATGCCCAGTCTGATTTAGTTGCATTAAGTCTAGTTATAGAAAGTCTATATCAACGTAATTTGAAATATATTGCCTCTACTGCTGATGATCAGGACGTATCCGCTTATTTGACTGCTAATAGAATGACCGGAATATGGCAACCAGCAGCAGATACATTTGATTATAAGATTACAGCTACTACAAGTACTTATACTTTGAAAGCAATAGGTAGGGAACGTAATGCTAATTGTGACTTAACACTAGATAATAAAAATGAACGTACATTTGTAAAAACATCTGGTTGTGGTGGGTTGACATCATGGTAAGGCAACGTGGGGTGACCCTCATTGAATTAATGATTGGGATTGCTTTACTTGCTATTTTGGCTGTTGCGATTTTCCCGCTGGGTAGAGCTTGGGTTGCCAATCAACAAATTACTAAGACTGAAAAACTATTTTTAGAAGCATATGCACGCGCTAAAAATGAAGCACTACGAAATCCAAATTCAATTAGGTATGATCCAAATGATCTAGATTCATCCACAGTGGCAATTGTGATTGTTGATAATGCTGCTAAAAAAATAAAAGTTCAGAATAGTGCAGAAGAAATGATCTGGGAGGCTAGTATTGCTCCGACAGTCACTGTAACCCTTTCAACAGGTTGTGCTTCAGGTCATCAGCAGATAGAGCTGAATAATAATGCATATTTTTTAGCAACTAGTTGTACTTTTTATAAAGTAGAAGCTAATGGAGGTGCTTATGCATCAGATTCATTATAAAACTTCTGCAATATTTAAACACCAACAAGGTGTGACGCTTATTGAAGTGTTAGTTTCTATGCTACTTATGGCAATTATTGGATTAGGGGCTGCATTTATTTCAGGTCGTACAGCAGTTATGCACCGTGATCAAAATATTCATTTGCATACGATAAACCAGATGCGAGAGTATCTTGAAAGAGGGGTATGTCCTGATATAGAAAGTGGAAAACACTATATAAATGTTGCAGAAATGAAAGTTGCAGTTGAGTGTAGTGTGGTTTCTAAAACATATGAGGTGCACAAGAGTGGTGAAAATACGGGGGAAAAAGTTAAAATAAGTTACCCAACACTTAGTGTTATAGAACCAGCAAGTAAAGCCGATGTGGGCGAAGGCGTACTAGTTCCATCTATCCCAGTTAAGATATCACCGTGAGGAGGAGAGCAATAATGAATAGCTTAAAATTTTCACAATATGGTTTTACTTTAATTGAAATTCTAATTGCCTTGACGCTGTCGATTATCATTATTTTGGCGATGTTACGTGCTTTTGTGACTACAGGTAAAGTGACCTCTGAAGCTTCCTTCGGTGCGAAAACTGATAGTAGTATAATGTTGGGTCTAATCGCCACAGACCGTATTTTGCAAGGCGTAGGTTATAATATTAATAATCCCACCATTAAAACTTACAAATTTTCAGACGATGTAAATAATGTTGAATATCTTGTATGGAAGGTTTCTGATAATGAATGCCGTGCTTTAAAAAATCTTAAAGTATCTGATGTAAAGGATGGTGGATTATATGTATATGGTACAGATAGTTCAGGCTATGCATGTGATGATCATTTACAAACACCTGATTTAGTAAATCCTGCGCCTTCTGCTGAGCGTTTGATTCATATAGAAAAGGTGATTAAGACATCGGGTATTTCAGATGATTCCAATAAAATAGGCACAATAAAAATAGAACTCAAAGATTTAGAAAATGAAAGATGTGTACCTTTTGGCATTGCTTCAGATTCAGGTGAGGCTGTATTAACTGGTGGTAAATATCAAGGTGTGATCTCCATCAATACTTATGCTGCAAGTACAACTGCACCACAATCAATTCGTAATGTTACGTGCCTATTTAATTTAAAATAGGGAGGATGCACTCATGCCATATACTACAGAAATTAAAAGAAACATGGGTAAAAAGGTTTCTTTAATAAAACAAGCGGGTGTTTCCTCACTGCTTTTTATTGTGTTAGTAGGGTTGTCTTTAACTGTGCTGACTGTGGGTTACATGTCATCAATGCGTAATTTACAATCAAGTGCAACTACTGCGCATGCGCAGACTCAGGCACAAATGCAGGCAATGATAGGTTATCATGCTTTAACTGAATATCTAAATAAATTAAGCAAAGAAGATAATGGACTTCAAAAAATAGATCAAGTTTGTAATGGTGAAATTAAAAAAACCGATGAAGATGCTCAAATAACGTTTGAACGTGTTGGTACTTGTAATAATCACACCATTGAAGATCAATATATATTTAATATAATCGGTAAAAGTGGCGGTGCGAGTGCAATTTTACAATCGTCATTTGTTAAAGATGATGAAAAAAAGGTTTCCTCAATAGGAGGTTCAATTTTTGCTGGTGGTTTACTAGTTGGTAAAACTGAAAGTCTTCAAACACTTAATAATGAGAAAGTTACTATTCTCGTAGGAAAGCCAAATCTAAAGAATGGAAAAGATGTTGAGGCAGGTAATATTGTTGATAATAGTGGTAATGTAATTACGGATCAATTTAAAAATATTACAGTAGAAAAATATGATGGGGGATTAAATATTGTTAGTGCAGCAGACCTTAGAGATTATGCGAACTATATTTTTACTAGAAATTCTGCGGGTGCTAAGGTTTGTTATACAAGAAACTTAGGGCTTGATGATGAGGATCAAGATGATCCAATCTCTTGTCCAAGTGGTGTGTCCTATATTGAAGATGGAAAGACACCTGGTTGGAATTTTAATCCATCTATTGCAAAGCTTAAAGGTGTTGTATGGTTTGATAATGATGTTCATATATTAGCAAATGATTCAACTACAGTAGTTGATAATATGGTTAGAAATGCTGTTTTATCAACTGGTACAGTATATATTCAAAAAACAGAATCTAATGTTAAAGGAATATTAAACTTATTCTCTCCTTATAGTTTTGTGCATTTATTGGATAAAACTTCTGCAAACAGAACAGTTGATCTGTTAAAAACAAGATTAAGAGATATTTGTCCGGCTTCAAATTTTCCTAATCAGATTTGTAAGAACTTCAGTCAGGCAGATCTAGATAAGATAGTTTCTTATGATTATTTCGAAAATCATTATACGGATTACATGAAACCAGTTGATGCATTTCCTTCATATATTAGCAATATTCTAGGGATGGGAGATACAGGATTTAGTGTAACGGCAGATAATCAGGCTATAACTAATTTGTATGGGAATTTAATTGGATCCCGCGGTGCAGGCGGTACAGGTCGAGCATCAAGCAAATTTATTGGACGTGGAGATATTAATGTAGTTGGAAATCTCGTAGTTACACATGAAATGGATTTAACTGAAATGGATGGGAGTATTAAAGTCCAATTAGGAAATAGTAAAGCTGCTGGTAATGTTGTTGGTGTTTCTGGTAATGCTTTTACAGCGATTGGTATTCGATATAGGTAATAAATTCAAATTAATTTCTAATATTAATAATTTTAGGGAAATGCTGATCTATGCCCACCATATGCGAATAAGTGGCTAGCTCCAGCATTTCCTCATCTTCAAGACTATTGCCATAAGCATAAACCGCGACATAATTATCTAAATGATACTTCTCTAAAATTCGCAGCTTTTTTTGTTCCGAGCTACAGTCTGGAGTCGCGTATTGCCCAGTATAGATATTATTGACCTGTTCAGTCTGAGTGCAAATTAATTCAATATTCAATAAGTTGCAAACATGTTGCAGATAGACATCGACCGATGCTGAAACCAGTACAACTTCATCGCCCAAAATTTGATGTTGCTTAAGTTGCTTAAGCAAGGGCAGATTTAATTGAGACATCAAACTTGCTGCGTAGTCTTGGGCAATCTGCTGTAACTCTAAAGCATCTACATTGCTAAACATGGCGCGAAACAGTTTGGAACGCATGGCATGCGCAGGGTAGGCATTTAAATAATAAGCTTGAATCCAAGGAAGAATTTTAATGCCTTGTTTGACGATATGCCTTTTTCTTAAAGCATAGAAGATAAACCCCGTGAAACTGTCTTTTTTACACAGGGTTCCATCAAAATCAAAGAGCGCTAAATTTTTATTCTTTTTGCCCGTTGCATACATGATTGATATCTTCCATTTACGCGTGTTGCAAACCAGTTGGTATTATATTCGCGGCTTAGTTTGGGACCAGAAATGACCACTTCAGGCATAATTGCATAAATAGGATCTTTGCCTGTTTTTTCATGATAGAGCTTGGATACAGCACGATAGGTAGCGGTATCTTCAAAACCTTTATCTTTTTCTTTTTTCAAGTCAGAACGGATTTGTCGCGGTGTGACTAAGATATTGTTGGCTGCAAAAACACTAATCAGTTCGCGTTCGGACTGGCTGCCGGCAGAACGGATTGAACCTTCTTTAGTGTAAAGCAATAAGTCGCCATCCAGGTCTAGCTCAGCTGCTGTTAAATCATTCAGCATACTTTGGAAGGCTGCGTTGCGACTTGAATACATGCCAGAGTTGTAGTCTGCAAAACGATAAATCGCTTTATCGTAATCGGCAGGGTACATCATTAAACGATGAATGCCGTAATACAAACCACCGTATTGGCTATATAAATCGGTCCGTAATTCGGCGATATTTCCGCCTTGACGTTTGTGCTCTTTGGCATAGCCAATATGAACTTGCATTGAGCCCAGTGTGGTAATTGGATTTAATTTTTCACCAATGTCTTGTCCAACCAGTTTGGCTGCACCGGTTAATGCACTGACGTGATAATGTTTTGACATATAGGCAAAAATTTCACGATATAACTCATCCAATTCACGTTCGGTTTTAACCCGACGCATTTGGCTTAAATAGTTATCTTCAGGACTGGGCTGGTTTTTTAACACTTCCTGGAAATAGCCGGCAACGGTTCCGCCAATCGCATCACCTAATTTATCTTTAAATTTTTCATCCAGACGGTCTTGAACTTCTTTAACCGCTTTTACCCCTAAACCGGGCACTTGCGGGTCGGCAACAAAGTTAGACTCTTGATCGACCACAGCCACAATACTGCAAATATTTTCTTTGGTTTGAGGAATGTCGAGCTGGTCTGTAATATCGAAAATATCTTTGGCCCAAGAGCTACGATCATTGACACGTGGTGGAACAAGGCGCTTGATTTGATCTTCTTCTAGGGTCGGTTCATTATTTTTTGACCACCAGGAATTATCTCCACATGCCACTAAACTTAGAGATAAAGCAAGAATACTCAAGGATTTAACATGAGATGAAATAAAAAAAGTCTTTTTCATAATGATGAAAACATAGTCCAAAAGGATGAGCCAATAGAGCAGATGCAGTATACTATGCCGGTCGAAAAAGTGATGAATTTATATGTATATTGGTCCATATCAGCTGTCAAATAATTTAATTGTTGCTCCCATGGCAGGTGTTACGGATCGTCCATTTCGGACGTTGTGTAAATATTTTGGTGCTGGGCATGCGGTCAGTGAAATGATGACCTCAGATCAAACCTTGCGTATGAGTAAGAAAAGTCTGTACCGTGCCAATTTCGATGGTGAAATAGCGCCTATATCTGCACAGATTGCAGGTTCAGACCCGTTTGAGCTTGCCGAAGCAGCGCGTTATCAAGTCGCCAATGGTGCACAGATTGTTGACATCAATATGGGTTGCCCGGCCAAAAAAGTCTGCAATAAATTGGCAGGGTCTGCACTATTAAAAGATGAAGATCTGGTTGCACGTATTCTTGATGCTGTCGTGGCTGCTGTGGATGTGCCAGTGACTTTAAAAACCCGTTTGGGTTATTTAAATGGTCATGAAAACATTATGCGGGTGGCGCAACGTGCGGAAGAAGCGGGGATCGCTGCATTAGCCTTGCATGGCCGAACCCGTGAAGATATGTACTTAAATACCGCGCGCTATAGTTTGATTAAAGAAGTCAAACAGATGCTGACTATTCCGGTGATTGCCAATGGCGATATCGACAGTCCTGAAAAAGCCAAATATGTACTCGACTATACCGGTGCTGATGCGGTCATGATTGGGCGTGCGGCACAGGGCAGACCGTGGATTTTCCGTGAAATTTCTCACTATTTAGCCACAGGTACGCACTTGGCTGCACCGAATATTCAAGAAGTTAAAGATGTGCTGCTGGGGCATTTGTCTGAACTGTATGACTTCTATGGAGAATATTCGGGTTGCCGGATTTCGCGTAAACATATTGCCTGGTATACCAAAGGTTTACGTTCAAGCAATGAGTTCCGTCAGAACATGTACAAGGTTGAAAGTACGGTTGAGCAGTTTAATGTAGTTGAAGACTACTTTAATCAGTTACTCGCTCAAGGTAAAATTATGAGTGATGTGCAAGGAGAACAGGTCAATTTGCTACAACCCTAATGTGATCAATATATGATCAATCATTATAGAAAAATCAATTAAGGTACTGTTGTGAAAACAGTGCCTTTTTTATCTTGGGTCATGTTTTCTTCAACACACCGGTTACATGAAATATCTTCTTATACATAGCGCAGCATTTTATTCACTGAAACTGGACAGGACTTGAACATTATTTACCTGAACTTTCTCTATGCTGAAAGTCTACATAGATAACAAGATGTAATTTCAATCTTGTTCAAGCAATTTGTTTAAATAAGCAATTTTGTTTAAATAAGAATATCGAGGGAGATGAACAATGACGAATACCAATCGACCAGTTTCAGATATTAATCATGCAGCTTCAACAGAACGGTCTCCAGAACGCAGTGATGTACTCAATAGCGATTCACTAAAATCTAGTCCACCTACCGATGATAGTGCACGTCCTGACCTGAATTCGCCAGCGACTGAAAGCCATCGGGTTCCAGATATGACCGAAGCGGGTGATCATCTGGCTGCGACCAGTGCCGGTACGGTGGGCGGAGCAGCTGTTGGGGCGACATTGGGTATGATCGGTGGCCCTCCAGGCGCAGTGGTGGGTGGTCTGATCGGGGGGGTCGTAGGCGGCATTGCGGGTAATGACATCGCACAATCTGCCAATCCAGAAGAGGAAGACCATTACTGGAGAGAGCAGCATAAAGATCGACCTTATTTCCATGAAACACGTAATACTTATAATGATCTCGACTATGACCGCGATTATCGTGGGGCTTATCGTCTCGGTTATGAAAACCGTACCCATTACAACGACTTTGATCAGGCTGAACCTGACTTGCGTACTAAATGGGAACAGGCCAAGGGTGAATCCCGCTTAAATTGGGAAGAAGCCAAATTTGCAGTAAAAGATGCCTGGCATCGCAATACCCGTTAACTCGTATGCTGCATATAAAATTTTGCCTAGAAAAAACCTCTCCACGTGGAGAGGTTTTTTTTACCAATGGGAACGAGCTGATTAGGCTTGGCTCATTTCCAGAACCAGCTGGTTAATTAAATCGGGAGCTTCTATTTCCCGAATCTGAGCCACATTGGTTCCTGCCCAGAATGCGCCAAAACCATAATCGCCTTGCGCTGTTGCCGCGGCATTGAGTTGCTTGCCCAGGTCATAGCAATATGGATAGGTCGCAACAGCAGGTCGTTCAGGACGATCGATTTGGGTATGCCAGTGATTAATCAGGCCCCGGGCAGGTCGGCCAGAAATACTGGTGCTAATTTGAGTAATCGGTTTGCTAAACAGGGCTTTTCGATACGCGGCATTGGCATTGGAACTTTTACATTGTACGAAAGCAGTCCCCAGTTGAACGGCTGCTGCACCTAACTTGATTAATAGCTGAGCTTGCTGCCCGTTCATAATTCCGCCAGCAGCAACAATTGGCAAGCGGCAAGACTGTTTGAGCAATTGAATCAAATCAGAGGTTTTAACAGCACTGTCAAATGTTTCGTTAAAAATCCCGCGATGCCCGCCCGCCTCAATACCTTGCGCAATAATCACATCTATGCCGGCAGCTTCAATTGCAAGCGCTTCAGCCAGATTGGTTGCCGAAACCATAGTGATAATGCCCGCTTGTTTTAAAGCCTGAATTTGATGGGGATGTGGAATACCAAAGTGAAAACTGACGGCTTTAGGTCGGGTTTCTAAAACCAGGTTTAAATAGTCGTCATGATCTAGAAAGCTGGGGTAAATGCATTTTAATTCTGTGGGCGGCACAGCATCATACTTCTTAAATTGCGGTGCCAAATATTGAATCCATTGCTTTGCAGCATCATGGTCAAGTTCTAGAGTTTGATGGCAAAAGAAATTTACCTGAAAAGGCTGGTGGGTTAATGCCTGAGTTTCCAAAATTTGTTGACGTGCTGCTTCAACAGAACTTGCGCCCAAACCGAGTGAACCCAAGCCGCCTTGATTAGACACTTCGGCCGCCAGTTCTGGAGTGGAAACCCCCGCCATCGGGGCCAGGAAAATAGGATGTTTAATCTCGAGTTGTTCTAATAAAGTCATATTCGGCTCCTCCTCATCCATATTACTTTGCCCAAGCCATCCAGATTAAGCAAATCATATTCGTCATTTTCTGGCGAAATAAGATGGGTCTTGGGTAGCCAGCTTAAAAATAAAACGTCAAAATAAAACGTCAGCCTTTGTCGCGTTCAAGATCCGTGAACATCGCGTTATAAAATTAAAATTTATAATGTGTTTTTATCATCAAATGCTGCCTGCTCATGTCTGAACGGATCCGTGAAAAACTGCAAATTTTAGCCGATGCTGCCAAGTATGATGTGTCGTGTTCCTCAAGTGGCAGTAACCGTAAAAATAAGCACAAGGGCTTGGGCAATACCGGTTCCGGGATTTGCCACAGCTATACCGAAGATGGGCGCTGTGTATCTTTATTAAAAATCCTGTTTTCCAATGTCTGTATTTTTGACTGTGCTTACTGTGTTTCACGGCGTTCCAATGATGTGAAACGGGCAGCCTTTACCGTGCAGGAAGTGGTTGATTTGACCATGAACTTTTATCGCCGCAACTATATTGAAGGCCTGTTTTTAAGTTCCGGTATTTTTAAATCGGCAGATTACACCATGGAACGTATGCTGCAAGTGGTGAAAAAGTTGCGCTTGGAAGAAAATTTTAATGGCTATATTCATCTAAAAACCATTCCCGGTGCATCGCAGGAAATCATTACCGAAGCCGGTTTATATGTAGACCGGATGAGCATTAATTTAGAAATGCCGACTGAAGCAGGCTTGCAAAAATTTGCGCCGGAAAAAACCCATGCAGAAGTACAAAAAGATTTAGGTATTGTACGTGACCGTTTAATTCAATTGAAAGATGAACGCAAGTTGATTCGTAGCGTGCCTAAGTTTGTTCCGGCAGGGCAAACCACGCAAATGGTCGTCGGCGCACATAGCGAAACCGATCAGGATATTATTTTAATGGCAGATCGTCATTACAAGGAATTTAAACTCAAGCGCGTCTATTATTCCAGCTATATTCCGATTAATGAACAAGAAAAAGCCTTACCTGCGGTTGGTTCTGCTCCACCTTTACTCAGGGAAAACCGTTTATACCAAAGTGACTGGTTAATGCGTTTTTATGGTTTTGATGCGACTGAACTGGTCGATGAAAAGCATCCGAATCTGGATTTAGATGTCGACCCTAAACTGGGTTGGGCCTTGCGTCATCCGGAGCAATTTCCGGTCGATTTAAACCGTGCTGATTATCGGATGATTTTACGGGTGCCAGGAATTGGCGTGCGATCTGCGAAAAAAATTGTTCAGGCACGTCGTTTCGGTAAAATTCATATCGATCAATTAAAACGTATCGGGGTAGCTTATAACCGGGCGCAGCATTTTATCCGCTGTGCCGATACGCCAAAATTCATCAAAGACCAGTTGCCCAGTCAGATTCGTCATCAAATTCTACAGTCGGGACAGTCAAAATATACTCAGCAACTTTCTCCGCAATTAGGTTTTGGCTTCTGATGGCAACCTATTGCTTCGATGGCAGTATGACCGGTTTGCTGAGCTGTGTATTTCGTGCCTTTCAATTTAAGGATTTTGATGTCTGTGTCAGCAGTGATGCGCATGCCCAAAATGGACTATTTGATGATTTTATTCAGGTGGCTTCAAATGATGAGCAGGCACAGCGCGTCTGGCAAGGACTACGGCAAAGAACCTCGGCTCAGAGTCAGCGCAATTTTTACTATACTTTTCTATCTGAAAATCAAGCCGCTTATCAGCACTTGTTTAATTATTGCCTGTATATTTTTCAGCATAAATATAAGGTGGATGAAAATTATGGGCATCCCGATGTTCTGGCTTTGGCCCAGTGGACCAAGCAGGTCGGGCGTGAAAAGCATCGTATGGAAGCATTTGTACGTTTTAAGAAATGTCAGAATGGTTTGTTTTTAAGTCTGGTTCGACCGGATTTTAATGTTCTGCCGTTGATTGAACGACATTTTAAGGCACGTTATCAGGATCAAAGCTGGCTGATTTATGATGAAAAGCGTAACTATGGCATTTATTATGATTTACAAAAGGTTCATCAAATTGAAATGAATGCCTGTGAAGTGGATGCCAAGCTTGCGACTGGTTTTAGTCAATCTTTTACTGTAGAACTGGACGAGCAAGAATGGCTGTATGATCAGCTATGGAAAGATTATTTCCGTAGTGTCAATATTGAAGCCCGGCAAAACATGAAATTGCACATTCAATATGTACCAAAACGCTATTGGCGCTATATGAATGAAAAGTCAATTTAACTGGATATTTCAGGCATAATGTTGTGCTGTATAAGGTAACTATTAGGCAAGTTATGATCAAGCCGTTAATTTGTGCGACTTTAATTTCAAGTTTATTACTTTCAGCATGTTCAAGCTCTGAACAGCATAAAGCCCCAGTTGATCCTCAACAATACAAAGTTCAAGATGCCGTAAGTTTGCAACAGCGTTTCGAGACTTTAAATCAACAGTTATCAAAAGATTATCAGGCATTTAAAAAAACCAATAATATTGCCTTTTCAGATCAGTCTGTACTGGATGTCAATCAGCTCAAGACACTGGATCAGAATGCAGTGAGCCGGACCTCATTAAAACCGGTCAAACAGGCCTATTGTGAAATGATGAATGGATATTTTGCCGAGATGTATCATTTGGGCAATCAAAACCTGAATTTAATCGGGCAAGTCCAGTTACCCAATATGCAAGCTGAAGACTTGGAAAAAAGTTTTGCAAAAGCCGATCAGTTTTATGACTTTATTTTAAATCGCTATACCACATACCGTCAGGCTCAGGAAATAATGGGCTTTGGCTGTAATTTGAAAGCCGCTTTAAATTAAACGCTAAAAACAAAATCTATAAAAAAGCCCATCACGTGATGGGCTTTTTGGAATTTAAAAGGGTCTTAGCAACCGGTTAATTTTTCAGGTTGTGGACGTTCACCGGGGAAGAAAATAGGGCGAAGTTTGACACCAATCCCGTTACCAATAAAAGCAAAGATTAGCCACAACCAGCCATGTAAACTGCCTGATGCAATACCGCTGAAGTAAGCACCGATATTACAGCCATAGGCCAGGCGCGCGCCGTAACCTAAGAGTAAACCACCAATAACAGCAGCAATCAGTGAGCGTTTTGGGATGTTCAAGTTAGGCGCAAATTTACCCGCCAGACTTGCCGCCAACAATGCACCCAGCATAATGCCAAAGTTCATCATCGACGTTATATCGAACCATAATGATTGCGATAGCGCTTTGGCATTACCCGGTAATTGCCAATAAGCCCAAGAGGCTACATCTACACCGATTAAACTCGCAGATTTAGCTGCCCAAACTGCAAGGGCAGAAGTCACACCCCAAGGACGACCGGCTAAAGCCAAGGTGGCAAAGTTGAGCAAGGTTAAAATAATTCCGCCCCAGACCAACGGCCATGGACCACGCAAGAAACGTTTCAAACCTTGGGTTTGCGCTTGAGGTTCAGCTTCAAGTGAACCATGACGTTTTTTCTCAAAATGAATGGTTGCAAATGCAATCCCAGCAAACAGGACAAAACTGATAATGAGTGCAGGAATAACGCCCAAGCTTGAAACAATGGAAATAGGTGCAAGATGAGGCAGGTTAAACCACCAGTCTAAATGCGTGGTTGCAATTAGAGAGCCGAGGCAGAAGAAAATCAGCGTTACGATCATGCGGGCGCTGCCACCGCCTACGGTGTAGAGCGTACCGGATGCACAACCGCCGCCTAATTGCATGCCTATACCAAAGATAAAAGCACCAATCATCACGGACATGGAAACAGGGTTGACATTGCCTTTGACAGGATTGCCAAATAACTCGCCTGCGCCTAAAGCCGGGAAGAACAGCAATACCGCAAGACCCAGCATAATCATTTGTGCACGCAAGCCACGACCACGACGTTCTTTAATAAAAACACGCCAGCTGGATGTAAAACCAAATGAAGCATGATAAAGCGTCATGCCCAAGGCACCGCCAACCAGGAACAATAAGGCTTGATTCAGCCCAACCACTTGATAGGCACCGAGTGTACCCACCAACAATAGAAAAAGAGCAACCCAGATCGACAGGTTAGATCGATCAGATTTTGCAGCGATAACAGTCATGGGAGTATAAAATTGAATAAATGAATAGTGATATTTTAATCGATAATTCACGTATAAATAGTATTAAAACTTATAGATTATAAGTAATTTAATTGAGAATAACTGATTTGTTATATTGATTAAAATCATAATAAATCAATTAAAATGTAGACACATTAAATAAGGAACCAATTGCGCTGGCAAATGCCATGGCTAAAATTCCCCATAGGGTCACCCGTAAACTGCCCTTGAGCATTGAAGTACCAGCGAAATGACTAGACACTGCTCCCAGTGCAACCAGAGATAACACCCCAACAATCATGACAGCCGTTGCCACATATTGTTCCGGACTAATTAAAATCGAAAACATGGGAAAAAGGGCACCCAGTGAAAAGGCCAGCGCAGAAGAACCAGCTGCCTGTAATGGATTGGCAGCAGTATTTTCATGAATGCCAATCTCATCACGGGCATGCGCCTCTAAAGCATTATTCGCAGTCAATTGCACTGCAACTTCATGAGCGAGTTCAGGTTTTAAGCCTCGCATGACATAAATTTGAGTCAATTCTTTCAGTTCATGGCGCGGATTACGCTCTAGTTCACGTGCTTCCATATGTAAATCCGCTTTTTCAATATCGACTTGCGACTTGACAGAAATATATTCCCCTGCGGCCATGGAGCTTGCTCCTGAAATCAGGCCTGCTACACAAGTGATCAATAAAGTTTGGGTTGAAGCACCGCTTGCGGCCATTCCCATGATTAGACTGGTGACTGAAATAATCCCATCATTTGCACCCAGCACTGCTGCGCGAAGCCAACCTGTTCTATGAATATAATGTTGTTCGCTATGATGAGAATATGACATCTAAACATGCTCTTAAAAAGTCTTGGCACATCAACCATATAGGAAATTGAAAGCTAAAAGCAAGGTTGGAAAAATAAAAAAGCTCCTGATCAGGAGCTTTTTTAGTTCAACAGTTACACTTATTGTTGAGCTCTTTCTTTAACGTTAGCAGCGCCATTTTCTACAGCACCGGCAGTTGCTGCAGTCGCATCTTTCGCTGCTTCTTTGGCATCCTCTGCAGCATTTTCGGCACGGTCAGCAGCAGTATTTGCGGCTTCTGCAGTGGCATCAGCTGCATTATCCATTGCTGTTGCAGTGTCATTCGCTGCTTCAGAAGTTGTATTAGAAATATCATGACCTGCCTGATTAGCAGCGCCTTCTAAATGTTCACCAGTCGTTGCACCTGTTTCAGGCGCCTTGTCTTTGTTACAACCAACTAAAGCAACAGTAGCAGCAAGACCTAAAGCAACAAGTAATTTATTCATTTTCATCTATCCTTCTAATTGTTTTACCCATAAAGAAAAGATGGGATAAAGCGAATATAATCGAAAAGTCGTCTAAATAACGCTCTAAAATTGTTAATTAAATGTAACGTTTGGTGAAAAAACTTGAGTTAAAAAAAAGGCTTATATCTACAGATAGATATAAGCCTATGTTTATTTTATCCAAAGTTAATTGCTTGGATAATGCAATTATTGCCCAGAACGGATAATGTAATCGAATGCTGAAAGCGATGCTTTCGCACCTTCACCTGTGGCAATGATGATCTGTTTGTACGGCACCGTAGTACAGTCACCTGCAGCAAACACACCCTTGACGCTGGTTTCGTTGCGCTCGTTAATCACGATTTCGCCGCGGTTGCTTAATTCCACTTTAGATGCTTTCAGGAAATCGGTGTTTGGCAACAGACCGATCTGTACAAAGATCCCGGCAAGTTCAACAGTTTTAATTTCATCAGTGGCACGGTCTTTATATTTCAGTGCAGTCACCTGTGAACCGTCACCGACCACTTCTGTAGAAAGTGCATTCATAATCACCGTGGTATTCGGCAAGCTGTTGAGTTTGTCTTGCAATACCTGGTCGGCACGCAGTTTGGTATCAAATTCAACTAAAGTCACATGCTCGACAATACCCGCAAGGTCAATCGCTGCTTCCACACCCGAGTTGCCGCCACCAATCACTGCAACACGTTTGCCTTTGAATAATGGACCGTCACAGTGCGGGCAGTACGCCACACCACGGGTTTTATATTCCTGCTCACCCGGAACATTCATTTCTCTCCAGCGTGCACCAGTAGAAAGAATGATGGTTTTCGACTCTAACTTCGCACCATTTTCCAAAGTCACTTCAACCAGACCGTTGGCGGTTTCATCGGCACCTTTAATGGCAGCCACTTTTTGCAGGTTCATGATGTCGACATCATAAGCACGCACATGCGCTTCCATTTCAGCGGCAAATTTTGGACCTTGAGTCTTTTGTACTGAAGTGTAGTTTTCAATATCCATGGTATCCATGACCTGACCACCGAAGCGTTCAGCTACAATCCCGGTTTGAATGCCCTTACGTGCCGCATAGATCGCAGCTGTGTTGCCTGCAGGGCCACCGCCAATCACTAGTACATCGAATGCGCCTTTGGCATTGAGTTTTTCCGCCTCTTTGGCAGATGAACCCGAATCCAGTTTGGCCACAATTTCTTCCAGCGTCATACGGCCCTGACCGATGTGCTCGCCATTCTGGAACAGCATTGGTACTGCCATGATTTTGCGCTGTTCCACTTCATCCTGGAAAAAGGCCCCATCAATCATGGTCGCGGTTGTACCCGGATTGTTAATCGCAATCAGGTTTAAGGCCTGAACCACGTCTGGGCAGTTATGGCAGCTTAAGGATACGAACACGTCAAAGTCAGAGCTTAAATTCAAGCCCTTGATTTGAGCCAGCACTTCATCAGAGACTTTCGGTGCATAACCGGAAACCTGCAGCAATGCCAGGATCAAAGAGGTAAATTCATGGCCCATCGGCAGACCAGCAAAGTTTACGCGTGGCTGTTTACCGACTTTGGCAATCCCGAAGCTTGGGGTACGTTTATTGGTTCCGTCAAAACGGGCAGTGACCAGATCCGACAATGCCGCAACCTCAGTCACCAGTTCCTTGATCTTGTCAGATTTGTCAGATGAATCAAGTGACGCCACCAGTTCAATCGGGCTTTCCAGACGTTGTAATAAGGTTTTAAGTTGCGCTGAAGTATTTTGGTCTAACATGGCTAACGTCTCCAAGGGAGTAAATGTTTATTTAATAAAGCTATACTAGTGCAATTTAGTAAATAGGTAAAACAATTCATTCTAATATAAATAATCGGATAAATAGATTGCCTGGGTGTTTACTTGATTTAACTTTCTCCACTAAGGATGAGGGTTTAATGTGAATATTCAAGTATTTATTGCATATTTCAGGCAAAAAAAAGATTTATGTCATGAGCAGCAGAAATTTTGATTATGATGAGCGCAAGTATTTTAAGAGGTAACAAGTAATGAACCTTAAATCTGGGATTTATCAACATTATAAAGGCAATTTATACCAGGTGTTTCATGTGGCAACTCATAGTGAAACGCGTGAAAAGCTTGTGGTGTATCAATGCCTATATGGTGATTATTCCATGTGGGTGCGTCCTTTAGAGATGTTTCAGGAAATGGTTACCCTAGATGATGGTCAAGTTGTTCCACGATTTAAATTGATTCAAGAAACGTCTTGAATCTAGATTTCTGGCATAGATAAGTTAGACTCAGAATAACCGGTAAAGATAGGGATATCTGCTATGAGCATGAGTTTGACTTTTCAACAACGCATGCAAGAGCTGTATCAAAGTTTTATCAAATTTGATGCATTACAACATGAGCGTATTCAGCGTTATCGAAATATTGAACCTGATTCTGCATTATTTTTGGCGATGCAAATTCGTATCCAGCAATCGAAATCAATTTTAGAAATTGGTACTTCGACAGGCTATTCAACTTTATGGCTGGCAAATGCCGCGCAAACCACTCAAGGACAGGTAACTACACTTGAAATAGATCCATCACGCACAGCTCAAGCACAACAATATGCTCAAGAGTTGGGATTAGATGAGGTGATTGATTTCTGGGTAGGCGATGCACAAAAATTTCTGGAAAAGTGTACCGATCAATATGACTTTATTTTATTAGATGCCGAACGCGATGCGTATGTCGGTTACTGGACGTATCTGCAAAATATGATTCAGCCGCAAGGCGGGATTTTGATTGTCGATAATGTCATCTCTCACGCGGCAGAAGTGAAAAGCTTTATTGAACTGGTCAAAAATGATGGGCGTTTTATCACCATGACGCTGTCTATAGGCGCAGGTTTGTTTATGATTTGCTATAAATAAAATAAGATCAGCATATAGCTAGACTTTAAATCATAAATCAGGGAAATTGCCCTGATTTAGCGTATCTGACTTAGATTACTGAATCTAACTTATATTACTGAATTGAAATACGGGTGAATTGGACATCGTATTCCAAGTATTTATGTACAAAAGCGGTTTTATCATTACAGCGCAATAAATTATTATAGATAAATTCAGGAACCGGATGATACAACTCGCCTGATCCGTTGTTATAAAAAATTTTCAAATAACGTGAAGATGCATTGTATTTATAAGAAGTGACGACAAGCATTGTTCCCATAAGCGCTCCTTATTGTTTAGTTCAATCATACAGCATGGTATTGACTGCATAGTTTGAAGCTAAGATAAAAAGATCAGGGCATGTATAGCAAAATTGTAATATTTCTAATAAAAGAATGCTGTTATATCAACACTAATGAAGCTTTTAATTGAACTGAAAAATTGAATATTTAACGTTTTATATAGTCCATAAAATATCGTCCATAAAAAACCACGCTAAAAAGCGTGGTTTTTTTGAATCAGTTCAATCTAAAACAAATTAGATTTTACCAACTAGGTCGATTGAAGGAGCAAGAGTTGCGTCGCCTTCTTTCCATTTAGCTGGGCAAACTTCACCTGGATGAGCGTGAACGTATTGAGCTGCTTTAACTTTACGAAGAAGTTCTGAAGCATCACGGCCAACACCACCAGCGTTGATTTCAACGATTTGGATTTTACCTTCTGGATCGATCACGAAAGTACCACGATCTGCAAGGCCGTCAGCTTCGATTAATACGTCGAAGTTTTTAGCAAGCGTCCAGTTCGCATCACCCACCATTACATATTGGATTTTTTTGATTTCTTCTGAAGAATCATGCCAAGCTTTGTGAGTGAAGTGAGTGTCAGTAGAAACTGAGTAGATTTCAACGCCTAATTTTTGGAATTCCGCGTAGTTGTCTGCAAGGTCACCAAGTTCAGTTGGGCAAACAAAAGTGAAGTCAGCTGGGTAGAAGAATACTACAGACCATTTGCCTTTAAGATCAGCTTCAGTTACTTCAATAAATTGACCATTTTGGAATGCAGTTGCTTTAAATGGTTTAACTTCTGTATTAATTAAGCTCATCATTGTCTCCATGATTGAGATTTGTATTTGATATGCAAAAGAATAACGAATTTTTTGTTATTGGTAAAACAGTATTTTTACATAATTGAAATCGGAAAAACCGAATCAACTAAGATAAAGCCCACCATTTCACCAAATCTGATTCTTTTATCTCTTCAGCCATATAAAAAGAACTGAATGACAAAACATCAGTTGTTCAGCTTGCCTAACAAGATGAAGGCTCAGGGGCTAAAATTCAAGGGTAAATTTTTTAAATTAAATTTCTTTTTGCAGAATGAGTCATTTTTAGGATAATTAATCACTATAAGAGGGAATATATAAACATCGCTAAAATTTGTGAATAGTATAACTCTTGTTATACACGGGGATGTTAGCTGTTATCCAGGGAAATTTTAGCGTAGCTGGTGATCTATTTTTTATGCTTTTGAAGATTCTTTACATCAAACCTGCTCAATAAACATTGCACTGTCTTTCTCTCTGGAGCGTTACAGCGTAAAATATTCAGTTCAATTTTTTGTTTTGGGATAAATTATCTGTGTTAAGTCATTTAAATGTAGATCAATGGGTCATGGCACGTGACCGTCATCGTTTAAATCGGCTACGCAAAGGTAAAGATGCCAATGAAAAGCAATATCAGGAATTATTAGAAAAATCGAATCATAAAGTTCGTGAGCGCCTGTCCCGTGTCCCGAACATCAAACTGAATCAAGACCTGCCGGTTACCCAATATAAAGACAAGCTGATTGCAGCGATTCAACAGCATCAGGTGATTATTGTGGCCGGGGAAACCGGTTCGGGTAAAACGACACAATTACCGCAAATTGCCATGCTGGCCGGGCGTGGTTTAACCGGTATGATTGGACATACCCAACCACGACGGCTGGCGGCGCGTAGCGTATCGCAACGTATTGCTGAAGAAGTCGGTGAAAAGCTGGGTGAATCGATTGGTTTTAAAATCCGCTTTAATGAACAAGGTTCGCAAGATTCTATTGTTCGTTTAATGACGGATGGTATTTTGCTGGCGGAATTGGTCAATGACCGGTTCCTCACCAAATACGACACCATTATTATTGATGAAGCGCATGAGCGTTCACTCAATATCGATTTCATCATGGGCTATTTAAAACAGCTTTTGCCTAAGCGTCGTGATTTAAAAGTCATCATTACTTCAGCAACCCTAGATGTAAACCGCTTTAGCAGTTACTTTTTTGATGCCCCGATTTTTGAAGTCGAAGGGCGCAGTTTCCCGGTAGAACTTCGTTACCGCCCAATTTCAGAAATGACCATTGGCGGTAGTGATGACGATGAATTTGATGACTTTGAAGAAAACCTGCCCCGTGCAGTGGTTCAAGCGGTGAATGAATGTTTTCAGGATGCGCAGGAAAAAGGCCATCCTGAACATGCCGATATCCTGATTTTTGCCAGCACCGAACAGGAAATTCGCGAACTGCAGGAAACCTTGCAAAAGCATGGTCCACGGCATACCGAGATTTTACCCTTATATGCACGCTTAGCTTTGGCTGAACAGCAACGGATTTTTAATCCGGGTGGCAGTGGGCGACGCATTATTATTGCTACCAACGTGGCAGAAACCGCTTTAACCGTGCCCAATATCCGTTATGTGATTGACAGCGGTTTTGCGCGTATTTCACGTTATAGCTATCGTTCACGTGTGCAGCGTTTACCGATTGAAGCCGTGTCGCAAGCAGCAGCAAATCAGCGTAAAGGCCGTTGTGGCCGTATTGCGCCAGGTGTGTGTATTCGACTGTATTCTGAAGATGACTTCCTGAGCCGTCCTGAATTTACCGAACCTGAAATCAAGCGTACCAATTTAGCCTCGGTCATTTTACAGATGCAAAGCCTGAATCTGGGTGAGCTGGAAAGTTTCGACTTTATTGAACCACCAGATCATCGCTTGGTGAATGATGGTCGCAAGCTACTAATTGAGCTTGGGGCGATGCATGAGAAAAATTCTTCTAAAGCTGAAGAAGAAAAATTATCTTCAAATTCTAGCTCTTCTAAAAAAGTGGGAACACCTGGTGAACTAACCAAAATTGGTCAGCAAATGGCGAAAATGCCGATTGACCCACGTTTGGCCCGCATGATTTTAGGCGGCGCACATTTTGGTGTGCTGAATGAAGTTCTGATTATTGTGGCAGCACTGGCAGTGCAAGACCCGCGTGAACGTCCGGCCGATAAACAGACCCAAGCCGATCAGAAGCATGCGTTATTTAAGGAAGCTGATTCTGACTTTTTGTTTTACATCAAGTTATGGGAAACCTTGCAGAATAACCGTACTGCAATGAATGAAAAAAAACGTCGTGATTTTGCCCGTCAGCATTTTTTAAGCTGGTTACGTATACGTGAATGGAAAAAAACGCATGAGCAATTAACAGAATTAGCTCAAGGTTTAAAACTTTCATTTAATGAGAAAAGCGCTAATTATGAAAATTTACATCGGGCTTTATTGACCGGTTTACTTTCATTTATTGCCAATAAAACCGATGAAAAAAATGTCTATATGGCAGTGCGCCAGCAAAAAGCCCGCATTTTCCCGGCATCGACTTTGCATAAAGCCAGTGCGTCCTGGGTAATGGCTTTTGAGATGGTGGAAACCTCGCAAGTGTATTTGCGGACTTTGGCGAAAATTGAACCTGAATGGATTCTACTGGCTGCTCCTGATTTGCTGAAACATCACTATTTTGAGCCACATTGGTCAAAGAAAGCCGGTATCGTCAATTGTTATGACCAGATTTCATTGTTTGGCTTGATTATTGAACCGAAACGTTTGATGAACTATGAAAAGGTCGATCAGCCGGCAGCGCATGAAATCTTCCTGCGTGATGCGTTGACCACGGGTCATTTAGGCATTACCCCGCCATTCTTAAAGTATAACTTGCTCAAGCTTGAAGAAGTGGAGCGTGTCGAAGATAAGCTGCGTCGTCGAGATCTGGTGGTGGATGAAGAAACCATCTATCAGTTCTATGCCTCCAAAGTACCTGAAGAGGTCGCCAGCCGACGAACCTTTGAAGACTGGCGGGCAACGGTTGAGCCGCAGAATCCGCGTTATTTATTTGTCGATGATGATGCGTTGTGGATGAATGATCGTCAAACTACCCAGCAATTCCCTGATTATTTGCACAATGGTTCTTTACGCTTGGCGGCAAGTTATCGTTTTGATCCAAGTCATGATGAAGATGGCGCAACAGTTAAAATTCCGGTACAGGCCTTGCCACAGGTTGATGAAAATATCTGGTCATGGGGTATTCCGGGCTGGCGTCAGGATTTAATTGAAGCGCTGTTAAAATCATTGCCTAAAGATAAGCGTCGTAATCTGGTACCGATTCCAGATACTGCGCGTAAACTGATGAACGGTATTGATGCGGTACATTTACGTGAGCACATTTTCAGTTATTTAGCTTTTCAGTTACGTGGTGAGCAAATCACGGCTAAAGATTTTTCCTTTGATCGGGTTGATCAGTATTTGTTGCCGTTCATTAAAGTCATTGATGAAAAAGGTCGGGTGCTTGAAAAAGGCCGCGATCTGGCTGAACTTAAAGCACGTTGTCGTACCGAAACGCATAGTCCAGTGAAGCAGCTCAAGGGTGAGTTTAAAACCTTCCCAGATAATTTTACTTTTGAAGCCTCGCAAAAAGTGACAGGGGTGATTGTTAAGCAATATCAAGCTTTGGTGCCGACCAAAGCATTTGCACAACTCGATGCGAAAGATGAATCTGGGGTGGTGATTCAAACCTTTAATGATCAGGCTGAAGCGATTCGTCAGCACCGGGAAGGGGTGATTCGTCTGGTTTATATGCAGTTGGGAGACCTGATTCGTCAGTTGAAAAAACAGATTTCAAAACCCCTGGCTTTGGCCTATTCACCACTGGGTGACAAGGCCAAACTTGAGCAAATGTTAGTTTATGCCACACTGCAGATGACAATAAATGAGCTTCCTGTCAATGCTGAAGAGTTTCAAAACTTGATTTTAAATGTAAAAAAATCTTTCCTAACGCATGGACAAGAGGCATTATTGGTACTCAGTGATATTTACATCCAGTGGCAGGATATTCGTCGGAAATTGTTGGTTTTAGACGATTCTCTGTTTGGAAAAAATATCGATGACATTGAGGATCAGCTTGATTTGATGAATCTTTCCGACTTTGTGTATGTGAAATCTTCGGACATCTGGCAGGAATTCCCACGTTATTTAAAGGCATTGGTCTTGCGTTTGGAGCGCTTGCCAAATAACCTACAAAGGGACAATTCTGCCATTGATCAAGTTGACCCATGGATGGAAAAATTATTTAAGTTTAAAAATGACGCTCGCCTGAAAGAACTGTACTTCATGATTGAAGAATTTCGCATTAATTTGTTCTCACAGCCAATGAAAACAAAGATGCCGATTTCTCCAACCAGATTGCAAAAAGTATGGGATCAGTTAGGCATCAGTTAACATAGCGGGATATTAACAGGAGTTTTGCATGGGCATTCGTATTACAGGTACTGGTCTTTATCATCCAGAAGAGGCCATTAGCAATGAAGAATTAGTGGCAAGTTTAAATGCTTATGTGGAACAGTTTAACCACGACAATGCTGACAAAATCGCAGCCGGTGAAATTGAAGCGCGTCGCGGTTCAAATGCAGAATTTATTGAAAAAGCATCCGGTGTTAAAAGTCGTTATGTTGCTGAAAAGTCAGGTATCCTAGATCCAAAACGTCTTCATCCGCATTTGCGTGAACGCAGCAATGATGAACTTTCCATTCAAGCGGAATGGGGCGTGACTGCGGCTAAACAGGCGATGGAAAATGCCGGTGTGACTGCCGAAGATATCGATGTGGTGATTCTGTCATGTTCAAACATCCAGCGTGCTTATCCTGCCGTAGCGATTGAAATTCAAACTGCTTTGGGCATTGAAGGCTATGCCTATGACATGAATGTGGCATGTTCTGCTGCGACATTCGGCTTAAAACAGGCAGCTGATGCCATCAAAACTGGCGCACGCCGTGTATTGCTGGTAAATGTGGAAATTACTTCGGGTCATACCGATTTCCGTTCACGTGACTGTCACTTTATCTTTGGTGATGTTGCAACTGCGTCAATCATTGAAGATACCACCACCAAAACCGGTTTTGAAATTGTAGATACGCATTTATTTACCCAATTCTCGAACAACATTCGCAACAACTTCGGTTACTTGAACCGTAGTGAAGATGCTGTTGCAGATGACAAACTGTTCCGTCAAGACGGCCGTAAAGTCTTTAAGGAAGTTTGTCCGCTGGTTGCGAAAATCATCACCAAGCAACTTGAGAAAAATGAAATTGCACCAACCAACGTAAAACGTTTCTGGTTGCACCAAGCCAATGCCAGCATGAATGACCTCATTTTAAAATATGTAGTCGGTAAAGATGCAGATCGTGCACTGGTGCCGATTATTCTGGATGAGTTTGCCAATACCTCTTCTGCAGGTGTGATTATTGCTTTACACCGTACTGCAGATGAAGTGAATGATGGCGAGTACGGCGTACTTTGCTCATTTGGCGCGGGTTATTCTGTTGGTTCGATTCTTGTGCAAAAACACGTTGTTGCATAAGGAACAATATATTGCAGGTTGAGCATGATGCCAGATGGATCAAACGCCTAAGTGCGTTGTCCAAACAGTATTTCACACCCAGCTTTTTCGGTGCTGAACATATTGATGCATCCAAACCTGCAATGTATGTCGGTAATCACACGCTATATGGGATATTTGATTCACCGATCCTGATTGATTACCTGTATAACCAACATAAAGTGGCTGTGGTCAGTATTGCTGATCATGGTCATTTTTATTTGCCAGGCTGGCGCACCTTGTTTAAAAAATTTGGTGCAGTCGACGGTAATAGAGAATATATCCGTGCCGCGATGCAGCAGGGTTATTCAATCCTGGTCTTTCCGGGTGGCGGTCGGGAAGTGTTAAAAAGAAAAGGTGAGGCCTATCAGCTGATCTGGAAGCAGCGTTATGGTTTCTTAAAACTGGCGCAAGAATTTAACTACGATATTGTTCCATTTGCAGCTTTGGGTGGCGATGAAGTCTTTGAGCTCGGTTTTGATGCAAATCAGATTATTGAAAGTCAATGGTTTCAAAAGCTGTTGAAAGTACCTCGACTGGATAAATTACTCCGGCATGGCGATGTTATTCCGTCCTTGCCTAAAAACCTCATTCCAAAACGCTTACCTTTTTATTTTCAGTTTATGCCACGGCAAAATTTAATGCATATTGAAAATGCTGAACAATTAGCAGATTTTCGTGAGCAGATTCAGCAACAAATTTATGCCGGATTAGAACACTTAAAACAACAACGAGAAATTGATAAAGCTTGAATAAGCTCAGTGAATATTTTAGTTCTAGCATTTTTTATAATTCATTATCAAATCGTTAAGACTGGATGAGTTGCTGAGAGGTTTGATTAAATTCTCAAGTCAGCATACAGTAGCTTCATTCTATTATTAAATTCATCTTAGGATGCTTGTTTAATTTGAGGCGAGTATGGAACAGGGTCGTTTAGTACCGCAGTATCAATTGGTTGCGAAACAGTTACTCAGAATTTCTAAAAGTCTAAATGAGATTTTTCAAGATCAGCTCAATATTGCTTTTGATCTGAATGCGCAAAATATGTTTCGTATTGATCAAGAGCGGCATGCAGTACACGTCGCCAATGGTTTGTTTCAACTCAAATTCTATGCACCGGAATCCCCTCTGAAAAGCATCTTGCAGTGTGATTTTACTTATTCGGGGCAAAAAGCAGAAGCATTCGAAGAATTCATATTACATGATCTGTATTTTTTAACTGGTGATTTAAAGCCGCAACATTCTCTTTTTCTGCGTCAAAAAGCCCAACAATTACGACAGTTATTACTCGAGCAGATTTATGTATGGGTTAATGGCGCTGAACGGATCAGTACTTATTTAAAATATCTGCGCGTAGATGAAGCTGAAATTATTGATCAACTAATGATGAATGCAGGGATTTATCATTCAAAAGTTTTGACTGATTATGTGCTAAATAAAACAGCTGTACCTGAGACTCTTGTGCAAATGCTGCAACAGATTTGCTCGATTCAGGTGGTCTGTGGGGATGAGTTTTTAGCGCTACAGCCATTGATGGAATGTCTGGATGAATTTTGTTTTAGCGCCTCGCAGTTTTTACCTGCTGCCATGTATCGCATTATGGCACTGTCATTTGAAGAGCGTTTTAATTTAAATGAGTTAATTGAACATCAAGATGATATTCAGCTGCTATATCGTCATGCACAAGAAAAAGCACAATTATTAGGTTTTGTCCGTTTAATGCGACGCGAACTTTGGCAACGTGATGATTTATTGTCAAAGCATAATTTTCTTCACGCCAGCTCTACAGTCTGGCAGAAAAAAGTCGCGAAACTGCCATTATTTGATTATCCACGTACAGTGAACTGGCTGTTTAAACAATCTGGTGATGTGCTGGATTGGCTAAGTCGTCATATTCAGCACAGCAGTGTCAGGGTCGCCGTGACGGCTTTAAGTTTTCTAGATACCAGTCAGGTTCACCCGCAAGTCATTTTAGCCACCTTGCAGTATTTTCAGCATTCTTCAGCACGCATGTTTATTCATAGTTGTCACTATTTTGCGATGCAGGAAGAATGGTTTAAACATGAAAATAATCAGAGTGTGGTGTTAAAAGGGCAGCGACAAGCCCTAGATGATCATCGGATCGCGATTAGTCCTTCTATTTTGTACTTGGATGAATGGATGGAACTGATGCGCAGTGTCGCCAAAGGCAATGAGCAAACCGTCAAGAAGATCTATTTGCGTTTAAGTCGGGTGATGCAGGCGTATATGTTGCATCTACAAAAAATAACCCAGACATTACCTGAAGATCTGATGTTTTATCTCCGTCCGGAAACCCATCAGAACCGTGATTTTTATCCTGTATTACAGCGCTATAAAATGCAGCTGGATGCGTTTAGGCAAATCTTTTATTTACGTGATCGGCATACCCGAGTGTCAGTTTTTGATTCCTATGTGCGAGATTATCTGGTCGATTATTTTAGTGACAATAAAATGTTGCCCAAAAGCACAACCTGGATGGGGCTGTTTCATCAAGCCATTCATTGGCATGATCAAATCCAGAAACAGGAAATTATTACCCAGTTAAAGAAAAATTATGCTGAAGCTGTGTGGCAACCGCTCATCGTTGAGAAAAAGACTCAGTTTGCAGGCTGGAGCTTTGAAGAGCTGGCAGATTTAGACCGAATTATCGAAGAGTCTAAAAGATGCCATCATTGCCTGGCAGTCAGCTATGCACAGCGTATTATGGAAGGGGAATATGTGGCTTTTCATATGGCATCCAAAACAGGTACACACCATATGACTCTAGGCTGTCATTTAAGAGAGGGGCAGTTGCTCTATGACCAGCTGGAATATCCGCATAATCAGAAAGCCGAATATCTTTTTGTGAATGTCGCTCTGCAATTTATCTCTTGGTTAAATTTACAGTTAATCGCGTTTAAGTGACAGCTGCTGTCGTTAAACTTTTTTCTGTGCTTAACTTTTAGGGAAAAAATCGGTAGGCTATAGCCGTTAATTTACGGTTATAGGTCTTATGAAACAAGAAACTGCACTCAAGCTTTTAAAAGCGGGCGAAAATGTCTTTTTAACAGGTTCGGCTGGTGCAGGGAAAACCTATACGCTCAATCAGTACATCAATTATTTAAAAGCCCGTAAAGTACCGGTGGCGATTACTGCATCGACCGGGATTGCGGCAACCCATATGAATGGAATGACCATTCATACCTGGGCAGGCATTGGCATCAAGGATTTTTTATCCGATGCCGACCTGAAAAACATGAAAGAGCGCAAATACCTAAAAGAGCATTTGGAAAATGCCCAGGTGCTGATTATTGATGAAATCTCCATGTTGCATGCCAAGCAGCTGAATCTGGTCAATCAGGTTTTAAAATATTTCAAAGAAAGCGATGACGCTTTTGGCGGGATTCAGGTGATTGTCGCAGGTGACTTCTTCCAGTTACCACCAGTGGGTAAAAATGATGAACGCAATCGTGATAAATTCTGCTTTATGTCCGATGCCTGGGTCGAGGCGAAGTTCCGGGTCTGTTATTTGACTGAGCAGCATCGTCAAGGCAACGATTATTTAAATGACATCTTAAATGCAATTCGTAGTCAAAGCATTACTGCGGAACATTTACAGGCTTTGGAACAAACCCGCCAGCAGGAAATTGGTGAAACCTTTACCCGTTTATATACCCATAATATGGATGTGGATGCGATTAACTTTAAGCATCTGAATGCCATTGAAGCGGATGAGCGACAGTTTGAAGCGGTATGTGATGGCAATGATAAACTGATTGAAACTTTAAAATCTTCGGTTCGTGCGCCTGAAAATCTGACCTTAAAGAAAAATGCTAAAGTTATGTTTGTAAAAAACAACTTTGATATGGGCTATATCAACGGCAGTTTAGGCGAAGTCATCGGCTTTGAAGAAGATGATGATCATGGTATTTTACCGAAAGTAAAACTGACTGATGGCACAGTGCTGATTGTTACGCCTGAAACATGGTCGGTCGATAACGATGCCGGTAAAACCATTGCCAGTTTTCAGCAAATTCCACTGCGTTTGGCCTGGGCGATTACCATTCATAAGTCTCAAGGCATGACCCTGGAAGCGGCTGAAATTAATCTGGCGCATACTTTTGAGAAAGGTCAGGGCTATGTCGCAATATCACGTCTAAAAGCCTTAAGTGGCTTAAAACTGCTCGGCATTAATGAGCAGGCTTTGGAACTGGATAGTTTGGCGATTAAAGCTGATCGACGTTTTCAGGAATTATCCACTGAAGCGGAAAATCATTTTGAGGCGATTGATTTGATGCCGCAACACAAAGCCTTTATACGTCATTGCGGCGGGACATTGAATGAAACTGAAATTCAGCGCAATGAAAAGAAAATAGCCAAAAGTGGTGGTAAAACCAATTATGCGACTGCGACACTGGATGAAACGCGTGAGCTGTTTGTCGAAGGTTATGAAATTCAGGATATTGCAGTTGAGCGTGGATTAACACCTGCAACCATTATTAATCATCTTGCCAAATTGCATAAAGAACAGGGCCTGGATATTTCTGTGGCACATCCGGGCGAAGAAGTGGTTGAACAGGTACGGAAAATTTATAAGCGTTTAATGAAGCGTCAAAGCCCGGAACATTTTAGTGAAGATGGCGTGATTAAACTGCGCCCAATCGTGGAAGCGACTACACCGCGTATGGGTTATGATCAGGTACGTTTGGCTTTACTTTTTGTTGAATAAGCTTCAATGCTTTGATCAAAAAGGACATCATTCGATGTCCTTTTTCTTTGAATTTTTGCAGATATGAATTTTATGACTTGTTAAATGTTTGTGATTTGGGTTCAGCGGTCATCATGCCCATGCCTGCAATCCATTCCTGAATCGGTTCATAATAATGCACTTCCGAATCATATTCACCACTTGCAGAAAGCGCTGCGAATGCCGCAATCCAGGCTCGGATTTCCTGACCGCCACGTCCACCATCACGGCGAATTTCGTCATTGCTCATATTGGCGAGGTAATCAAAGTCCGCATTTTTAAAGCGCTGCAATAAGTCTTTATCCCATTCCGGGTTCAGCGAGAGCGCGGCTGACATGTCGCCACTCGCCAAGCGTTGTCCAACCGCAATGATTTTGGATTGACGATGATCACGTGCTTCTGCTGTTGGGTTACGCCCCGCAATTAAGAATTCCTGCACTTCGGGTGCTGCGGTGCTGATTTGAGGGGTCGGTGGATCATGCGATAAACCGCCCGATCCAATAATTAAAATGCGTTCATCTAAGCTTTTAAGATATTCGCCAATCACTTTACCCAGTTCAATCACCCGTTTGGTTCGTGGCATTGGTGCAGCAGCGCCATTAATAAATACGGGAATGACTGGATAACGATCCAGCTGACCTTCACAAAGTAAATCCAGCGGTTGGGTAAAGCCATGATCGGCTTGCATACGATATGAATAGGAAACATCAATATCGTGCTCTAAGCAGTGTTCAATCAAAGCTAAGGCTTTATCCTCTGGAACGTTTAATGGCGCAGGTCCGTAGTTCCAGTCACCCGCAGCCCTTGCACGCACACCGACACAGAAACTTGGCATCAGGTCGTAAAAGAAGCCATTAAAATGGTCTGGACCAAACACCACAATGAGCGTAGGGTCATACGCTTTAACCTGTTCCGCCAATTTTTGGAATGTTGCACGTGCAGCTGCTTCAATTTCTGCGGGAGGAGATGCAAAATCCAGTAAGGGTGTGTGCGAGACACATATCAGTTTTATCGGCATTATTTTTTCTCAAATCTGCATTTATTAATGACTTGAGCTTAAATATAAAGCGACAGGTAAATACAATATTTATCTTTGATTGAACCATAGTCAAAACATTGATATTAAACAGATGTGCTTAGCTTGATTATTTTTAGCGTGTTGAAATACAGCTGTTTAATTTATTACTGATGTGCTTTATATAGATAATATTGAAATTTTCATAACCAGTTTGGTTTTAATTGCTGCAAAGCTAAGACCAAAGTTTTAAACAGGTTTAGGTTTTTAATTGAGGGAGAGTGAGTCAGATTATTGAGTGAACAAGATTAATTAAAGTTGAATTTGAGGCAATATAAAAGTAATGCTTTAATTTGAAAAAAGAATTTGTTATGTTGTGTCTGAATAACAACAATTTGAATAAGTTTTAAAATAGAAAAAACAGGATGATTTTTTCTATAGCTCAAAACAATTAAAAAAATAAAAGGAAAAATTTATGAAACAGTATCAGAGAGCGGCTCTCGCTTTAGTGGTGGCCAAGCTGGAATTTGGTGATAATAAATCCAATATTTATGATTATAACGAAAATGCCTATCCTCAAATAAGCGGCAATGTGAATCAACATGAAGCGAAACTTTATGATTATCAGCGATCAGTAATTTTTGAGGGGCGAAATACCGGTCGGGAGTTCAATTTATATGATTATGGCCATAGTGAATTTATCAGCTTAAAAAAGAAAGGCGTAAAAAAATACGAAGGTTATCATTACGGAAATTCAAGTTATTTCGAGATTACGATTTCTGGTTCTACCTTGAGTTTTTATGATTTGGGTACAGGGCAATATTATCGCTTTTCTTAAAAGCTGATTCGTTTTATCCGAAGTAAATTGAGGTGAAATCATGCCTAAACGTACCGCATGCGTCAAAATACTGTCATAAAGCTACTCCCATAGCTACCAATGAAAGCCTTACATTAATTTCGCTTGCCCATTACTTGCTTTAACTGCTTGTGCTTTTGCCAAAAAATCGACTGGAGTAGATCCGCCTTTCCACTAGCTTTCCTCGGCAAATTTAAGTTCACGTTTTGCCCATAATACGTGGGTAGCCTAGAATGTGAGAAGTAATTCATGATGTTTTTTCTGTAAATAGATTATTTCGTTGAAAACATCCTCGAATAAAACCAAACATGAAAAATGCTAATTAATTTTATGTTATATTGAATAGTATTCATTTTTATTTTTTGAAAATTTATCTGAGTGCTTATCTTTAAGTAGAATTATTTTCTAAAAGATTCCCGTGCATATAGCAAAGGTACATGTTTTTCACTCGGACAAAGTTTCATTTTGCGGGTTCTCCTTCTCATGCTAGAAATTCGTCATCTCAAAACTTTAACGGCTTTGCGTGAGCATGGTTCATTGGTCGCTGCTGCCAATGATTTGTGTTTAACGCCATCAGCAATTTCGCATCAGCTGAAAGAACTGGACCATTGGTATGGGGTAGAAGTGGTGAATCGCCGTAGCCGCCCGGTGACTTTTTCCAATGTGGGGCAGCGTTTACTCAAGTTGGCTGATGATGTATTGCCACAAATTCAGATTACCCAATCAGACATTACCCGTATTGTGCATGGTCAGACCGGGCGTATTATTTTTTCATCTGAATGTCATAGCTGTTTTGACTGGTTAATGCCTTTGCTCAATCAATATCGCCATTTATATCCAGATGTAGACCTGGACTTTGCTTCAGGTTTTGAATCCAATCCGCATGAACTTTTGCAAAATGCAGAATTTGATATGTTGATTACCGCAGATCCGATTGCATTAAAAGGCATCGAATATTTCCCGATTTTTGAATATGAATCACGTCTGGTTTTATCCAATACTCATCCCTTGGTGCGTGCAGAACGCATTACCGTTCAAGAATTGGCAGATGAGACCCTGATTACCTATCCAGTCGATAAGCACCGTCTGGATATCATGGCAAAACTGTTTATTCCTGCGAATATTCAACCTAAAAAGATACGCACGACCGATTTAACCCAGATGTTGATTCAACTGGTTGCCAGTGGACGTGGTATTGCGGCACTTCCAGACTGGGTGGTGAATGAATATGAGCAAAAGGGCTGGGTCACTTCACGCCGTTTAGATTGCGTCTCTGCTAAAGGTTTGCGCCGTACTTTGTATGCGGGCTATCGAACTGAGGAGAAAGAGAAGAGTTACTTTGAAGGTTTCTTAAAGCAATTGGCTAAATTCTCGCAAAAGCGTAATCAGTATTATTCTGCATAAAGAAAATCAATCATTTATTTAAAAATTGAGGTGATCAATAGAACAGATGAGCTGGATTAATAGCTCATCTGTTGTTTGTCTTTTTAAATTGGAAAATAGAAAATCTTATAAAGACTGAGTTTTAATATGGGTCAATAACAAGCTTAATTTTATGAATGCCCAATAAACAGAGTCAGTATCCCTGCGGCAATTAAAGGACCTACAGGAACACCGCGTAATACCGCAACACCTGCAACCGTACCAATCAATAAACCTGCAACCACATCGGGCTGGTTGCTCATCAGTTTAACCCCACGTCCCCCCAGCCAGGCGACTAAAACACCAATCGCAATTGCCAGTAGTGATTTCCAGCTCATAAAGGATTTTAAAATTGCCTCTCCCGGAATTTTTCCGCTGGCAATAGGAGTGAGCACGCCAATGGTTAAAATAATGATGCCGATATTTAAACCGTGTTGCTGCAAATAAGGGAAAAATTCACTCAGCGGGGTAATGCGAAAAACAATTAAAACACCGGCAGCAATCGTGACTGCACTGTTATGACTAAAGATGCCGCAAGCCAATAAAACCAGTAAAACGATCAGATTTAAATCTAAATTGGACATTACTTTCAGGGAGATGAGATAAATAAGATCCATTGTATCGGGTTTTGCGCTTAGATTTACTTTAAAGAGGCGTTGAACAATAAAATTAGGCTGTATTTCAGTATAGAATGCGGCTTTGATGATAGTTAAAGGATAAGGTTTATGTTCTTGGAAAAGATGTTGCAATCGCAAGGTTTCGGTTCGCGTAAACATTGCCAGCAGCTCATTAAAAATGGAGCGATTGCCATCCAAGGTGAAGTCATCACCAATGCAAAACATAAACTGGATTTAAATCATTTAAGTTTTTCCGTATATGGCGAACATTTTGAATATCGTGAAAAGGTCTATATCGCTTTAAACAAGCCGCAGGATTATGAATGTTCACATCAGGCCACGCACCATTTTAGTGTGTTTGATCTTTTTGATGATGTTTTGATGAACCGTGGTTTGCAATGTGTGGGCCGTTTAGATCAGGACACGAGTGGACTTTTATTACTTACCGATGATGGGCAGTTTCTGCAAGCCTTAACTCATCCAAAAAAACACGTGGCTAAAGTCTATCGAATGCAAACGGCCGATTCTGTGACAGAGCAACAGATTCAGCAATTGCAGCAGGGCGTAGAATTACGTAATGAATCAGGTGTTTTTGCGGCAACAGATGTGATTCAGCTTTCGGAAAATGAATTACAGTTGACCATTCATCAAGGTGTTTATCATCAGGTGAAACGGATGTTAGCTGCTGTGGGCAATAAAGTTGAACGATTACACCGTCAGCAAATTGGGGCTTTAGCACTTCCTGAATTGGAACAGGGGAAGTGGATTTATTTAGATGAACAACAAGTTGAACTCGCCAAGACACGTATGGTTATCTAAGGAAACAATGATAGGTCTGGAATTCATTATCTTTCACAAAGCCCATATGCTCATACAGTTTATGGGATTGATAATTGGTTTTTTGAGTTTCCAGGCTAATGCGTAATGCATTTTCATGACGTGCAAATAAAATGGCAGTATCAATCAGTTGTTTTGCCGAACCCTGACGTCGATAGATTGGGGTGACATATACATCATCTAAAATATAATAGGTTGAACAAGCGACCGAAGAAAATCCTAAATAAAGTAAAACAAAACCGGTAAAGACATTGTCTTTGATATGAATAAAAATCACGCTTTCTTGATTTTCAAAGCGCTGTTTTAAGAATTGATAGGATAAATTCAGGTTGGAAGAAGCACCATAAAATTGGCGATATTCATCGAATAAAACTGCAAGTGGATGTAAATCTTCTAGAGTTGCGCGTCTTACGATCATTCTATACTCCATGCTTTTATTATCTTTGCATGAAGCATAACTAATTTTTTATATTCGGTTTTTTAAAATTTGTTTGTAAATGCGACACTGTTAAGTTTTGTCACTTTCACCCAAAATGGCATTCAGCTCTTCAAACAGGTCCAAATGGTCATCATCTAAAATAAATTCTTCATCCGCATCAAGCGATTGTTCTGCTTCACCATTTAAAACGGTCTGCTGTTGCTTTAATTTACGGATCTTATACAGTTGCTCCAAATTAATACTTTGATTTTCAATAGAAAAAGGGATGGATTTGGTTAGCACGACTTGTTTAAAGAACAGTCGAACCGCTTGTGCCGGCGTAATCCCCAATTGTTTAAACACCGCAAAAGCATGTTTTTTTTCTTGGGAGTCAAGTCTTATTTGATAAACTTCGGTTTTTCTCATAATTTTCTGAATACATCTAATTACTTAACTTTTCAGCATTTATTTTAATCAAATCTAATGTAATTTCAATATTCATACACTATATTTACGAAAATAATTTGTAATGACAAGCTTATTACAATGTCAACTCAAAGTTGGACGAAAATTGCATATCCTGAAAAGTGATAGGATCATTAAACTGAATATGCTTTGCTAAAAGCTGTAATGGTGCGGAAAAGTCATCTTCCCTTTTATGCTGTACCACTGGATAAAAAGGATCATTTTTAATGGCAATGCCTAAACTGTTCAAATGGACACGCAATTGATGTTGCTTACCCGTGATCGGTTTAAGTTCATATTTTCCCCAAACAGCATCATGTTCAATTAAATCAATTTCCGTTTCGCTATTTATTTGCCCTTCAACCACTTGCATCGTATAAAAGGGTTGTCCTTTTTCCATCCGGTAGCGGGTATGACAAGGAAATGTCAAATCTGCATGAAAAGGAGCAATGGCATGATAGGTTTTACTCACCTGGCGCTGTGCAAACATTTCTTGATAGATTGCTCGGGTAGAAGGTTGTTTAGAGAATAAAACCACCCCCGCAGTTTCACGGTCGAGACGATGAATCGGGGTTAAAAATTCATTACCGCTTTGTTTTTTTAAACGCACTAACAGTGTTTCCTGAACGTATTGTCCGGTTGGGCTGATGGTTAAAAAATGCGGTTTATCGATCACTAGCAAGTGTTCATTTTCAAATAAAATTTCATGTTCAAAGGGAACATGTATTTCGTGTGCTAGACAACGGTAGTAAAACACGTGGCTATTTTCGATATATTCAGAGCTCAAGTTTAATACCTGACCTAAAGCATCATAAATTAATCCGTCGGTAAAACGTTGCTGCCATTCAGCGGGTTCAATATGTGCAAACTGCTGACATAAATATTGATAGACAGTTGTCGGTGCAGGCTTCATTTTAGGAAGAAATACTTTGCTTGCGCTTACACCATCAATCATGGGTGGAATAAATTCAGTGCTGGTCATGTGATTTGTCTTGGATCAATCTGTCGGTCATTAAAATGAATGATATTTACAGGGAAATGTAGGAAAAGTTACACATTTGCAAGTGCGAGCATGGGCAATAAAGCGGTGCGATGCTATCATAATTGGTCTTTGGAATCATGTCGTGAGTAATATGCAGTATTCATTTAATTTAGCCTTGAACAATGAAGACGATACCCAAAATTTAGCACAGGTTTTGGCGCAGCATTTTAGCACGGGCGTGGTTTATTTAATTGGCGATTTAGGTGCAGGGAAAACCACACTGACACGCTATTTCTTGCAAAGTTTAGGACATCAGGGCGCAGTAAAAAGCCCCACCTATACCTTGGTTGAACCCTATAATATTAACGGTAAAGATATCTTTCATTTCGATTTATACCGTTTAAATGATCCTTATGAACTTGAACTGATGGGTATTCGCGATTATCTGGAAACACCGGATGCGCTATTTTTATTTGAATGGCCCTCAAAAGGTGGCGATGAAATTCCACAAGCAGACCTGATTATTAATATTGAAAAGTCTGAAGATGAGCTGACGCGTACAGCAAGTTTAAGTTTTTCATCGGCAGCATTAAAACAAGCATTAGAGAGTCAACTGAACAATGCGTGATCATTTAAGCGAACGTCGTATTCATACCCTTAATCCTGCACTGGCAAACCAGATTGCTGCAGGTGAGGTGATTGAACGTCCAGCATCCGTGGTGAAAGAATTATTAGAAAATTCAATTGATGCGGGTGCGACTGAACTTATTATTCGCGTTGAACAAGGTGGCAGCACCTTAATTGAAATTATCGACAATGGTCATGGGGTTCATCCTGATGATTTAGCTCTGGCAGTCATGCGTCATGCCACCAGTAAAATTCAAACGGCGGATGATTTACAGGCCATTGTCAGTTTGGGTTTTCGTGGTGAAGCTTTGGCCTCTATTGCCGCCGTTTCCCGTTTAACCTTGACCAGCAGCCAGAATGATGAAGGTGTCGGTTATCAGGTAGAAGTGAATGGTACCGCGTTTGATCATCAGGAAATTCAGGCGGTCGCGACTCAAAAAGGCACCCATATTCGGATTCAGGATCTGTTTTTTAATGTGCCTGCACGGCGTAAATTTTTAAAAAAGCAGGGTACTGAGTTTGGTCATATTGAAGAAATTGTCCGTCGTCTGGCATTAACCCATTTCGATATCCGTTTTGTTTTAGAGCATAACAATAATATTCGTTTGAACTTGCCGATTGCTGATAGTGGCGAGCTGCGTTTCCAACGTGTTCAGCAGTTATTGGGTCGCCAATTTACTGAAAATGCCTACTGGATTGATGCCGATAGCATCAGCATGCGTTTGTCTGGTTGGCTCGGACATCCCTCCGATGCGCGTTCACAAGCGGACTTGCAGTATGTCTACGTGAATGGGCGGATTGTGAAAGATAAAACCATTTCCCATGCCTTGCGTATGGCTTACGATGGGATTTTGCATGGTCATCAACATGCTGCCTATTTGCTTTTTTTAGAAGTGGATCCTGAAAATGTCGATGTCAATGTACATCCCACCAAGCATGAAATTCGTTTTTTAAACCAGCGTGAAGTGCATGAATTTGTGCGTCATTTTGCTAAAGAAACTTTGTCTCAGTTCCAGACGGCAAGTGCTGACCTGGCGCAGGCCATGAAAACGCAAGAGGAGGCTGTTCAGAATCCTCAAGTGCAGCTTCCGCGTTATCAGGAACAGTTTCAACTCCATCGCGCTGTTGAAACTAAACAGCCTGTCATGGCGTTTGAATCATCTACTGAATTGTTAACGGATTTCAATGCTTCTAGCCCGCAAACTGTTCAGTACTCGTCACAGTCTTCGCAAAGTCGCTATACGGGATCACAGCAACTGAATAATGCCTTGCAAAGCTATTTAGCGCCATTGCGTGAATCAACCTCATCGGCTGCGCATACAGAGCTGAATCAATTTGAACAACGTGCAGCCGTTCATGTGGATGAGCATCCATTAGGGATTGCGATTGCACAATTGCATGGCATTTACATTCTGGCGCAGAACACTGAAGGCTTGATTGTTGTTGATATGCATGCCGCGCATGAGCGGATTGTATTGCAGCAAATGAAAGCGGCGTGGGACAAGCCAGAATTTTGGACATCACAACAGCTGCTTATTCCCAAAGTCATCAGTATCAGTCGTATGCAAGCCATGCGGGTCGATGAGCTAAAAGATCAGCTTGCGCGTTTAGGTCTGGAAATTGATCAATATGGCGATGAACAAGTGATTGTACGTGGGGTGCCTGCCATTTTGCATAAGGCGGATTTTGAATCCTTGGTGCCTGAATTGTTGAATGATTTAGACCCGAGTGATGAAGCGCAAGGCTTGCTGCAAAAGCGTGACCAGATTTTAGCGGGAATGGCGTGTCATGGCGCAGTGCGTGCACATCGTATTTTAAGCCTTTCTGAAATGAATGCCTTGCTGCGCCAAATGGAACAAACCGAATTTGCCAGCCAGTGTAATCATGGACGTCCAACCTGGCGTGCATTTCCACTTTCACAATTAGATAAACTTTTTGCTCGAGGAGAGTAGTTGTACATGTCAAATCAATTGCCGGTCATCAATTTAATGGGACCAACTGCAAGTGGTAAAACCGCTTTGGCATGTGAACTTTATGAGCAAGGTCATTTTGAGCTTATCTCCGTCGATTCTGCGCTGGTTTATAAAGATATGGACATTGGTACGGCAAAACCAACGAAAGAGGAGCAGGCGCGTTATCCGCATCATCTGATTGATATTATTACGCCTTTGGAAGTGTATTCAGCTGCGCAGTTTGTAGAAGATGCTTGTCTGCTGATTGATGATATGCATGCACGTGGTAAAACACCTATTTTGGTGGGCGGAACCATGCTTTATTTCAAAGCCTTACTAGAAGGATTGTCGAGCAATTTACCTAGTGCTGATCATGCTGTCCGGGCTGAAATTGAAGCGCAAGCAGAACAACAAGGCTGGGATGTGGTGTATGCAGAATTATGTGCGGTAGATCCCTTGGCAGGACAGAAATTCAAGATCAGTGATAAACAAAGAATTATCCGTGCATTAGAAGTATTTAAGCTCACAGGGCAGCCGATTACAAAACTACAAGCCGAGCAACCCAAAAATGTACCATATCGTTACACTTTTCATAATCATGCTTTATTGCCTGATCGTGTAGAATTACATAAACGTATTGAACAGCGGCTTAAAACTATGTGGGATATCGGATTTTTACATGAAGTAGAAGGTCTGATTGAAAAATACGATTTAAATGATAATTTACCTTCCATGCGTTCCGTCGGTTATCGTCAAACTTTAGAATTCCTGCAAAAAAGTGATCAAAGTAACGAAAAAAGGCAAGAAATGGAGGATAAGTCTTTGTTTGCGACACGACAACTTGCAAAACGTCAATATACGTGGTTAAGATCTTTGCAAGAATCGCATAATTTTAAAACATATTCGACCATAACGCAGGCTCAAGAAGACTTGCGAAAGTGTTACGGATAAAGCAAAATTTAGTAACTGTCTTTTTATAATTTTTATTTGAATAATAGAGATAGTTTTTGCGCTGATTTTTAAATTTTTTTGGAGTTATAACATGTCTAAAGGTCAAACTTTACAAGATCCGTTCTTGAATTCTCTCCGTAAGGAACGCATCCCTGTTTCTATCTTCCTTGTTAACGGTATTAAATTACAAGGTCATATTGAATCTTTTGACCAATATGTCGTTTTATTAAAAAATACTGTAAGCCAAATGGTTTACAAACATGCGATTTCTACAGTAGTTCCTGCACGTAACCCACGTCCTGCTGGTGCTCCTGCTGGTGCTCAAGGCGCTCCTGGTAGCTTTGGTGCACAAGGTGGTCAAGGTGGCTTCGGTGGTCAACCTGGCGGCTTCGGTGGTCAAGGTGGCTTCGGTGGTCAACCTGGCGGCTTTGGCGGTCAAGGTGGCTTCGGTGGTCAACCTGGCGGTTTTGGTGGTCAAGGCGGTTTT
>NZ_SJNZ01000021.1 GCF_004331155.1 Acinetobacter terrestris
AAGTTTCGCTCAACATTTAGGGAAAAAAGGCTGGACAGTTCAGCGCTTACTCAGAATAATTCAAGTGAATTTATTTGAAATAAAAACCTTAAAAGCGTTATTTTCACCCGATAAAGTCCCCATCAAACAAGAGAAGCTTAAATGAGCTTCCTCTTGTAAAAATTGTGGGACAGCAGTGGCCTTAGGCTCCTTTTTATCTGGAATTGGAATTAAGAAACTAATTTAGGCTTGGACGAAACTTGTGGATTGCGCTTTTGAAATTTAAGTACACTATCCTCAAATCCGGCATTTTTTAATGTTTTACGATCAGCCAGATAATTATTGGTCACATTCCAAGGCGCATGTTTACCTTGTTTCGGCATGACATCCGCTGCACGTGCAATATAACCTGAAGATAAACTCCCCATTACGGTATCTTCCATCAATTCGGTCTGATCACCCTGAGCAATCACCTGGTCATAGCCGTTCTTTTCCATATAATTAATCAGACGACAAATATAATCAGCCGCAATATCAACTTTAAGTGTCCAGGACGCGTTGATATAACCAATGATCATCGCCATATTCGGTACATCACTGACCATAATTCCCTGATACAACATATGTTTAGAGGTATCCATAGGTTTTCCGTCAATGGTCGCTTTAATACCACCTAAAATTTGAATCTGCAAACCTGTCGCCGAAACAATAATATCCGCATCCAAATGCTGGCCTGATTTCAGCTGAATACCTGTTTCAGTAAACTTCTCAATTTGATCCGTTTCTACACTCGCCTTACCTGAGCGTAAAATCTTAAATAGGTCCCCATCAGGTACCACACACAGACGTTGATCCCATGGATTATAAGAGGGTGTAAAGTGCTTCATATCCACTTTACCCTTCAACTGCATCTCAATGGATTTGAGTAACAGTTTACGCAGTAATTTCGGCTGCTTTTGGGCAAGCGCATAAATCCCGCGTTGCATACCAATGTTACGTGCACGCGTCAGTTTGTAAGCAAGCGCTTCAGGCAAGACTTTACGCATTTTGTCATATACAAAATCAATCGATGGAACAGAAGCGATATAAGTTGGAGAACGCTGCAGCATGGTGACATGTGCTGCTCCACCTTTTGCCATTGCAGGCACCAGGGTAATGGCGGTTGCACCACTGCCGATAATCACGACTTTCTTAGCTTTATAGTCGAAGTTTTCTGGCCAATGTTGCGGATGAATGAGCTGACCTTTAAAAGCTGCTTGGTTTGGAAAATCCGGTTGGAAGCCTTGGTCATAATTGTAATAACCCGTGCAGCCTAGTACAAAATTAGCAATCCAGGTCTGTTGTTTCTGATTTGCATCTTCAATTTGCACCACCCACTTGCTGATGGAAGAATCATAATTAGCAGACACCACCCTATGTTTAAAATGAATTTTGTTTTTTAAATTATATTCATCAACAACTTCAGATAAATAACCTTTAATGGATGCCCCATCTGCAAGGACATTGGCCTTTTGCCATGGTTTAAAATTAAAACCAAAAGTCGACATATCAGAATCTGAACGAATCCCTGGATATTTAAATAAATCCCAAGTTCCACCAAAACTTTCACGACGTTCAATAATATCAAATTGACGTTGCGGACAATTCTTTGAAAGGTGTGCAGCCAGACCAATACCTGAAATACCTGCGCCCACAATCAAAATATCAATGTGCTTTTCCATGTTCTTTTTATAACCTTGTTGAACTTTATTTTATTAAACCATAAATCTGACAATACACAATGTCAAGTTTAAATAAATCTGACAAAAAATATATCAGTTCAGGACAAAATCTAAATTTGTCTGACAATAAAAATCATCAGGCATAAAAAAAGACCGGTGAAACACCGGTCTTTTTCCGAACAACTGAAGTTCTTTTTGCGAAATTATTTAACTTCGCGATCTACTAGCTCAACGTAAGCCATCGGTGCAGCATCACCTGCACGGAAGCCCGCTTTAAGAACACGTAGATAGCCGCCGTTACGTTCTTTATAACGAGGGCCAAGAACTGTAAATAATTTACCTACAGTTGCAGCTGAACGAGTACGAGCAAACGCCAAACGACGGTTTGCTACAGAATCGACTTTAGCTAAAGTGATTAAAGGCTCAGCAACACGACGTAATTCTTTTGCTTTAGGAACAGTAGTTTTAATTAACTCATGTTCGAACAAAGAATTAGCCATGTTTTGGAACATCGCTTTACGATGACTGCTTGTACGGCCTAATTTCACACCACTATTACGATGACGCATGGTGATAGTCCTACTTAATTAACGGCTACGATAAGCAAAGCGATCGTCCATGCGGAGGCTAGCCGGTGGCCAGTTCTCTAAACGCATGCCCAATTGCAAGCCTTTCGATGCCAGAACATCTTTGATTTCAGTTAACGATTTTTTACCTAAGTTAGGAGTTTTTAACAACTCAACTTCAGTACGTTGAACCAAATCACCGATGTAGTAAATATTTTCTGCTTTCAAACAGTTAGCAGAACGAACAGTAAGCTCTAGATCATCTACTGGACGAAGCAAGATTGGATCCACTTCTTCGCGAGGCTCTTGAGCAACAGGAGCTTGATCTTTCTGAAGATCAACAAAAATTGCAATTTGTTGCTGCAAGATTGTTGCCGCTTTGCGGATAGCTTCTTCTGGATCAACTGTACCATTAGTTTCAAGATCAATGATCAATTTATCAAGGTCAGTACGTTGTTCTACACGAGCATTTTCAACTGTGTAAGACACGCGCTTGATCGGGCTATAAGAAGCATCTAACTGTAAACGACCCACTGGGCGAGTTTCGCCTTCTGGGAAACGTGAGTCAGAAGTCTCATAACCACGGCCTTGAGAAACTTTCAGGCGCATTTTTAATGAGCCTGAAGCACTTAACGTGCCAATCAAATGCTCAGGGTTTACCACTTCAACATTATGAGGTAAACGAAGATCAGCGGCTGTTACGTTGCCAGGACCTTGTTTTTCTAATGTCAAATATGCTTCGTTTTGATCGAACAGCTTAATCGACAATCCTTTTAGGTTCAGCAAGAGCTCGACGATGTCCTGCTGCAAGCCTTCCAAGGTACTGTACTCGTGCTCAACCCCTTCTATTTCAACTTCAACCACAGCAGCGCCAGGTAAAGAAGAAAGAAGGATACGACGTAAAGCATTACCCAAAGTATGACCAAAGCCACGCTCTAAGGGTTCTAGAATCACTTTTGCCGAGGTCCCGCTAGCCGCTTCGACCTTGATCGCTTGCGGAGTTAGAAACTCATTTGCAGTACGCGTCATTATTGCTACCTCAAGGGATTATTTAGAATACAATTCTACAATCAAGCTTTCATTGATTTCAGCAGGTAAATCAGAACGATCCGGTGCAGCTTTAAACGTACCTTCCAATTTAGAATGGTCAACTTCCATCCAAGAAGGAATACCACGTTGAGTAGCTAACTCGATTGCGCCTTTAATACGCAATTGTTGTTTAGCACCTTCGTGAACTGCAACCACGTCACCCGCTTTAACTTGGATTGAAGCGATGTTAACGCGACGACCATTTAAAGTGATTGAACGGTGAGATACAAGCTGACGAGCTTCTGCACGTGTAGAACCAAAACCCATGCGATAAACGACGTTATCAAGACGGCTTTCGAGCAATTTCAACAAGTTTTCACCTGTTGCGCCTTTAACACGAGCAGCTTCTTTATAGTAATTACTAAATTGACGTTCTAACACACCATACGTACGACGTACTTTTTGTTTTTCACGTAATTGTAGTGAATACTCAGATTGTTTGCTACCACGAGCCCCGCCATGTTGGCCAGGAGCTTTAGCATGTTTTTTAGTTTTTACATCAAACGGTTTAACGCCTGATTTAAGTTGCAGGTCTGTCCCTTCGCGGCGAGAGAGTTTGCATTTTGGACCAATATAACGAGCCATGAATGTTTCTCCTTACACGCGACGTTTTTTAGGTGGACGACAACCGTTGTGCGGGATTGGCGTCACATCGGTAATGCTGTTAATTTTATAACCCACTGCACCTAAAGCACGAACCGCAGATTCACGACCAGGACCAGGACCTTTTACAAGGACGTCCAAGTTTTTCAAACCGTAATCTAAAGCAGCTTTACCAGCGACTTCAGCAGCTACCTGAGCAGCGAACGGAGTTGATTTACGTGATCCACGGAAGCCTTGTCCACCTGAAGTGGCCCAAGCCAATGCATTACCTTGACGATCGGTAATAGTAACAATGGTGTTATTAAAAGAAGCGTGAATGTGTGCAACACCTTCAGAGACGGTACGAGTGACCTTCTTGCGTGTGCGAGTATCTTTAGCCATCTTTTAGCTTCCAGAAATCTTATTTCTTAATAGGTTTGCGCGGACCTTTACGGGTACGTGCGTTAGTTTTGGTGCGTTGTCCACGGACAGGCAAGCTGCGACGATGACGAAGACCACGGTAGCAGCCTAAATCCATTAAACGTTTAATGTTCATGGAAATTTCGCGACGTAAATCACCTTCGGTCGGAACCTTAGTAATTTCTGCACGAATCGCATCAAGCTGAGCATCATCCAATTCACGGATCTTAGTAGTAGTTGGAATACCTACAGCAGCTAAGATGTTCTTAGCAGTGTGGCGACCGATACCAAAGATATACGTGAGGGAGATAACAGCATGCTTGTTATCCGGAATGTTTACACCGGCAATACGAGCCATTCACTTTCTCCAAAAAGGCAGTAGAGATAATCAACCGCCCGACAAAAACCTTGAGGGGCGGATATTAACCCAATTCGCCTACTGAAATCAACAGGTCTTGATTAGATTAACCTTGACGCTGTTTATGACGAGGTTCTGCGCTACAAATCACGCGGATAACCCCATTACGACGGATAACTTTACAGCTACCACAAATTTTTTTAACAGAAGCTTGTACTTTCATGATGAAACCTCAAGTGCGCTTATCCCTTAGGATGAGCAGTCGTTTTTCTCATTAACGTTTGATTATCGTATTGATGCGAGGTGAGATGTGCTTGTAGCTGAGCCATAAAGTCCATCACGACTACCACAACGATCAGCAAAGAGGTACCACCCAAAGAGAATGGAATACCAAATGAGCTCTGTAATACCATCGGCATTAAACAAATCACTGTGATATAAATCGCGCCAATAAAGGTCAAACGATTGAGAATATGATCTAAGTAACGAGCAGTTTGCTCACCTGGACGAATACCAGGCACATAAGCTCCGCTGCGTTTCAAGTTCTCTGACACTTCTTTAGGGCTAAATACTAGCGCAGTATAGAAATAACAGAAAAAGATAATTAACGCACCAAAGAGCACCAAATACAACGGCTGTCCAGGCGACAACACGAGCGCCAAATCTTGCAAGCTACGTTTGATAATTCCTGCACTCGGATCAGCACTCCCCACCCATTGACCCAAGCTCGCAGGGAACAAAAGCAATGAACTGGCGAAAATTGCCGGAATCACACCCGCCATATTAATTTTTAATGGCAAATGTGTCTGCTGTGCAGTAAATACACGACGACCTTGTTGTTTTTGAGCGTAATTGACTGGTATACGACGTTGTGCTTTTTCAATAAACACAATCGCTGCTAACACACCAATCGATAACAAGCCAAAAATGACCAAGCCAATAAGACTTGTTTGACCATTATCTACCGATGATAAAGATTGCATAATTAAATTCGGCAATCCAGCAACAATACCCGCAAAGATGATCATGGATATACCATTCCCTACTCCGCGTTCAGTAATTTGCTCACCTAACCACATCAAGAACATGGTACCCGCAACCAGTGAAGTCACAGCAGGAATGTAGAAAGCTAGGCCTCCAGTCAAAGTAATCCCTTGACTAATAAGTCCCGCACACATCCCGACAGACTGCACAAGTGCAAGCAACAATGTACCTTGTCGCGTATATTGATTTATCTTACGCTTACCTTGTTCGCCTTCTTTCTTTAAAGCTTCCAGCGAAGGAACAACCGTAGACATTAACTGCACAATAATTGAAGCAGAAATGTAAGGCATGATCCCTAAAGCAAGAATTGACATCCGCTCTAATGCACCACCTGAAAACATGTTAAACAAACCAAGGATCGTGCCCTGGTTTGCATTAAAAAGATTTTCAAGTGCAGCATTATTAATGCCTGGTACTGGAATATGTGCTCCTAGTCGAAAGACCATTAATGCACCAATAAGGAACATCATTCGGCGAATAATTTCACGATATTTCACATGAAACGGCTGCCCTTTCATCATGTTAACATGACCTGAAGAACTAGGAGACATAGACACTAGCGATTACTCCTCGACTTTGCCGCCAGCAGCTTCAACAGCAGCTTTAGCGCCTTTAGTCAATGCAACACCTTGAATAGTGAATGCACGAGTAATATCACCAGAAAGTACGATACGAGCACGAGTCATATCTCTACGTACAACATTCGCTGCTTTCAAAGTTTCAAGTGAAACAATATCACCCTCAACTTTAGCAAGCTCTGATAAACGTACTTCAGCAGTTTTTAAAGCGAGTTGGCTAGTAAAACCGAATTTAGGCAAACGACGATATAACGCAGTTTGACCACCTTCAAATCCTGGACGAGTACCACCGCTCTTACGTGAGTTCTGACCTTTGACACCACGGCCACCAGTCTTACCAACGCCAGAACCGATACCACGGCCTAGACGAAGGTTGTCACGTTTAGCACCTTCTGCAGGTGCAATAGTATTTAAACGCAGAGTCATGGCTTATTCCTCTACACTAACCATATAGTAGACTTGGTTGATCATACCGCGGTTAGAAGGAGTATCAACAACTTCTACTGTATGACCAATACGACGCAGACCTAAACCTTGCAGGCTAAGCTTGTGATTTTTCAAGCGATGCGATGAAGATTTAGTCTGGGTAACTTTAATCGTTTTCATGATTGATTACCCTTGAATTTGTGCTACTGAAAGACCACGTTTCGCAGCGACTTTCTCAGGAGAAGTCATATCACGCAAACCTTTGAAAGTTGCGTTAACTACGTTAGCAGCATTTGTAGAACCATAGCATTTTGTCAATACGTTATGTACGCCAACAGCTTCTAGAACTGCACGCATAGCACCACCAGCAATTACACCAGTACCTTCAGAAGCAGGTTGCATGTAAACGCGGCTTGCACCGTGACGAGCATTAATAGGGTGTTGTACAGTACCGTTAACAAGATCAACAGTAATCATGTTACGACGTGCAGCTTCAAGTGCTTTAGAAATAGCAGCTGGAACTTCACGTGCTTTACCACGACCAAAACCTACGCGACCATTACCATCACCCACAACAGTTAATGCTGTGAAAGAGAAGATACGACCACCCTTAACAACTTTGGCTACACGATCAACGGCAACCAGCTTTTCAACAAGACCTTCGTTTTGTTCAACTTTAGCCATGATTAGAACTCCAAGCCGTTTTCACGAGCAGCATCAGCCAAGGCTTTGATACGACCATGATATTTAAAACCAGAACGGTCAAATGCAACTTTTGTTACACCAGCTGCTTTAGCACGTTCTGCGATTAAAGCACCTACTTTTTGAGCTGCTTCAACGTTACCAGTTGTGCCAGCACGTAAAGTAGCATCTAAAGTTGAAGCTTGCGCTAAAACTTTGCCACCATCTGCTGAAATAACTTGAGCATAGATGTGACGCGGAGTGCGGTTTACACACAAGCGAGTCGCACCCAATGCACGGATGTGCAAGCGTGTGCTTTTCGCACGACGCAAACGGGATTGTTTCTTTTCGTTCATAAGAACCTCGCGCCCTATTTCTTCTTAGCTTCTTTACGAAGAACAACTTCATCCGAATAACGAACACCTTTACCTTTATAAGGCTCTGGTTCACGATATGAACGGATATCTGCAGCTACTTGACCCAACATATGTTTGCTTGCTGATTTCAAAACGATTTCAGTAGCAGTTGGAGTTTCAGCAGTTACACCTTCAGGAAGTTTATAATCGATAGGGTGTGAAAAACCTAGGTTAAGATGAACAACATCACCTTTAACCGCAGCTTTATAACCAACACCGATTAGTTGTAACTTACGTTCGAAGCCTTCGTTAACACCTTTAACAAGGTTGTTAAGAACAGCGCGAGCAGTACCAGCTTGCATCCAAGAATCTTTAGATTCTTTAACTGGAGCAATATGAAGCTGACCTTCTTCCTGTTTTAGCTCGACCAGCGCATGCAGGTTGAAAGACAATGTACCTTTATTGCCTTTCACTTCGACCTGCCGGCCGTTCTGAGTAACTGTAACGCCGTTAGGCACAGTTACTGGGGCTTTAGCCACACGAGACATGAGGATTCACCTATTAAGAAACAAAAGCAATAACTTCACCACCGATACCAGCAGAACGTGCTGCGCGATCAGTCATGATGCCTTTGCTTGTAGAAACAATTGCAATACCTAAACCTTGCTTAACGCTTGGAAGTGCATCTTTACCGCGATACTGACGTAGACCTGGACGGCTTACGCGTTTCACAGTTTCGATAACTGGTTTGCCTTCAAAATATTTTAACGTAATTGTTAAAGTTGCTTTGCCTTCAGCATCAGCAACTTCTACGTCAGAAATGTAACCCTCTTGTTGAAGAACGTTAGCAATAGCAACCTTCAACTTAGAGTTAGGCATAGAAACAGTTTGTTTCTTCGCCATTTGTGCGTTACGAACACGGGTTAACATGTCGGCAACGGTATCTTGCATACTCATTATAGTCGCTCCTTACCAGCTTGCCTTAACCATGCCCGGTACATCACCTTGCATGACAGTTTCACGTAATTTGTTACGGCTTAAGCCGAACTTACGGAAGTAACCATGAGGACGACCAGTTAAACCACAACGGTTACGAAGACGTACTGGAGACGCATTACGTGGTAATGCCTGAAATTTCATCATCGCTTCGAAACGTTCTTCATCTGTTGCATTTACATTTGCAATAACAGCTTTTAATTCAGCACGTTTTGCAGCGTATTTAGCAACAGTTTTTTCGCGTTTCAATTCGCGATTAATCATACCTTTCTTAGCCATATCGACCTCTTATTTAAACGGGAAGCCGAATGCACGCAATAGCGCACGGCCTTCGTCATCGGTGCGAGCAGTCGTAGTAACGGTAATATCCATACCACGAATACGATCAATCTTATCAAAATCGATTTCAGGGAACATGATCTGTTCCTTCAAACCCATTGAGTAGTTCCCACGACCGTCAAATGATTTCGCAGAAAAACCACGGAAGTCACGGATACGAGGGATCGCAATAGAGATCAAACGGTCTAAGAATTCGTACATACGTTCGCCGCGTAAAGTAACTTTACAACCAATCGGCCAACCATCACGGATTTTGAAACCAGCGATAGATTTGCGAGCTAAAGTAAGTACTGGTTTTTGACCAGCAATTGCTTGCATATCAGAAAGAGCGCCATCTAACAATTTCTTGTCAGCTGATGCAGCACCAACACCCATGTTGATGGTAATTTTTGTAATGCGTGGAATTTCCATCACATTCTTAACGCCCAATGTTTCTAACAATTGAGCTTTAAGTTCTTCGTTGTAACGTGTTTTAAGTCTGGCCATGGCCTATATCAACCTATTACTTCGCTACCGCCACTGATTCACCATTTGATTTGAATACGCGAGTTTTCACGCCTTCAGCATCAAATTGGTAACCAACACGGTCAGCCTTTTGGGTTGTAGCATTAAAAACTGCCACGTTTGAGATATGAAGCGTCGCTTCCTGAGTTACGATGCTGCCTTCAACACCAGTAGCTCGGTTCGGCTTTTGATGCTTCTTAACCAAGTTAAGGCCTTCAACCTTAACACGGTCATTTGAAACAGACAGAACAGTTCCCTGATTGCCTTTTTCTTTACCTGCGATCACAATAATTTGATCGCCTTTTTTAATCTTAGCCATGAGTGCCTCTTATAGAACTTCAGGAGCCAATGAAATGATTTTCATGAACTGTTCAGTACGAAGTTCACGAGTCACTGGTCCGAAAATACGAGTTGCAATCGGCGCTTTGTTGTTGTTCAAAATAACAGCAGCATTGTCATCAAAACGGATGATAGAACCATCCGGACGACGTACACCGAATTTTGTACGTACAACTACAGCATTCATCACGTCGCCTTTTTTAACACGACCGCGAGGAATAGCTTCTTTTACAGTAACTTTAATAATATCGCCAACAGAAGCATAACGACGGTGTGAACCACCTAGTACTTTAATACATTGTACGCGGCGAGCACCACTGTTGTCTGCTACGTCGAGCATACTTTCGGTTTGAATCATTGCCCTACTCCAAAACCGAGCATCACCGGTTACAATTTCGAAAGGCTCAAAGAGTACTCGAAATTAACCGATGATGCAACAAGAACGTCTAATTACTCAGCAGCTGCTTCAATAACTTCCACTAAAGCCCAAGCTTTAGTTTTAGAAATTGGGCGGCTTTCTTTAATGGTTACCAAGTCGCCGGTTTTAGCAACATTGTTCTCATCATGAGCGTGTAATTTAGTTGAACGGCGGATTAATTTGCCATACAACGGGTGTTGAACGCGGCGTTCAATAAGTACAACAATAGACTTGTCCATTTTGTCGCTTACGACCTTGCCGGTTAACGTGCGAACTGTTTGTTCACTCATTGTCCGTTCCCCTGTTTTTCGGTAAGGAGTGTCTTAATACGAGCAATAGTCTTACGAGTAAGCGCAACTTCATGCGATTTACCCAATTGACCAGTTGCCTTAGCCATACGAAGACGGAATTGGTTAAGCTGTTGCTCATCAAGCAAAGCTGTCAACTCTTCTACCGACTTTTCACGTAGATCATTAGTTTTCATTACATCACCGTCTTAGTAACGATAGTGGTTTTAAACGGAAGCTTAGCAGCTGCAAGCGTAAACGCTTCACGTGCCAATTCTTCGCTAACACCATCCATTTCGTACAAGATCTTACCTGGTTTGATTTGGCAAACCCAGTATTCCACAGAACCTTTACCTTTACCCATACGAACTTCTAATGGTTTTTCAGTAATTGGTTTGTCCGGGAAAACACGGATAAAGATCTTACCACCACGTTTCACACGACGGCTAATTGTACGACGCGCAGCTTCAATTTGACGAGCAGTCATTTGACCACGCTCGAGAGATTTAAGCCCAATAGTACCGAAAGATACAGTGCTACCACGATGCGCTAGACCAGTGTTACGGCCTTTTTGTACCTTGCGGAACTTAGTACGTTTAGGTTGCAACATGGATTATTCTCCTTTTTCAGCAGAACGATCATTGCGACGACCACGACGCTCTTGACCTTCACCACGACCGCGACCGCGTTTAGCTGGACGTTCTTCAGCAGGAGCAGGGTTCATGACTTGTTTCATGCCACCTAAGATCTCGCCACGGAATACCCAAACTTTAACACCAATCGTACCGTAAGTAGTTTCAGCACGTACAGATGAGTAGTCGATGTCAGCACGAAGTGTATGCAAAGGTACACGACCTTCACGATACCATTCAGTACGGGCAATCTCTGCACCACCTAAACGACCAGAAACTTCAACTTTGATACCTTTAGCACCAGCACGCATAGAGTTTTGAACCGCACGCTTCATAGCACGACGGAACATTACACGTTTTTCTAGTTGAGAAGCGATAGCTTCAGCAACCAAACGAGCGTCTAAATCTGGGCGATCGATTTCGTTGATGCTTACTTGCGCAGGAACACCCATAATAGATGTTAATTCGCGTTGTAATTTCTCAATATCTTCGCCTTTTTTACCGATAACGATACCTGGACGAGCAGTGCTAATTGTAATTTTAGCAGCGCCTGTAGGACGTTCGATAAGAATTTTGCTGATCATCGCGTTTTTAAGTTTTTTGTTCAAAAACTCACGAACTTGAAGATCTTTAAGCAAATATTCAGCGTATTGTTTCGGACTCGCATACCAGTTAGCGTTATGACGTTTCACAACACCTAGGCGGATACCGATTGGATGAACCTTCTGACCCATATCAAACCCCTACCTTAACGGTGATGTGACAAGTACGCTTAGTGATACGATCTGCACGGCCTTTAGCACGTGGCATAATACGTTTAAGGCTCACACCTTCATCAACGTAAATCGTAGCAACTTTAAGGTCGTCTACATCTAAACTGTTATTATGTTCAGCGTTTGCAACTGCAGATTCCAACGCTTTTTTCACTAAAACTGCAGCTTTTTTATTGCTGAAGTTCAAGATATTTAAAGCGTGAGCAATAGATTTGCCACGAATCAAATCTGCAACCAAACGTGCTTTTTGTGCCGAGATAGCGGCACCGCGTAATTTAGCAGTAACTTCCATCATAGCACCTTAACGTTTAGATTTCTTGTCAACACCGTGACCACGATAGGTACGAGTTGGCGCGAATTCACCGAGTTTATGACCAACCATATGTTCAGATACGATTACCGGAACATGGTTACGACCATTATGAACAGAAATTGTTAAACCAACAAAATCTGGGAGTATCATCGAACGACGCGACCAAGTTTTGATCGGCTTACGGTTATTAGCCGCGATAGCCGCTTCAACCTTAGCGAACAAGTGCGCATCGACGAATGGGCCTTTTTTCAGAGAACGAGGCATTGTCAGATTCCTTTACTTGTTACTTAACGCGACGGTCGCGAATGATCATCTTAGTCGTACGCTTGTTGGTACGTGTTTTGTACCCCTTAGCTTTTTGACCCCATGGGCTTACAGGTTGAATACCTTTATTACGCCCTTCACCACCACCATGTGGGTGATCAACTGGGTTCATAGCCATACCACGTACGGTAGGACGAACGCCACGCCAGCGTGAAGCACCCGCTTTACCGAGTGAACGAAGGTTGCTTTCCTGGTTAGAAACTTCACCAAGTACAGCACGGCATTCAACGTGAATTTTACGCATTTCGCCAGAACGTAGACGAACAATTGCGTAAGAACCGTCACGACCCAACAACTGAACAGAAGTACCAGCTGAACGAGCTAATTGCGCGCCTTTACCGATTTTAAGTTCGATGTTGTGAAGAGTAGAACCGATAGGCATGTTACGAAGTGGTAAGCAGTTACCTGGACGAATTGGAGCATCGTTACCAGATTGTACTTTATCACCAGCACGCAAACCTTTAGGAGCAATGATATAACGACGTTCACCATCAGCATACAAAACTAAAGCAATGTGTGCAGTACGGTTAGGATCGTATTCGATACGCTCTACAGTAGCAGGGATACCGTCTTTGTTACGTTTAAAGTCAACTAAACGGTAGTGCTGTTTATGACCGCCACCAATGTGACGAGTCGTAATGTGACCGTTATTATTACGACCACCAGTACGTTTTTTAGCTTCAATCAACGGTGCATAAGGCGCGCCTTTGTGAAGATGGTCGTGAACGACTTTCTCTACAAAGCGACGTCCTGGTGACGTTGGCTTACATTTTTGAATAGGCATAATTCTCGTCCTTATTCCGCTGCGCTTTCAGCGGTATCGCCCAAGTCAGCCATTTGAACATCTTGGCCAGCTTTCAGGGTGACGTATGCTTTTTTAACATCAGAACGACGTCCTAATGTTTTACCAAAGCGTTTAGTCTTACCTTTAGTGATCGTCGTGTTAACTTTAACAACTTGAACACCAAAGAGTTGTTCCACTGCTTTTTTGATTTCAAGTTTAGTTGCGTTAATAGCAACTTTAAAAACTTGAACACCAGCAGCTTCACCTAGAACTTGCGCTTTTTCTGAGAATACAGGTCCTTGTAGGACTTGATAGATACGTTCGTTGTTCATCCGAGTTCTACCTCAATTTTCTTAGCAGCAGCTACAGACATAACAACTTTGTCGAACGCGATCAAGCTAACAGGATCAATTGCAGCAGCATCAACCACATCTACATGCGGAATGTTACGTGCAGCAAGATATAGATTCTCATCTACAGCATCCGTAACGATTAATGCGCGAACAGCATTTAAGTCGTTAAGTTTAGCAAGCAATTCTTTAGTTTTAGGAGCTTCAACAGTAAACTCTTCAACCAATACCAAGCGATCTTGACGAACAAGTTCAGCTAAGATGCATTGCATAGCACCGCGGTACATTTTACGGTTAACTTTTTGAGACCAATCTTGTGGACGAGCAGCAAAAGTTTTACCACCACCAACCCAGATTGGGCTACGAATAGAGCCAGCACGCGCACGACCAGTACCTTTTTGACGGAATGGTTTTTTACCACCGCCAGATACATCGCCACGTGATTTTTGAGCTTTAGAACCTTGACGACCACCAGCTAAGTAAGCTGTAACAACTTGGTGTACAAGAGCTTCGTTAAACTCACGTCCGAAAGCAACTTCAGACAATTCAACAGCAGAGCCGGAAACAGTATTTAAATTCACAATATTTCCCCTCAGGCCTTGATCGTTGGACGAACGATAACGTCGCCACCAGTTGAACCAGGGATTGCACCTTTAACAACAAGAATTGAACGTTCCATGTCGATAGATACAACTTCAAGACCCTGTACTGTTACGCGTTCATCACCCATGTGACCGGCCATTTTCTTGCCTTTAAACACGCGTCCAGGAGTCTGGTTTTGACCAGTAGCACCTAAAGAACGGTGAGACAATGAGTTACCGTGAGTAGCGTCTTGAGTACGGAAGTTCCAACGTTTAACACCACCTTGGAAACCTTTACCTTTAGATTGACCAGTTACGTCAATTACTTGACCAACGGTAAATAAGTCAACACCAATGGTACCGCCAACTTCACGACCTTCAAGCTCAGTTTCTGAAACGCGGAATTCTTTAACCAAACGACCAGCAGCAACACCCGCTTTAGCGAAGTGACCTTTCTGGGGGTTAGTTACGCGAGATTCGCGACGTTCACCAGTAGTGATTTGAATCGCTTGATAACCATCAGTTTCAAGCGTTTTGATTTGAGTGATGCGGTTAGGATCAACCTCAATCACCGTAACAGGTACAGAAACACCCGCATCTGTAAAGATACGTGTCATACCGCACTTGCGACCGACTAAACCAATAGCCATGTGCATAAACCTCTAAAAAAGCGGCTTAATTAACTTAGAGTGTTAATTAACCCGAAAGCCTTAACCCAATGCGATCTGAACATCAACACCAGCTGCAAGATCTAATTTCATCAATGCATCAACAGTTTTGTCTGTTGGTTGAACGATATCGATCAAACGCTTGTAAGTGCGGATTTCATACTGGTCGCGCGCGTCTTTATTAACGTGCGGTGAAGTTAGAACGTTAAAACGTTCGATGCGTGTAGGCATCGGAATTGGACCACAAACTTGTGCGCCAGTACGTTTTGCTGTTTCTACGATCTCTTGAGCAGATTGATCAATCAGACGATGATCAAAAGACTTCAAACGGATACGGATTCTCTGGTTAGACATACCAGTAAACTCCAAGCCAAAAATATAAAGAATCACCTCTGACGCATCTCACCCTATTGGTAAGTGTCAAAGGCAGTGAAAATCACTAAGGTCATGATCGATGCCACGACTGTCACGATATTAACTACTTTATTCGTAGTTAACCCCTTTTATTAAAGGGCCGCTCATTATAGCTATTGTTTAACGCTTAAGCAAATCTCTTTTCAACTTTTTAGTATCTTTCTCATCGCAGAAATTTGTAACATTGTTTAAAAATAAATCAACGTGCAGTTTTTTGCAAAACGTACTCTATTGCTTGATTTAATATTTGATTTCCTTGAATAAAATTACTTTTCGGCGACTTTTTCAATTGTTGTTCAGATTGTAAGTACTCTCCTGAAAAATTTATCAGCTCTTCATCATTTTCCAAAAACAGCTTCAATGTTTCTGGCATGATTTCCGGATGGAACTGGAATCCCAAGACATTTTTTCCAATTTGGTACATCTGATTGCGGCACACATCATTTTCTGCCAAATGAATCGCGCCTTTCGGAATTTCAAAGGTTTCACTATGCCATTGCATCACATTAAATTGTGCCGGCAATTCAAAGCACGCTTCAGGCACATGATTCACTTTGCGTACCCCCGTCCAGCCCAGTTCCTGCTTTTCATTACGGCGCACTGCTGCACCCAGTGCATTTGCGATCAGCTGACCACCCAAACATAAACCGATTGCGGGTTTGCCCATCGATAAATAACGTCGCAACCAGCGTTTTTCGACTTTTAACCAGGGATAATTTGCTTCATCGTTCACACTCATCGTCCCACCCATAATAATGAGTAAATCGACATCTTCCACATGCGGTAAAGCTTCAATATCCAAAGGACGGTCTACCGGTAATGCGAAAAACTCGGTCGCACTAATTTTAGCATGGTGCTGTTTTAAAAATTGATAACAACTGCCGAAGCCTTCACCAGCAATATGCTGAAAATAATGTACTTTTAAATGCGACTTCATTCGCTCCCACCTATTGTTGTGTTCTGATATAGGTTTAGCAAAAATGAAGCCAACTTTATGTGCAGATTAACGTTTCTATACATTTGGGCATTTATATAGCCTAATCTGCGCGTTTCTCTTAAGCTAAGGCTAATTTTGATACGACTTAGAGCAGAACCTTGAAAAAAAATCCACAAACAGAATTGATTCATGCACCACGAAAAGCCCCGCAATATATTTCTACGGTTCAACCTCCCCTGTTTCGTGCATCGACCATTATTTTTGAGAACACCGATGCACTGTTTAATCGCCATTGGACAGATGACTATGATTATAGTTATGGCACCCACGGTACCCCAACCACTTTCACCTTAGGCGACAGCATTGCCCAGATTGAAGGCGGTGAATATTGCCTGCTGGCACCGAGCGGTTTATCTGCCATCAACCTGGTAAATTCCTGCTTTTTAGCGCAAGGAGATGAAGTTTGGGTTGCAGACAATATCTATGGTCCAAACATGGAACATTTGCGCAATCTGGAAACGCGCTATGGCATTACAGTTAAGGTTTACAACGCAATAGATGTAGACAGTTTCCAGCCCACAGACAAAGCCAAACTGATCTGGTTGGAGGCTGCAGGTTCAGTCACTTTAGAATTTCCCAACTTGGTGGGTCTGGTAAATAAAGCCAAACAAGCCAATGTCTTGACTGCACTGGATAATACCTGGGGTGCAGGCCTTGCCTTTAATGCCTTTGATTTTTCGGATCAACATCTAAGTGTCGATCTCACTGTGCATGCGCTGACGAAATACCCAAGCGGTGGCGGCGATATCCTGATGGGTTCGGTGGTGACCCGTGACAAGAAGCTGCATCACAAACTGTTCCGTATGCATGCCATTCAAGGCATCTCCATTTCTGGTGATGATGCTGCACAAGTTCAACGCAGTCTTGCTTCAATGCAAGTACGTTATCAACATCAATCACAAAGTACGTTGAAACTGCTGGACTGGCTAAAACAGCAAAAGGAATTTATTCAGGTGCTGCATCCTGCCGATGAATCCTCTGCTGGTCATGATTATTGGAAAGAAATTTGCAGCACAGGTCAAAGTGCCGGCCTGGTCAGCGTTATTTTTAAACCTGAATATACCCTTGCCGACATTCGCAAATTCTGTGATGCCTTAGAGCTGTTTAAGCTGGGTTTTAGCTGGGGTGGTCCTGTCAGCCTGGTCATGCTATACAATTTAAAAGATATGCGCGCACTTGAGCACACCCATTTACAACCCGGATTGTTGGTTCGTTTTTGTATAGGGCTAGAACATCCGAACGATTTGATACAAGATATAGAAAATGCGTTAAAACAATTAAATACACCACAACTCGAATAATTTAAGACACAAGAACATAAAACAGGAATAGATATGGGTACACCAATCGTTATTGCCAAGAAGACCTCAAATACACAACAAGAGATTGTTTTACATTCACAGTTCACCAACCGTCACGGCTTAATTGCAGGTGCAACCGGAACGGGTAAAACAGTCACTTTAAAAGTGCTTGCAGAAAACTTTTCCCGAATGGGTGTGCCGGTATTTTTAGCCGATGCCAAAGGCGATGTTTCCAGTCTGGCCAAAGCCGGCGCAAGCAATGCTAAATTTGATGAACGTATTAAAAGCTTAAATATTGAATCCATCCCCTTTGCAGCATCACCAGTGGTGTTTTGGGACTTATTTGGCCAGCAAGGTCATCCGATTCGGACTACGGTGTCGGAAATAGGACCGCTATTGCTGTCGCAAATGCTTAACCTGAATGACACGCAGGAAGGGGTTCTTTCAGCGGTTTTCCGCATCGCAGATGATCAAGGCTTACTCTTGATTGATTTTAAGGATTTAAAATCAATTATTAGCTATGTGTCTGAACATGCCGCGGAATTTCAGGCTGAATATGGCAATCTTTCTCCGGCGAGTTTAGGCGCCATTCAACGTAATTTATTGGCACTTGCAGACCAAGGCGGCGATCAGTTTTTTGGTGAGCCGAGTTTAAATATTCTGGATTTTATTCAGACAGACAGCCAGGGACGTGGCTACATCAACATATTGGCAGCCGATAAGTTAATGAATACCCCTAAACTATATGCCACATTCCTACTCTGGATGTTATCGGAACTGTTTGAACAATTGCCAGAAGTAGGCGATCTGGACAAACCCAAACTGGTGTTCTTCTTTGATGAAGCGCATTTACTGTTTGATAATGCCAGCGCAGCACTACAAGAAAAAATTGAACAAGTGGTGCGTTTGATTCGCTCTAAAGGGGTTGGAATTTACTTCGTGACACAAAATCCACTCGACTTACCTGAGAGCGTACTCGGCCAACTGGGTAACCGAGTCCAGCATGCCTTACGTGCATTTACGCCAAAGGATCAAAAAGCGGTCAAAACGGCAGCAGATACCTTTCGCGCCAATCCTGAATTTAAAGTCGATCAAGCCATTACCGAACTGGGTGTGGGTGAAGCCTTAATTAGCTGTCTGGATGAACAAGGGATTCCACAAATTGTAGAGCGTGGCTGGGTGATGCCGCCCTACTCTTCATTTAGCCCGATTAACTTAGATGAACGTAAAATATTGATGAATCAAAGCATTGTTGCCGGTGTTTATGAGCAAGCTGTTGACCGCGAAAGTGCCTATGAAATGTTGCAGCAAAAAGTAGCCCAACGTCAGCAACAGGCAGTTGCCGAGGAAACAGCGAAACAGCAAGCGAAACAACAACAAGCCTTAGCCAAACAACAAGCCAAAGAGCAGGAAGCATTTGCAAAGCAGCAAGCACGCGAACAAGAGCGTATTGCCCGTGAACAGCAGAAAGAGGCTGAACGCACAGCCAAACAACGTGAAAAAATGGCTCAAGACATTGTCGGGACATTTGCGAAAAGTGCGGCACGCAGCTTGGGGGGCAGTACCGGACAGAAAATTGTCCGGGGTTTACTCGGCTCTCTTTTCGGCAGAAAATAACTCTTTTTATTCCTATCAAGATTTTTAAAATTATGGGATATTCAGATATCCCATAATTATTTTAGGGTTTTTCTAAAAGATGTATTTACAACCGATTTGATAAGATGTATTTTAAATACATCTTATAGCCACAACGCAGATGTTCTAGCCATGACTCCACAACATATTGAACTTGTTAAATCAACTGTCCCTGTCCTTCGTGAAAATGGTGTTGCGCTTACCAGCTATTTTTACAACCGCATGCTGAATAACAATCCAGAATTAAAAAATGTCTTTAACCTAGATCACCAAACTAGCGGTCGTCAGCCGCGAGCCTTGGCTGCTGCAGTATTGGCTTATGCAGAACATATTGAAAACCCGAGTGTACTGGCTAAAGCAATTGAGCACATTACAACCAAACATGTGAGTCTGGATATCCAGCCTGATCATTATGCCATTGTGGGTGACAACCTGTTGCATTCAATTAGCGAAGTGTTAAATGTACCGTTTGAATCTGACCTGATTGCTGCCTGGAAAGAAGCTTATATGCAATTGGCAGGTATCTTGGCTGGGGTAGAAAAACAGAAATATGAAAACCTGGCTGCACAAAATGGTGGTTGGGCTGGATGGCGTGCCTTTGAAGTTGCTGCAGTTGAAGCAACTGACAGCGGTAAACGTTTTACTTTAAAAGCACAAGATGGTCAGCCAGTAGTTGCTGCTGAAGCAGGAAGCTATATTTCTGTGAAAGTTCAAGTGCCTAGACATGATATTCAACAGCCACAACAATTTACGTTTGCTGACGCCCAATCTGCAGATCAATTTATTTTTGATGTAAAACCTGAAGTAAATCATACAGAATATTCTGTTGCCAACATCTTGCTTGAAAACTACAAAGCAGGTGATGTGGTTCAGGTTTCTGCGCCAGTTAAAGGCTAAATGCTTAATAAATAATTAATTGCTTGTTATTGAAAGTTCCTTTCGGGGAACTTTCAAGCTACGCTATCTATATATCTTTCCTCACCTTTTAAAGACTCCATGCAACTCAATAAATTTACTGATTATGCCTTGCGTCTATTGATGTACATCTCCAGACCCAGAGACACCCCTTATACCATTGCAGAAATTGCACAGGATTTGCATGTCTCTCAAAATCATCTGGTTAAAATTGTCCATTTCATGGGAAAAAAGGACTGGATCATTACCACACGTGGAAAAGGCGGTGGGATTCGCTTAAATGCAGAAACTTTAAATTTAAATCTGGGTCAGATTGTGCGTATCCTGCAAGGCAATAACCAGATTGTGGAATGCAATACTCCACCCTGCGTACTGCGTAGTAACTGCGGTCTTAAAGGCATTCTAGATCAAGCACTTGAACAGTTCTACCAATCTCTGGATCACTATCGTTTAGGCGAAGTGCTCAATCCAGGCAGCTCAAGTAAAGTTGCCACCTCTTCCCCTATTGCGCTGATTAATCTTTAAATCGCCAGCCGAAGTTTTACAGCTTTCAAAATGCAAAGGTCGCTTGCCTAGACGACTTCCTTTATAATGTTTCTTTGTAGATCATTTATTGAAGTTGAGTTATGCACCACAGCAGAGGAAAATCCAAAAACAGTAAGACAGCCAATGCGCCTAAGCAAAAGATCAGCTATGAGAAAAAAGTTGATTCTGCCATTACTGAATATTCCGTGCGTTCACTCAACTGGTTACGCCAAGCCGAATTCTTGATGAGTGCGCCAAAGCTTAATCTGTGTGTAGAAGATACAGGTTATGAAATTGCTTTTGCCGGTCGTTCAAATGCCGGTAAATCCAGTGCCATCAATGCCTTAACCAATCAAAAACAGTTGGCGCGCGCATCGAAAAAGCCGGGTCGTACCCAAATGATCAACTTCTTTAGCTTGGGCAATCCGGATCAGCGTCTGGTCGATTTGCCGGGTTATGGTTATGCAGCCGTACCTGAAGCAATGAAACTGGTGTGGCAAAAAGAACTTGAAAACTATTTGATTCATCGCCAAAGCCTGCAAGGTTTGGTGCTATTGATGGATATTCGCCATCCACTGCAACACTTTGACGTGATGATGCTGGAATGGGCCTATTCACGTCATTTATTTGTCCATGTCCTGTTAACTAAATCAGATAAACTCAACCGCGGTCCCGCTTCTAAAGTACTTCAGGAAGTTAAAGCGGCATTGAAAAAAATGAAACTGGACTTCTCTATTCAATTGTTCTCATCAATGAACAAACAAGGTTTGGAAGAACTTGCCAGTGTCATGGGTGGGCGTCTAAATTTCACCTTGGACCAATCAACCAAATTCGATTTAGACAACATTCCGGAAGTGAATGCCAGCGATATTGAGGAACCTTTAGAATCGATGGATGCAGATGATGAGGCAGAAATTGAAATTGCTGAAGATGCCACCGATGAAAGCCGACAAGCTGACTAATACCGATTGTCTGACAAAAATCATCATCTATTGATATTTGAATGTCCTCTATTGCTAACCACAATTGAGGGCATTTTTTTATACTGATTCTTAAGTCAATGTGGTCTTAATCATAGACAAAATAACCTGATCACAGACAACATAAGGACAGGATGATGAAGCTTTTATCATTATTGAAAAAGTCTAAAATCGGCTCTTCAATTCAGTACCAAATCAAGCCGCGTAAAGTCAAATTTGAATGGCAGCAAACGCCTGTCGACTGGATTCCAAATCAACCCTTTGTCAGTTATTTTGTCAATGAAATTAATATGATTTTACCTGCCGGCGAATTCTGGTTCTGTCGCCTGTATAACAAAGTTTTGCCGCAAATTAGCGATGAAAAACTCAAACAGGATGTCAAAGCCTTTATCCGTCAGGAAGCCATGCATGCACAGGCGCACGCTTCCGCCAATAAAGAATATCTGAGCGTGCGCAATATTGATGTAAAGCGCAATCTTAAACTGATGGATTTTCTCTTCGGCAAGTTACTGGCAGACCAACCGCTCGGTTTAAACATACCCAAACCGCTTGAACATCAGTGGGACTTATTTCGTCTCGGCATTATTGCCACAGTTGAGCATATGACCTGCGTGCTGGGGAAATATGTGTTGTATAACCAATATTGGCAGCAGCTTGGCGCCGACCCAGCCATGCTCGATCTGGTCAAATGGCACGGCGCAGAAGAAATAGAACACCGCACGGTGGCGTTTGATTTGTATCGTCATCTCGGCGGCGGCTATATTGCGCGTTATTATTTAAGCGTGGTGGTGATTGCAGGTGTACTGGGCTTATGGGTCGATGGTGCAGCCCATATTATGAGGCAGGATGAACGCTTTAAATCGGTTCGTCCCAGCGTGTTTAAACCATGGATTTGGCGTGAATGGTATCGCATCTCACAACACGATAACCGCTTGATGCCCAGTCCACTCTGGCTGGTTTCCCAACAGCTGGGTTATTTAATGCCGTGGTACGATCCGGTGCATGAAGCCAAAACAGAAGATGCGCTTGCCTATTTGGATCACTCCCCTGCCGCAAAACGTGCAGCACTAAAAGTCGCTTAAGGCAATCCAACAAATACTCAACAGTAGGGCTTTATGCCCTACTTTTATTTGCACTACAATAAATCCAGATAAGAAAAAAGATAAGGATAAAAGATGAAACCCTATATTTCGGTCATCACGCTTGCCGTCAATGATCTAGAACAGTCCCTGAAATTTTATTGTGAAGGTTTAGGCTTGCATAGCCGAGGTATTCTGGGGCAAGACTTTGAGTTTGGCGCAGTCGCTTTTATAGAACTGCAATCTGATTTAAAACTTGCCTTATGGCCGCAACAAAGTATTCAGCATGATACAGGTCTGGAAATCAGCCCCATGTGCCCGACCCAAATCACCCTTGGCCATAACGTCTATAGCCCACTAGAAGTGGATCAGGTCTTGGCGCAAGCAGCGCGTGCAGGGGCTGAAATTATCAAACCTGCACAAGCCACATTTTACGGTGGATATGCAGGCTATTTTCAAGATCCCAATGGACACTTATGGGAAGTGGTATGGAATCCGTGCTGGGAAAATGATTAGCTTGTAATTTCATCATCACGGGTATGACGGTCGACCACCACACTAATCATCATGTCGCCTTGCACATTCACCACAGTGCGCACCGTATCCAGTAAACGGTCAATCGGCAATAAAATGGCAATAGCTTCAGCTGGCAGGCCTACCGATTGCAACACCATAATCATGGTCACCATGCCTGCACTTGGAATACCCGGCGCACCGAGCGACGCAATCATTGCGGTCATGCAGACAATCAGCTGCTGGCCAATCGTTAAATCCAGGCCCATCAGGTTGGCAATAAATAAAGCCGCCGCAGCTTCATACAGCGCCGTGCCATCCATGTTCAGTTGAGTTCCCAATGGAATGACGAAACCTGCTGCTGCCGGACGTACACCCAAGTTTTCCTGAGCACATTTCATCGACAGTGGCATTGTGGCAGAACTGGAACTGGTGGCAAACGCCGTAATCAGTGCGCTACGCGCCCCTTTAAAAAAGGTGATCGGATTCATTTTGCCGAAAATCCACAGCAGCAGCGGTAAAACCACAGCCCCGTGGAAAATGGTGGTTCCGGTCACCACAGCAGCAAATTCAACCAGACGACCGAGTACCGAAATATCTTCGGTTGAAATCAGTTTCGCGAGTAAGGCAAAAATACCAATCGGTGCCAGTCGCATCACCCAGATAATCATGAACATCATCATGTCGAAAAACTGCTGGCTGAGCTGACGTACAGTTTTAAAGCGCTCACCACCATGCACCAAAGCCACACCAAAAAATAAAGCAAACACTACAACAGCAAGGACATTGCCTTCAGAAAAGGCTTTAAAGGGATTAATTAAGGTGTTTTGAATAAAATTGGTAAAAAATGAGCTGGGCGTTAAAGTATCCGGAGTTTGATGGGTATTCATCGCATCCTGGAACATGGCGATGTCCACGCCCTTGCCGACATCAAACAGATGCGCACAGCTAAGGCCTAAAATTAAAGCCAAGGTGGTGGTGGTCACGCAGCAGGCCAAGGTGATTTTCCAGACTTTGCCCAATTGCCCACCCGATTGTAAATTGGATACGCCGACCACAATTGAACTAAAAATAAGCGGAATTAACAGCATCTTTAACAAGCCAATAAAAATACTGCTGGCAATTCCCAAGCCATATAAACTGGCATCAAAAAATGCAGTGTCGGGATAAAGATTCAGAATAAAACCGAAAGCCACGCCTAAAATCGCAGCAATCAAAATTTGGGTATTTAAGCTCATCTCTGCATGCTTTTATTGTCAAGTCTTGCAGGCACTATGCCATGCCCTATTTTTAGAATCGAGAATTTTTTTGTCACAAGTTCAGCATAAATATGCAAAAGTAGCATTTGCACTTCATCTGAATTAGCAACGACTTGCTGAAGCTATTGCATAAAATCTGCACTTGAATAACAACAAATCTATCCATCATTAAAAGAGCATATAAGCGAGCATGGTTGTGAAAAACAACCCTCATCACCACAATTTTTTCAGCATTGGGCAGACTTTCACCCCTTCAAGTCATGGCTGTCATAAAGATGTATCCGAAGACATTCCCCGTTGCCACTAAAATATCTTTATAAAAAAACCGGACGTTACGTCCGGTTTTTTAAAAGCAACATATAAGCTGTTATTGGGTTTCAATTTCGCGAATGCGAATTAAACCTTCTTGGGTGGTACTACAGACCAGCTCACCGTTTTGCCACATGCGACCGAAGTTCAGACCTCGCGAACTCGCACTCACGGTTGCATCCATGTCGTAAAGCATCCAGTCATCGGCACGGAACGGCTTATGGAAATACATGGCATGGTCAATACTGGCACATTGCAAACTTGGCGACAAATAGCTTAAACCATGCGGACGAAGCGCCGTGGTCATTAAGGTATAGTCTGAATAAAATGCAGCAATGGCTTGATGTAAAGAAGTCTCATCCACCTCTGCCGAAATTCGGTCATGGGTGCGTAAATAGTGCGCATAAGATGGTGCTTCAGGCTGCGGCTGAAAGGGATTGCTGGGTTCAATCGGACGGATATCAATGTGACGATCGCGCATAAAGCTGGCACGCACATTTTCCGGTACAAATTCCACGAACATTTTCTTTAATTCAGCTTCTGATTTTACTTCTTCTGGCGCCGGATATTCAGGTTCACTAATTTGATAATTCAAACCTTCTTCTGGATGGGCAAAAGAAATCATCGCGGTAAAAATGGTGCGGCCATGCTGAATGGCACGGACCTGGCGACTGACAAAGCTCTTGCCATCACGTAAACGGTCGACTTGATATAAAATAGGCGCATTGACATCGCCACCATACAAAAAATAAGCATGTAATGAATGTGCAGGACGATCGGTGGTATAGGATGCCGCGCGCAATGCCTGCCCTAACACCTGACCACCGAAAACACGTTTTCCGACCAAGTTTCGGCTTATGCCTCGGTAGACATTTTCTTCAATTTTCTCAAGGCTAAGTAATTCAACCAATTCTTGGGTTAGCGCATTCATAAATGACCTATTTGCTGGGGGATACCTGAAATGTAGGCGAAAAATTTAGATCGTTCAGATAAACTATTGCAGCTATTTTGCCATAAATCCAGATGAAAACCCTAGAGTTAGGCTGACTGCTGTGTCACATTATTTTTGGTGTATATCGGCTAAAAATACGATTTTTAACGATAAAATTTAACACTGGATATGCATTTTGTCAGAAAATGACATACTGTTTTCAATTACAATGATGCAAAACAATTTCCCCCTCAGAAAATCTGTGGTTTCGGTCATTAAGTAGGAGTGTATATGTCCAAGAGTGGCTTTGGTCAAATGTATCGTCAGCTTTCAAGTAAGCTGCTTGACCTCGTGGTAACCCCACATGTTCTTGGTGAGGTTCCTACTGAACCGACAACTACAGAAGCAAATGCAGCAACAGAGCAACCGATTAAGCAAAAAATCATCTGTTATGTTTTACAAAATTACTCACGTAGCAATGCACTGATTGTCGATGGGGAAACACGACGTCTCAAGCTTCCACCTGCCCTAGACTCTCTAGTAGTCGGGAATCAGAGGGAAAAAGCATCGGTGTTGTTCTTGCAGCATCACAATGAAAATAATTTACTCAATCCTCCGCCACACGCTTTTCCGCCACGCTTACTTCGTTTAATCGATATTCTGGAAAATCATCCTGAAGTGGATATCGAACTGATTCCGGTGACTGTGCTGTGGGGACGCTCGCCTGACAAAGAGGATTCCTGGTTCAAGCTGCTGTTTACCGATACATGGGCGACCCCGGGTACAATCAAGCAATTGGTAAATATTGGCTTGCATGGTCGTCAGTCTTATTTAGAATTCCATCAAGGGCAATCTTTACGTACGCTGATCGATTTTGCTAAAAAGACCCATCCCAACTTATCGCCAGCAACCTACATTCTAAATACCCTGAATAACTATTTAGATGGACAACGTGAAGTTGTACTCGGCCCTGACCTGTCAGACCGCCGTAATGTGATGCATTCACTGATCAAATCTACTGATGTGCAAGAAGCCATTCGCCGTGAAAGTATCCGCAGCAAAGTCAGCATGATTGAATCTGAACGCCGTGCGATTGGTTATTTAAACGAAATTGTCTCTGATTATTCACATTCTGCGGTGCATTTTGCCGATATGGCGCTGACCCGTTTATGGACGCAGCTTTATGACGGCGTAGAAGTGCATAACTTCAGTACTGTGCGTGAACTTGCCAAAGATTACGAAATTATCTATACCCCATGTCACCGCAGTCACATCGACTACTTGTTGCTATCTTATGTGATTTATAAGCGTGGCATGATGGTACCGTACATTGCTGCGGGCGATAACCTGAATATGCCGTTTGTAGGTCAATTATTACGTGGTGGCGGTGCATTCTTTATTCGTCGTACCTTCCGTGGCAATGGCTTATATACCACGGTATTTAAAGAATACCTGTACAGCATTTTGTCGCGTAATACCCCGCTTGAATACTTTATTGAAGGGGGTCGTTCACGCACAGGGCGTTTGCTGCCAGCGAAAACCGGCATGCTTGCGATGACCGTACATAGTCATTTGCGTGGTCGATCAAAACCGATCGTGTTTTTGCCAACCTATATTGGTTATGAACGCCTGATGGAAGGTTCAACCTATGTCGGTGAAATGCAAGGCAAGCCGAAAGAGTCGGAATCGATTGTCGGCATTTTAAAAACCTTGCGTAAAATCGAGCGTATTTTCGGTAAAGTGCATGTGAACTTCGGCGAACCGGTGTTTTTAGATGACATGCTGAAAAAACACGGCGCAGATCAAATCAAGATTGAAAAAAATGATGATCCAGTTCCGCAAGAAGTGTCGGATGCAGTCAACGGTTCTGCCCATGCGATTCTAGAAAACATTAACCGTGCCGTGGTGATTAATCCTGTTTCACTGCTTTCCCTGATTCTACTGGCCACACCAAAACATACCTTAGATGAAGAGATCTGCATTAAACAGCTGGATGCATATCGCAACTTGGTGACCGCCCTACCTTACGATGAACGCACACAGGTCACACCGCTTTCAGGCAAAGAAATTATTGCCTACGGTCTAAAACTAAAGCTGATTAAACGCATCAAACATGTGCTGGGCGATATTATTGCCATTGAAGACAATCAAGCAGTTTTACTGACTTACTTCCGCAATAACATTCTGCATGCCTTTGTATTGCCGTCTTTAATTGCGGCTTTGGTAGAACATAACGGTTCAATCCGTCGTGGCGATTTGATCAATGTGATTCGCACGCTGTATCCATTCTTAAAAGCTGAATTGTTCTTGAAATGGCAAGATGATGAGCTGAAAGATCAGATCTGTGCCTATGTTGAAGCATTAATCAAGGCAAAATTGATCTCTGAAGACAGTGAGGGCAACCTGGTCTCCCCTGCACCAAATTCGGAAGATCATAATCAGCTTGTGGTTCTGGCGGCACCTGTGATGCAAAGTCTTGAGCGTTACTATATGACGCTAGCGCTTATCACCCAGCGTGGTTCAGGCAACATTTCGACCCGTCAGGTGGAAGAGCTGAGTCATCTGGTCGGTCAACGCTTGTCAGTACTGTATGAGTTTAATTCACCTGAATTCTTTGATAAAGCCCTGTTCCAAAGCTTTATTAAGGTACTGACTCAACAGGGCTATATTCGTAACAACGAAGATAACGCCATTGTGTTTGATGAGAACTTCCAGAATGTAGCGCAGTACGCCAACCTTGTTCTGGATGATGTAACTTTGCAAATGCTTCAGCACATTACGACCTTTAGCGATGAAGAGCTGAAAGAAGCTTTGGATGCGGTTGCTGCTCAACAAGCGAAGCGTCGTTTGAAACGCAAGAAGAAATAATATTTTCTGTGTTGCTCCAAAAATCAGCCTGCTTTTAAGCAGGCTGATTGCTATAAAACAAAAATAATTTAATAAAATCAATAGGATTTAATGTTAATAGTATTACCACTCCTTTATTCCTATAATTTATTTTTTCTAATATCAGAATCAATAATGAAATATTTACTAATCGCTCTTACATTATCTTTACCAATGACTACATTTGCAGGAAACTGTGACAACAGTTGGCAATCGGCAAAAGATGGATCTGATGTGTGCTGAGAAAACAGGAGGTTTTAACTTGGTAAACTATAGACACTCATCAGGAGTTTACCATGAGCAAGAAACAGAAGACTTACACCGCAGAATTTAAAGTTGAAGCAATAAAATTGATTGAAGCCAATCAAGGCAATGTATCGGAAACAGCCAGACAACTTGGCATTTCAATGCAAACTCTTTCAAATTGGAATAATAAAGCAAAGACTGGCACCTTAGCAGGCACTAAACAATATTCACCTGATCTAAATGCCTTACTCGAAGAAAATAAAAAGCTCAAACAACAGCTCAAAACAGCTGAAATGGAACGTGAATTTCTAAAAAAGGCAGCAGCGTACTTTGCGAAAGAAAGTCAGTAAGGTACGCCTATATGAAACAGCAAAGACATTTATTCCCGATTAGCTTTATGGCTAGATTACTTCACGTTTCAGTGTCACGATTTTATGATTGGCTAAAACGAGGCATGAATAAAAGATTGGTTCAGCGAAATCAACAGACAATTTTGGTCAAAATAGCTCATGAGGAAACTAAACAAAGCTATGGCTATATTCGATTAACTAAGCATTTACAAGCGCAAGGTATCAAAATCAGTACGTATGCTGTACGTCAAATAAAAAAGCTCAACCAGCTGTATTGTAAGCGTCATAAGCGTTTCAAAAGAACTACGAAGAGTGATCATAATCGAGCGATCTACGCAAATTTACTAGAGCAACAGTTTTCAATGACTAAGCCCAATCTTGCATGGTCAAGCGATATTACATACATTTGGACTGCTGAAGGTTGGTTATACTTGGCAGCAGTAAAAGACCTGTACACGAAACAAGTGGTTGGCTATAGCTTAAATGAGCGTATGACCGCACAACTTGTTTGCAATGCACTGACTATGGCGATTCGTAATCAAAAACCAACGAAAGGCTTAATTGTTCATTCGGACAGAGGCAGCCAATATTGCAGCCATGAATATCGAAAGATACTGGAAAAATGTGATTTTCAAGGTTCAATGAGCAAACGTGGGGACTGTTACGATAATGCACCGATTGAAAGTTTCTGGGGCATACTCAAGAATGAATTAGTGCATCATTGCAACTATAAAACCAGAGATGAAGCTAAAGCAGATATTACAAAATACATTGTGTTATTTTATAATCAGCGAAGAATTCAAAAGAGTTTGGATTTTAAAACGCCAAATCAAATAGCAGAGAACTTTTATCGGTTAGCTGCCTAGCATATCCCAAGTGAAAGTCTCCTGCTAATTCAGCACATATCAGAATACTCAGGTTTTCTTAATGAAGATGTATTCATTATGCTTCATGGATTTTTAATAGCGACATTGGAAAATTATTTAGCAACAAGTTTTATCAAAACAGTGTTAGCCGATGACGAACTTATATTCAAACAAGCAATCCGAGATGGCAAAGTTAAAGATAGCAAATTTAAAATTGAAGATTTGCCTGAATGGAAAAATATTTTAAAAGATAAAGTTAAACAATCTTTAGAAGAAATGTCATTTCATAATATTGAAACAGTAATGCCACTTTATCGTAACGTTTTAAATTGCACGTTACCTGAGAATTTAAATTGGTTGATTAATGCAGTTAAAACTCGACATGATTGTGCACATCGAGCAGGCTATACCGTAGAAGGACAAAAACTATCTATATCAAAAGAAAATATCTTTGAATTAATTGAGCAGTTGAATACCTTTTCGAAATGTATTGAGGATCAAGTCAATGTAAATCCTCAGTACACTTAAAATAATGTCACTTTCAAAAAAGTATTCTAGATCACCAAACTTGAAGACTTAGGACGCATCCAACTTTCCAAGCCCTTTTTATGCGTAACTAATACCCTCATCCCCCGCCTTCTCCCAGTGGGAGAAGGAGCTTTCATTAAAAATCAAATCCTGTTTTAAAATTAATATTGAAAGTTCCCTGTCCTTTTAGGAGATGAGCATCCTCAGAATATATTCTGAGTGCGAAAGGGATAGGTATTTTCAACAGAATTACTTTCTAATTGTCCCCAACTTATTCCACACATCAGGCGTTAAAAATGTCATCACCATCTTATTCAGGTCGACATAACGCAGTACACCTTTCAACTGCTGATTCACCTCAGGATTTTTCACAATCGCTTCACCCGTAGTCCGACCTAATTCCTGAAAACTATCACCTACCGCTTGCAAGCCTTCTGCCTGAATCACGGCTTTGGTTTGACTCGAGCATTGCTCCACCAAGATGCGCTGTAAAACGGTCGCCAGGCTTTTATCCAGTTGCTCTTTCTGAACATCGGTCACCTGACTAAAGCTTTTTAAATCCGGATGGGTCGATAAAGCCACAAAGGTCCATTGCAGTACAGTTTTCTTATCTGTCTCGGTTGTCGATTTCACTAGACAATCACTTAATTGATCGACCGTTGGCCCTGCTGTCGCCAATTGCGCGGAACCCAACAATGCAACTGCCATTAAAGCTAAAAAACCTATACGTGACATGCTATGACGAGCAGTGGTTAAAACTTTGCGAGACATAAGGCGAACTCCAGAGAAAAATCATTCTCTTTGTATCATAACGTTGAAGTCTTTACCTGTTATGACTCTGTAAACTGAACTCACTGAAAATTGACTTAAAAATTAAAAAATGATGTTTTTCCATTAAATTAAAATATCAAATCCAACACAATGAAATTCATCTGGGCTATGGGTTAGAGATCAGCCTCGATCCAATCATTGGGATCACCCAAATGATTGGATGAATCGTTTAAAATTCCAATTTAATAGCGTCACATTACTTGATCTGCCTCAACATATTCTTCGCACCGGCATGATTATAATTATTGGCTAAATTCTGCAATATTTTAACTGCCTGCCCTTTCGAATTAGCAAAACGGCTGCTATAACTTGGTACATTGGTTAAACAGCGCGCGACCAGCATTCCGGATTCAGTATAAACTTTGGTTCCGTCGGTTCCCTGTAACTTGCCGTAGTTATAAGCACGTTGCGCATTATTACAGGCAGCAACCTGATTTTTACCACTATTCAAATCACGGCGTGCCGCAACATAAGATTTGAGCTGTTGCTGCTGTAATGTTTCCGCAACTTGTGCAGACTGTTTTAAGGGCAATTCAGGCGTAGGCTTGGTTTCTTTTTTAGTTTCAAGCTCTTTTTTAACTTCCATTTCTTTTGATGTAACCGCTTTATTTTTTAAATTTTTAGCGCTTTGATTATTTACAGTGGTTTTTTTTGCAGCACCATTATTTGCAGAATTGGCACTGGAATAAAATTTTTGAGCGTCTACAGCCGTCATTATTTTAGTTTGGAGCACCACCATACGTGCTTCACTACCATCATCCAGCTTGCGTTCAGCCACAGGTTCAATAGATACAATCCAGCTTTGCCCATCACTTTGCACACACTTATATGCGCCTATGCCCTGCTTGACACTGCTATAGGTAGAGAGCATTTTTTTATCCCACTGATTCTTGATCAAATTCATTGAACTTTTATGTAAAAGGGAAAACTTGCCACCCTTGGCAGAACAATAACTATTTAAATGTTTTCTTGGATATAAAGATTGGGGATCTTTATTGCTTTGCTTGGGTCCCCAAGAATAGACATATTCTTTCGCCCGACCATTTGCAGCATTAATATTCTTCTGAACAATGAGTTCCTGAGGTGAGTTAAAATTTTTAACTGAATCCGAGCTAAAACTGTCAATACTGGTACAGCCGTGTAAAGCGATGCCCACTCCACCCATCAAGATGAATGTTCTGAAATTCACGTATCAATTCTCAATTATGCCGTATGAATGAAAATATATGAAAATACAAAAAATAACAAACTCATAACTTTGATTTTATTATTGATTTTACTGAACTGTTTTTCGAATTTCTTATTCAAAACTGGCTAAAAAATGCCAATCCTTAAGTGCTTTATGCTTAAAATTTGAACTATACAACAGTTCAATTGTATTTTTAAGATTTTTATCATGGGTTGAGAAAAACTCATTTCCGTAACTATTCGACAATTTTAATGCTGAGCTGAGCAGTTTTTATCTTTTTAATCCTAGGATTTTTTTCATCTTATTGGCCCTATCACTGACATAGTGTTTTTCAATAATCGCGTCATGAGCAGCAGATGCTCCAAACAAATATTCATTCCCTCTTTATCTATTTATAAAATGAATCACTTCACCACAGCTTCAATCAGATACAAATCCCAGACTCCCCCCGGGAAACCTTTACACATGCCTGTCCAGTGGTCTATCGTTTTGACAAAAGTTTGGCCGTTCCAGATCCATTGACTCGTTGCCCAGCAATCTCCAAGACCACGACCCTTTTGTGCACTGCGGATTTCACCGGAAGCAAAATCTGAGGCAAATTCGGTCACAAAGGTGGCTTTTCCTTTTAAAGATTCATCCAGAACCCACGCGCCATAGCCTTCATTATAGGCACCACGCCAGCATAGTGTTGTTGCCAGGACTTTTTGATTGGTGAGTTTATAAATTTCTATAGCTTGAGGTTTTGCCACAGTATCATCAGGAATACCTTCACAAAATGCATGCGCATCCTGAAGTACGGGTTGGGCAGCCATAAGAAGCGTGTGTAAGGCTTGGTACTGTTCAGTATTGGGCTGCAGGGTCAAATAAGGTTTTGCCGCTGTATTAACCTTCTTAACCATCGGCTTTGGCTGGGCAGCCAATACTTTGGATTCATTCGCTGCACCCTTTTTTACCAATGCGCCGACTGTGCCAGTTCGCTTCTGGAAATCATCCATTTTCAGTAAAGTCGCCGTCATACCTGCATCTGAAACCTGCCAGCTATAATGGTTATTTTTAAACACGATTTTTACGTTTTTCTGGGTGTACTGTAATAATCCATGGGTTTGCTGGGTATTCAGGGTTCCGGTTAAAGGCTCAGTCGAAGTATTTACATTGACTGCACCAAAATCTCTACCATTTAGATAAAAGTGAATATTTTTAAGTTTTTTATTATCTAAAGTCTGACCATCACTGGATAAGGCAAATTTTGCCTGAACTGCCTGTTTTACCCCGGCCTGACGCGTCAGCAATATTGAAGCAGGCATCATTTGTGCACTATCCGGCTGATACCCTGCCGCACGGCACGTTCCGGTATTGCTACAATGAACTTCCCAGTCCCGATAAGAAAAAGACTGGCCTTGAATATCTTGGGCCACCGTGAATGGACTCAACGCGGTTAAACAAATTAGTGAAATCAAACTGTAGAAAATGTTCATCTTTTCTTATCCCAGCCTTTTTTATCAATATACCGCTTAATGATGATTTTCAATGTTGCTGAATCATTTCAAAATGCTGTTATTTATCCCTTCAAATACCCATCCAACCTGACTCAGCTTACTGCTATATGAAGCCTATTTAAAAAATAAAAATCAAAAAGCCCGCAAGATACCTAATGCAAGTCAGTTAAGAAATTGGCTGGCATTTTCTATTTTGAATTAATCATGTTATTTGATACGCGAATACGTCATTCGCAACTGTTTGAGGCAGGATTACATGAAGGAAATTACTGTTTCTGTAATGGATTTGCTACTTGATGGTATTGAACGAGTTTTGCGATGAAAGGACTTTAAATAAATTATTTAAAGTCTTTGTAAGATGCTTTTCTTGCGAAGCTTCGCTTCTCATTTGGCTAAACAAAACAACTGACGACTCCAAATATTTGATTTTTAAAATAAGACTCCGCTATGAATAAGCCAAAAGTTAAGGAGTTTATGGTCAAACTCCTTAACTGATCAGCATTACGCACGATGCGGGCTTTTATTTCAATTCAAACTATTTATGCAAGGTCGACTCAAACGCTCTTAAACGTTTATAAATCGAAAGCAGTTCAATAATGGTGGGCCATGACTCAATTAAATACTGGAATGATTCACGCACCTTGCCAAACACATTGGCAATCTGCATCATCAGGCCCAGCGTGATTGCACCTGCGGCAATACTCGGGAACAGCACAAATAAACCGTACAGATTATCCAGTTGCATATACCAGATACGCACCATATTAAAATAAGCATAATGGAAATATAAACGGAAATAGTTAAAACGTACGCGGCTAAACAGTTCTTTTAAAGTCAGCGGATCGGCACGCTCTGCATAATCTTCACCATATACCAGTTCTTTACGGTACGCGGCTTCCACCTTTTGGTTATTAAATTCTAAACCCGGCAATTTATAACCGACCACCATCAGCACGACTGTACCAAAGACCGCCCAGCTAATGGCTGCCCAAACCAGTGCATAGGGAATTTCACCAATCACAGGCAGTTGTTTCACATGCGATGACAACTGCAATAACACCGGCAAGAACGCCATTAAAGTCATCAAGGCTTGAATGAAACTCACCCCCAGACTTTCAGTAGTTTTGGCAAAGCGCATGGTATCTTCCTGAATACGCTGCGAAGCCCCTTCAATATGACGTAACTGTTCCCAATGTGCGGTGTAATAGTCATTCATGGCTGTACGCCAGCGGAAAATATAATGACTGACAAAGAACAGGTTAAATACTGCAATCGTGACATAAACCATGGCGACATACAGGAAGGTCATGGTTTCACCGTAGAGTAAATTGACATCTCCACCGCCACTGCCGAGCATTTTCTGAATCAGGTCGTAAAACGGGCTGTACCACGCATTCACAACGACATTGACCTGCACTGAAAACCAGATATTAAACAGAATAAAGGCAGAACCCCAGACTGACCATCCTTGCCATGGATTGCTGGATTTGATTCTCCAGAACAGGGCAAAAATAACCGTTGAGACCAGAAACCATAGATAAAACCATAAAAATGAGGGTGTCCAGAAACGACTTACGCCAATAGGCAATTCCGCCTCATGATATCCGGGTGCAAAACCTAAAAATGTTCCCCAACCACTTCCACCTGAATACCACAAAGCTACATTGATTAAAAACCAAAGCAGCAACGACAAAAAGAACCACTTCGGGTTCGGAAAAAAAGATCTAAACATTGCGTATGGATATTCCTTTATTTTTTAATGTACAACCTAAGCCACCCACGCAAACTAAACAATTTTAGCTGCCATGGATGAATCCGCCATTATTCTAGTATTTTCATCTTTGTAACAACTTATTCCCTGTTTGGGAAATGTTTTTTCGCGTGAGTCAGCTTCAGCAACCCGACATTTCAATAAACAATACGTACTTTTAAATTAACCCAGCGCTGATATTTTCATCATTTCACTTCATTATGGATACACAGCGCAAAGGAAATCAGTTTTACTCATCTCTTTTAATGGAATCAAAGTAGCATTGCAAAGCTAACAAACCGATCCACTAGATAACTGACTAGGCTAATGTTCATTCATTAAATCAATATTAAAACAACATTAGAAAAACCATCCAATGAGCTCATGAGTTTTACTTTATTGCTCAGCGAATAACTTTGAAACATTTATAATTTTTATTTAATGTGCATATCACATAAAACTTCCATCTGATTTTTTTTGATTTAATTCTCAATGCTGATAAAATTAGTTAAACATCTATCAAATCATGCTAGTATTTTATTAGCTTAGTGAAACGCTCGGGGAAGCAAAATGGACAATTCAGTCATCGAATTATTAAAACCAGTCGTTCTAAAAAAAGAAAATTGCAATCCTTTGGTTTTTGAACAAGGGACTATTTTAAAAGTCGTAATGCATACGCCTACCGGTCTGCTTGTATCAGATGATTCAAACTTTAATTTCACCGTTTCTTTAAATGATAAAAATGAAGTATGGCGCGAACTATAAAATTCGATCCACACCTTCCAGATTTAAAAAGCTGTCTTGTATGATCTAAATTTGAGTGCAATTCCCCCAATCCAGATACTAGATCATAAAGTTTTCAATTTATTAGAATAAATCCAATATGTTCTGGTGCTGTCATTTTCAACAGCACTAAATCATTTGCTCTGCTGAACAAGTTCTTTTATTTTTAAGTTTCTATCCTCTGCTTATTTAAAATTTCCCAATCTAGTGATTCTATATTTCATTCATTCGTAGAAAATTTGAACTCACCCCATCCTTCTATTTAGTTAGCTGCTCTTTCACTGGCTGTGCTTTTAATTTCCTCTATATCCACAACTCTATACCCATAAATAGAGTGCATTAAACATTTCTTTAGGAAAAATGTGCATCCAGAAAAATACACCATCCTGTGTTTGGATGATGTATTTGCTAAGATCATTTCAGAACTTTGCTTCGTTAAATTTCAAATCAGCAAGATTCAATTCAATGATCTTTATTTTATTATTTTCTAAGCGTACTCATAAAACTCACGACCGAAAACAGCCAGATAAATAAGATAAAATTGCGTTCTTTGCTGAAATGACTGACATCCGTACCATGCAAAATATTATGACGGGTCATGGTCACGCTTGAACTACTGTCCATTTTATAAGCGGCCAATTCTGCAAAATAAATATTCATTTCACAGGCAATTTTAGATTTATGCCACAAACTCTTTATTTCATGCCCTTTTAAACCCGGGACAATCTTATACACATCGACAAATTTGGTCTGGTTCTGCTTCAAGAAACCACGTTCAATCAGGACATCGGTCAATAGACCTTCCAGTTGAGCATATAAAAGCGGGATGCAGCCTGCAAAACACTGCAGCTGGTACAGTTTAAACGCTTCTTGAATCACCACACGGCGCTGTGCTTTATTTTCGGTATCAATCTCTAAAGCATCAAAGGCTGCAAGCAGTTCAGTCTGGAAATAATCGGTATTGATCACATCTAGAAGATCGAAGCTTGCCACATCGTCTTCATGTTGATTGATCAAACTCCAGACATGAGTCAGGTTTAATGCATCATTGGCAAATTTGGCATCGACCGGTTGATCCAGATCATCAGCAAGCACATCAAAATAAGCTTCTACTTGAGCATGTTGACGTAATGCTTGCATTAAATGGGTATGTTCACCGGCAGACATTTCCTGAAGATATTGCTCGGCGTTTTGCAAAATGCCTTTCCCGAGTTTGTTCTGAGCATTCTGATTTTGTGGAATTCGGGTCACCGGCTGGTCGTAATCAAAATCGTCTTCATCAATCATGGTTTCACTCTTGGCACATTACTTTCAGCGGCTATTATCACAGGTATTCAATACAGCACATAGCGCTATAAAATAAATACCAGAACAAACGATTGAATCCTCATCGAGATTCAATCAATGTCATACCCATTAAATAACAGTTCGCTTGATTTGGACATTGCCTGATATGCGGATGAACCATGTTTTGATGGTATCGGAACGATCTTGAATTTTTCGGACTTTCTAGCCCCTTCAATCATGCCCTGACTGAAGGGGCTTTTTAGTTAAAACCATTATTTATGATTTTTATTTTGCTCAGACTTGTGCTGCTCAGACTGAGCATTTTTATGATGATCCTTGTTGGAATCATCTTTCTGATGAGTTTGACCTGAGTCCTTGTCCTTCGACGAAGCATTTTGATCCTGCTTTTTGGATTCATCTGACTGAGCTTGGTCATCTTTCTTCATTTTGCTCATTGTGTCAGTCGCCATCTGTCTGAGTTCACCGAATTTGACACTGGCTTCACTCACTAGCTCAGTAATCTTCTGTTTGGTATCTTCAAACTTATGCAGCGCCTCATCTTTTAAATTTGCCATAAGGTCCTGCTGGCCATTCTGCCCCTGTTTAGAATTCTGTTTATCTGACTGTGCCGATTTATCCTGATCAGATTTAGCATTTTTCGAATCTGAATCCTGCTCACCATTCTGCTGACTGTTTGAGTTGCTATTTTTTAGCTCATTCAGAATCTTTTCGCCTTTTTTCAGTAGTTCTTCACCAATGGCGATTGCCTTGGCTTTTAAGTCATCCATCTTGATGGTTTCAGTTTTTTGATCTGACTTGCCTGACTGAGCTTCTTGAGCATGGTCAGAATGAGTATGATCAGAATTATCTTGCTGGTCTGCATCTTTACCATTTGGCTGAGCGCTTTGCTTAGCGTCAGAATTTTCATCAGTATTGTGCTTCTGGGCTTCTAGTATTTCCTGATATTCTTGCTTGTGCTGTTTATCAATCTCGTTCTGCTTTTGCTCTGTTTCAATCTTGTCGTGCAGTTCACGTGCCTGTTGTTCTTTATCTTGGTTCTGCTTCGAAATACTAGTCTGGTTATTCTGATTCATGAGTACCCTCCCTGAGGTATATAAGAATTATCAGACATTTTTTTAGCACAAAGCATTTAAAGAAGCGGACGAATTAAGCAAACTGCAACAAAGCCTGTACATGTTGTTGCTATTGATGGCAAAAAGTAGCGCTAACGTAACTCGATCAATTGTTTAATCGTCGCTCATCGAATGATATCAAATTTTGTATTTGAATATTCCGGTCGCTTGATTGGGAGTGCTTCAGCTAAAGCATTTCTTTGTAATCCCCTCTGCATCATGTAAAATTATGGCCCATTGCATAATGAATACGAATGAGAGAGTGAATCCGTGCGTAAAATCCTAGTCACCAATGCCCTTCCTTACGCCAATGGCCCAATCCATATGGGTCACTTACTCGGGTATATCCAGGCAGATATCTGGGTTCGTGCCATGCGTGCAATGGGTCATGACGTGACTTATGTCTGTGCGGATGATGCTCACGGCACAGCCATCATGCTGCGTGCTGAAGCCAATGGTATTACACCTGAGGCGCAAATTGCCAATGTGCAAAAAGAACATATCCGTGATTTTGATGGTTTCGGTGTTCACTTTGACCATTATGATTCGACCAACAGCGAAGAAAACAAAAATCGCTCGTCTGAGATTTACATCAAAAACCGTGAAGCAGACAACATCGCAGTGCGTCCTGTAAAACAGTTATTTGATCCTGAAAAAGGCATGTTCTTGTCAGATCGTTTCATCAAAGGCACATGCCCGAAATGTAAAGCGGAAGATCAATACGGCGACTCATGTGAAGTTTGCGGTGCAACCTATAATGCAACTGAATTATTGAATCCAAAATCGACTTTAAGTGGTGCTGCACCTGTTGAGAAATCATCAGATCATTACTTCTTCAAACTTCCAAATTTTGCTGAATACCTGCAAAAATGGACCCGTGATGAAGGTCGCCTGCCAGTATCTATTGCCAACAAGTTAGATGAATGGTTTGAAGCCGGCTTAAATGACTGGGATATCTCTCGTGATGCACCGTATTTCGGTTTTGAAATTCCAGATGCGCCAAACAAATATTTCTACGTTTGGGTAGATGCGCCGATTGGTTATATGTCAAGTTTTGAGAATTACATCAAAACCAAACGTCCAGAATTGAACTTTGAAGATTACTGGAAAAAAGATTCTAAAAATGAGGTGTATCACTTCATTGGTAAAGACATCGTGTATTTCCATGCATTGTTCTGGCCGGCAATGCTTGAAGGCGCAAATTACCGTACGCCATCTGGCTTGTTCGTGAATGGTTTCTTGACGGTGAATGGTCAGAAGATGTCTAAATCTCGCGGTACGTTCATTAAAGCCGAAACCTATTTAGAGCATTTAAATCCTGAATACTTACGTTATTACTTTGCGTCTAAGCTTTCGGACAAAGTTGAAGATTCTGACTTGAATCTTGATGACTTTGTGCAAAAAGTGAATTCAGACTTGGTCGGTAAAGTGGTTAACATCGCCAGCCGTTGCGCAAAATTCATCAACACTAAATTTGATAATAAATTATCAGCGACATGTACTGAACCTGAACTGGTGCAAAGCTTTATTGATGCGGGTGCTTCAATTGCATCTCAATATGAAGCGCGTGAATTCTCGGCTGCGATTCGTGAAATCATGGCGCTTGCTGACCGTGCGAACCAATACATTGATGAGAAAAAACCTTGGGCGCTTGCAAAGCAGGAAGGTCAAGAGCAACAAGTTCACGATGTTTGTTCAGTCGGTATTAACTTGTTCCGTCAATTGGCTGTTTACCTTGCGCCTGTGTTGCCGACTTTGGCAAAACAAGTACAAGACTTCTTGCAATTGGAATCTTTCGATTTCGCTTCGCGTGAAACGATTCTTGTCAGTCATGAAATTGCATTGTTCCAACCATTAATGCAACGTGTAGACCCGAAAGCTGTGGCTGCAATGGTCGATGCCTCTAAAGATTCTTTAGCAGCCCCTGCTGCTGAACCTGCAAAAGCCGAAAAGAAAAAAGAGAAGAAAGCTGCTCCTGCGAAAGTTGAACCGAAAGTTGGCGAAGCTGAAATCATCACCATTGATGACTTTGTAAAAGTTGATTTACGTGTAGCTGAAGTTTTAGAAGCGGCTCACGTTGAAGGTTCTGACAAACTTCTTCAATTAACTTTAAATGTCGGTGAAGCTGAGCCACGTAATGTGTTTAGCGGTATTCGTGAGTTCTATGAGCCTCAAGACCTAAAAGGTAAATTGGTGGTGATGGTGGCTAACCTTGCGCCACGTAAGATGCGTTTTGGTATTTCTAACGGTATGGTGCTCGCTGCGGGTAATGGCGAAGGTGTTTGGGTGATTTCACCTGAATCTGGTGCTAAACCGGGTGATAAAGTGTCTTAAGGTTTAGTTTTGAGATGAGTAAAAGCCTCTACTGATGTAGGGGCTTTTTTTATAAATATTATTTCTTTAAGATGGGATCACAAAGCATAGGTACAAAGCTGTATTTATCATCTTTTTTAGTTACAAGTATAATTTCATCACTTGAAACTGCTATTACCTTACTGCCGTTTGGAGTAATACATCTTGAAAACTTCTTTGCTTCAAAGTCATAAATATATGATTGAGCCTTTTCAGATATGAAGTTTGAATATTTATCTTTATATTTATCTCCAAAGGTAAATAAAAGCATAAAGATAAAAGGATATATTAAAAATCTAGCAGCACAGCTCCATTCAGAATAATTTTCCTTTAAATCATCTCTTTCTTTAGCCCAAATAACGTACATCATATAAAATTGGAAGATAAATATAAGGGCTAAAAAAAGAATAAAAGTAACTAAAATAAAAACGACTGGAATTAAGGTTATTGCTACAAAATTCGTGACCCTATTCAGTCCAATTGATTCATATCCAATAATTTGATTAACAATCTGATCCGCAAAACCATATGTAATATTTGTTAATAGTGCATATAAGACAACTAAGCAAACTTTTCCTAAGGTGGTTGCCCATATCCTGTGGTATATATATATAAAGTCCGAAGTTATACCGAAAATCCAACATAAACTTAACAGAAATAAGCTATTGTTGAACAAATCTTGGAAGGGTGTTAAATACCAAAATAAAGTATTTAAAGCCAATACACAGCCAATCAAATAGAATTTTTGACTTCTATTTAACTTTTGATATATATCCCAAATTTTTTGTTGTGCTTGAACGAACATTTTTATGCCTCTATTTTTTATAAAGATATTACGATGGTAAAAGCTTAAATTGAATATAATTTCACCACATGTGCGTCTTAATTTGTCGTTCAAAACTTATATTTATTGTGATAAAAAGAAGTAATCTTTTAAAACCCATAAGAATCCTATGAAAACTTTAAAACCACTTTTCCTCGCTCTTACCTTAAGCACAGCAACCCTCACCACTATTCAAGCTGCTGAATCTATCATCCAACCTCAAAAACAGGTCGCTGGTTTTTATCAGCATCAATTGGGCAAAACTCAAATCACCGCCCTACTCGATGGAACCAATTACCTCTCTCCAGCTTTATTTAAAGATATTCCAGCAACTGAAGTGACGCAAATCTTAAAAAAATATCATGCTGATCAGGCCAAAGGTGTTCAAACTTCGGTGAATGCTTTTCTGGTCAATACCGGTTCAAGCTTGGTTTTAGTGGATAGTGGCGCATCAAGCTGTAATGGTCCAGATTTTGGTTCGGTACATAAAAACCTTATTGCTGCGGGTTATAAGCCAGAGCAAGTGGATATCATTTTACTGACCCATTTACATCCGGATCATGTTTGTGGCATCAGTGCTAAAGGTGTCGCCAGCTTTCCAAATGCAACGGTCTATGTTGCCGATGCGGAAGCAAACTATTGGCTAGATCCCAAACAGGCAGCAAAATTACCGCAAGATAAACAGGCCAGATTCAAACAAACTGTAGAGAAAATTCAGCAAGCAGTTCAGCCCTATCAAGCCAAAAAACATTTTAAGACCTTTAAATTAGGCGACAAGGTCAAAGGTTTTGAAGTCATCAGTACACCGGGACACACACCGGGACATTTCAGTTTTGCATTCAAGTCTGGCAATGAAGAAATCGTATTTGTCGGTGATATTGTGCATTCACATAGCATTCAGTTTGACCACCCTGAAACTGCGATTGATTTCGATGTGGACCCGAAAAAAGCGGTGCAAACCCGTTTAGCGCAGTTTTCCCGTTTAGCTAAAAATGGACAGACCGTCGCTGCTCCGCATTTACCGTTCCCGGGCATTGGACATATTTACTCTAAAGATGGTAAGAGCTATCAGTGGATACCGGTGCATTTTAAAGATTGATGTAAAAGTAAACACCTAACAGCCCTGTCCGAGTTCAGCGGGGCTTTTTTATGGATATTAATTTTCAGTTTATCCAACTGATAACAGATAAATTACTTGCAGTATATTTGGGTTTAAATAGCAGAATATGAAAAAGAAGTTTTGCAAACTCCGCTGTAATTAAGCTGCTGTTTTGCCTATAGTATATGCGGGGCAAATTTTAGGGATTGTACATCGATATGGCTGTTCATTTTTTTCATACATCAGATTGGCATTTGGGACAATTCTTTTATAACCATTCACGCCAATATGAACATGAACAGTTTTTAAACTGGTTGCTTGAACAAATCAAACAAAAACAACCCAATGCCCTACTAATTTCAGGCGATATTTTTGATGTGATCAATCCTGCATCTGCCGCACAAAAACAGCTTTACCAGTTTTTAGCCGATGCGCATGAACTTGCCCCACATATGCAAACGCTGATGATCGCAGGTAATCATGATTCAGGTTATCGCATTGAACAGGTCGAACCTTTACTGGAAAAATACAATGCCAGAACGGTTGGTGTGGTGCGCTGGAAGGAAGACAAGACTTTAGATCTCGATCGTTTACTGCTGCCGATTTATGACCTGGATAAAAATATTATCGCCTGGTGTTTAAGCCTACCCTTTTTACGTGCTGCGGAAATTACCGGTTTTAATGAGCACACCACCAATAGCCAAAATGCGATTGCCTATTTGCACCAGCAACTGATTAGCGAAGGCAAAAAACGTAAAACGGATGATCAAGCGCTGATTTTAATGTCGCATGCGCATATGCAAGGTGGTGAAACTTCCGATTCTGAACGCCCGATTATTATTGGCAATGAAGAAGCGCTGTCTACTGCGTTATTTGATGATGTGATTGATTATGTGGCGCTTGGACATTTGCATAAACCACAAAAAGTTCAGCATCCGCATATTCGCTATAGCGGCTCACCAATTCCTTTATCTTTCAGTGAAATTAACTACAAGCACCAAGTGGTTGAAGTCAAAATTGAACCCTCTAAAGCGGATGAAACTGCTTTTCAGTTTGAAGCACTGCCCATTCCACGCAGTATTCAATTGCATCGCATTCGGGGTGAATTGAATGAGGTATTTGCACAGCTTAAAGCGCTCGCCAGCGGTGAAATTGCCAATATTGATCAACGTGAATATATCGATATTGAATATCATACCGACACGCCGCCATTGCCCAATTTAAGACAACAGTTTGAAGATGCCTTGCCTAAAAACCGCTATCGTCTGGTAAAAATTTCACGTCAGTACAAAAATCTTGCAATACAAAATAATGCGACAAAAATTCAGCTTGAACCGCCAACGCCAGAAAAACTGTTTGAACAGATTTGGCAAAACAAAGGTTATGTGCAAGATGATGCGGTGTTAAAAGATTTTCAAACTCTGGTTCAAGAAGCCCATCATTCACTTGAAAATAAAAATACGCTTTAGGGATCTGCCATGAAAATTTTATCTATACGTATAAAAAATCTGGCATCTCTTGCTGGTGAACACTTTATTGATTTTGAAAGTGAACCTTTGGCCAATGCCGGTTTAATTGCCATTATTGGCAAAACCGGTGCAGGCAAATCCACGATTCTAGATGCCATGTGTCTTGCACTGTTTAACCAAGTGCCGCGGCTCAAAGGCAGCGATGGCAAACTGGTCGATGTGGATGGTTCAGAATTACTGACCAACTCCCCTTTAACCGTGCTTCGCCGTGGTACCGGACATGGTTTTGCCGAACTTGTTTTTGTGGCACAGGATCAGAAACATTATCTTGCGCGTTGGGAAATTAAACGTGCGCGTGAAAGTGCCACGGGTAAATTACAAAGTGTGCAACGCCATTTAAAATGCTTAACTGATGGTGTGGTGATTGCGGATAAAGCCAAGGCAGTGGATGCCAGCATTCATAAAATCACCCAGCTCAGTTTTGAGCAGTTTACCCGTGCAGTTTTACTGGCGCAGTCTGAAGTGACCGCATTTTTAAAAGCGCGTGACAATGAACGTGGCGCTTTACTTGAATATTTAACCAACTCCAATATTTTTGCCAAAATTGGTGAAATTGCTTTTCGTAAAACGGCAGATATTGAAAAAGAACGTAAAAAACTCGAAGAAATGTTAGGCCATATTGATCTTATTTCGGATCAGGAACTCGCTGATTTACAGCAGCAGCATCTGCAAATAAAACAACAGCTCACACAACTTGAGCAAGAAAAAACCCGACTTGAATTACAACAGCAATGGTTTGAACATAAACATAAACTTGAGCAAGAGATTGCCGTTAAACAACAGTATTTTGATGCACAGCAGTTGAGTCATCAGCAGCTCTCAAAAGAACGTGAGCAGTTACAGCGCTTGGAAATATTTTCCAGTATTCGTCCTGTAGTATTCCAGCAGCAGCAGTGCATTCAGGCACAACAGCAACTTGCCCCGAAAATATCACAGTCTGAGCAGCAATTTTTAGTGCTTGAAACACAATTCGAAGCCAAAAAAAAGATTTATCTAGAGGCTGAAACTGCCCTCAAAACAACCCAGGAATTTGAACAGCAACATGACCCTGCCTTACAGCAGGTTCGTCACTGTATTCTGGAACGTGACTTTATTGGGCAAGACTTTCGTAAAGCCAATGCCAAACTGGATGAGCTGAAACTTCAAAAGCAGCCCCTAGAACAGCAACTCAATGCAAGCTTAGAGCACGCTCAACAGCTTGAACACAAGCAAGCTGCAATTACGCAGCAACTGCAACATAGCCAACAGTTTTCAGCTTTGGACCACGGTTTAGATGTTCATCTCGGGCAACTGCAACGCTTTATTCAGCCCTATCAAAACATTGAAAATAGTTTAGGTAATCTTGCGACTGCCCGACAAAATTTTGCACAGCAACAGCAGCAGCTTGAACAGCATATTTCACAGTTTGGAAATGTTGCAGCATTAGAACAACAGTTAGCAGCAATCCGTCAGCAACGTGAACAGCAACTGGCACAACTCAATCAGTTCAGTCTGATCGAGCAACGGCTTGCTCAATGGTTCTCAGATCAGCATGAAAAAGCTGCAGCTCAATCACAGTTAAATACTTTAAGTGTCAGCTTGCAACAACAGCAAACTCAGTCCCAGCAGACAGAACAAGACTATCAAACGGCAAAATTAGAGCGTGAAAAACTGCAACAGTTTTTACAACAACAGCGTCTGTTGCATACGGAAAATATTGAAAATTTACGTGATAACTTGCAATCTGGTGAAGCGTGTCTGGTCTGTGGCAGTACCCATCATCCTTATAAAGAAGACCAAAGCGTTATTTCTAAGACCCTGTTTGATCTGCAACAGCAACAAGAACAACAAACTATTGAACTAGAGCAAGCGGCATTTAAAGGATGGCAAGAGCAGCAACTTCGTTTGACTCAATTACAGACTGAACATACCCAGACTGAAACTAGAATCACGCAATTAACAACAAAACTTGAAGCGACAAAAGTCGCATTAGAACAACTGTTTAAACTTGCTGCATTACAGCTTGAGTTAGAGCAGCCGCAGCAACGTCTGAATCAAGAATTTTTAGCAGCGCAAACACAACTCAAACTGACTTTAAAGCAGGCTGAACAGCAGATTTCAAACATGCTTCAAGCCTCTAAAGATCAACAGACATTATCTAATCAGATTCAGGAACAGCAGCATTTGCTTGAGTCTGCTCAAACCTTGCAAACTCAAGTAAATAATGTTTTTTCTTGCCTAAATTCAGCACAACAACAAGTATGGCAACAGAATACTGTGCATACGGCGCAACAAATTCAACAGGATTTGCAGCAACGCTTTAAACACCTGCAACAGTTACAACAGCTCGATACAGATTTAAGCGCACAACAACAGGGACTGCAAAAAGCACAGTCTGATCTTGGCTATCTGTTAAAGCAGCTTGAGGAGACTCAAAATGCCGTAACTGAACTTTCTGAAAAAGGCCAACACAACAGTAAAATTGCCTGTTCGCTTATTTTTGATATGACCGGCACACAGCAAGATAAGCCGAATGATTGGCTAAAAGCGCATGATCAAAAGCGCCAGCAACAGCAAGCCACTTATGCTCAATTGAAACAACAGTTTGAACAATTACGTCAAAATTTTGAAACGCAGAAGAATCAGTTAAACCAGCTTAAAGTCCAGCAACAACAGCATATGGATGGCAAAGAAAAATCGGATACTGAAATTCAGCAATGGTTAACACTGCATCCAGATTTTGAAGCAGATCAGTTAACCCAGTTACTGCTCATTGATAGCACCCAAGAGCACCAGATTCGTCAGCAACTCCAGCAAGCCGAACGCATGCTGAATGAAGCGTCGTCGGCTTTAAAAACCATGCATGGACAACTTGCTGAACATTTAAAATTACAGCCAGACTGCGATTTCACCGCATTACAACAGCGATTAGAGCAGCATCTCGCGGTATTAAAAGCCCAACGAGATGTGTATGACCAGCTCAATTTAAAACTTGAAGTGCATCAGCAAAATGTGCACAAACTGCAAAAATATGCCGATCAGATTCAAAACATTCAGCAACAGGAACATCGCTGGGGCAAAATTTCAGGCCTGATCGGGGATGCAAAAGGCAAAGATTTCCGTGATTATGCACAGCAATATAATCTCGACATTCTGGTGGAACATGCCAATCAGCAATTGACCATGTTATCGCAGCGCTATACCCTCAAGCGTCTGGATCATTCTTTAAGCCTCGCGATTGTCGATCATGACATGGATGGTGAAACCCGTTCGGTTTCTTCACTTTCTGGCGGTGAATCCTTCCTGACCGCCCTCGCCTTGTCTTTGGCCATTGCCAATATGGCGTCAGGTTCGATGAAAATTGAATCGCTGTTTATTGATGAAGGTTTTGGGACTTTAGATGCATCCTCTTTATATATGGTGATGAATGCCTTAGATCAGTTGCAAAGCCAGGGGCGTAAAGTGGTATTGATCTCGCATATTCAGGAAATGCATGAACGCATTCCTGTGCAGATTCAGGTGAAACCCTTAGGTGCAGGTGCTAGTACCATTCAAGTGGTTGGGTAATTTTAAAATCCGAAAGTCATAAAAAAGCCTAGAAGATACTCTAGGCTTTTATTTGCAAAAAACTATGCCATGGGACGTAAAGTCAGAATCTGTTCACTGCGCCCGAATGGTCCATCAATATCATGCAACACCGAACTGGTCAGGCCAATGCCGTCGTCCCCATACTGCTGTACGGTTTCCAAGCCCAGCCACTGACCTTGCGGTAAACGGTGCATATGGATCTGCAAATCCAGATTAGGAAAGCCCCAGCTAAATGGCCAGTCTTGACGTGGCACAATACCATTGGCCGTATCCACCATGCCCATCAAGCGAACAAAATCGCTGGTCGGTTCACCTTCAACCATGTCATGCGGTGTTCGCAACCAGACAATCCCCTTACCTGTAAAACGCTCATGACTTCTTGCTTCGATGGACTGAATATATCCACCCGGCCACTGACGAATCCCTTCCCAGATCGGGGCATTTTCAGGGCCAGCCGCATCTGCATCTTCCAGACCTTTTATCAACTGGCTATTTTGGGTCATCATGCGCCAGGTTCTTGCGACCACACAGGTTTTACCCCCAGCCATCATTTCTGATTCAATCAGTTCAATGGTCTTGCCCGGGCGAATCACTCGGGTGGTGATACTAAACTCACCTGCAGGAATCAGACCTAAAATATCCAAACTGATTCGGCCAATGCGCATATCACCACGTGGTAAAAACTGGTCCAATTCCGCACAGATAATTCCGGTCGCTGGTGCCATATGCTGTTCATGTTCATTCCATGCGCCTTGGGCCAGTATTGTTGATCGGTAATGCGTCGTGACTTTTCCGGTGGTATCGGTATTTCGCCCGATGAGTTGATAATATGCTGCCATAAACTTGCCTATTTCCTTGGTCGAATCAATGGTTTCTATACAGATTATTCCTTTAGCTAGTTCTTCTTGTACTCAACTTTAGTGGAAAGTTCAATTTTTAAAACAAAAACTGAACCCTAAAGTTCAGTTTTCAAAACGATCAAATGGAGCTGAGTATGGTTTAGTTAGAATAATCCCGCGCGCCGAACAAGGCCGTTCCCACCCGCACCATGGTGGAACCTGCAGCAATCGCCTCAGTCATATCCCCTGACATGCCCATGCTTAAGGTATCCCAGTCTTCAGGATGCGCATGTTCTTTTTTAACCCTATCAAAAAGTTGCTTCGCATCTGCAAAAGCAGCAGTATTGTTGGGTGCTGGAATCACCATCAAGCCACGCAATTTTAGCTGTGGCAGCTGGCTAATACTTTTTACCAGTTCCGCTACTTCATTCGGCTGACATCCATCTTTGCTGTCCTGTGCATCAATATTGACTTGTAGACAGATATTCAGCGGTACTTGAGATGCTTCACGCTGACTGGATAAACGCTCGGCAATAATCAAACGATCCACTCCATGCACCCAGGCAAAACTTGCAGCCAAATGCTTGGTCTTATTGCGCTGGACATGTCCAATAAAATGCCATTCGATGTCTAAATCATTTAAATTTTCAATTTTATCCAAGGCCTCTTGCAAATAATTTTCGCCAAATGCACGCTGCCCGGCCTGGTACATTTCGCGTAAGGACTCACTTGGCTGAGTCTTCGAAACAGCCAGTAACTGTACGGTTTCCGGCTCACGCTGGGCCTGTTTACAGGCATCTTCTATTTGCTGTAAAACTTTATTTCGTGACGCTTGAAGACTATTCATTGACAAGGTTCTCACTTTCATTCATCTTTTTTTACTTTCCCTTTAAACTAACTGTTGGTTAAGCTCTGGGAAAGCCTTATTATTCTAACAAAATAAATAACATTTAAATGATCTCGGGGAAATTATGGACATCACTGAACTTTTAGCCTTTTCTGCTAAAAATGGGGCGTCAGACTTACACTTATCAGCAGGTATGCCACCACTCATCCGTGTCGATGGCGAAGTCCGTCGTATCAACTTACCCGCTTTAGAACATAAAGAAGTACACAAACTTGTGTATGACATCATGAACGATAAACAGCGTCGTGATTTTGAAGAAAAACTTGAAACTGATTTTTCTTTTGAAGTACCGGGTGTGGCGCGTTTCCGTGTCAACGCATTTAACCAGAACCGCGGTGCAGGTGCAGTATTCCGTACCATTCCATCAAAGGTACTGACCATTGAAGACCTTGGCATGGGTCAAATTTTCAAAGATATTTGTAATTTCCCGCGCGGGATCGTGTTAGTGACTGGACCTACAGGTTCGGGTAAATCAACCACGCTTGCTGCAATGATCGACTATATTAACGATAACCGTTATGACCATATTTTAACGGTCGAAGATCCAATCGAATTTGTACACGAATCAAAAAAATGTTTGATTAACCAACGTGAAGTGCATCGTGACACGCATGGCTTTAACGAAGCATTACGTTCAGCGCTGCGTGAAGACCCTGACATTATTCTGGTCGGTGAGATGCGTGACCTTGAAACCATTCGTTTGGCATTGACTGCCGCTGAAACGGGTCATTTGGTCTTCGGTACCCTACATACCACCTCTGCGGCAAAAACCATTGACCGTGTGATTGACGTATTCCCGGCAGAAGAAAAAGACATGGTTCGTGCCATGTTGTCTGAATCATTACAAGCTGTAATTTCTCAAACATTATTGAAGAAAAATGGTGGCGGTCGTGTCGCAGCGCATGAAATCATGATCGGTATTCCTGCCATCCGAAACCTGATCCGTGAAAACAAAGTGGCTCAAATGTATTCTGCCATTCAAACCGGTGCCAACTACGGTATGACTACGCTGGATCAAAGCCTGAAAACGCTGGTCGCTAAAGGCATTATCAGCCCGCAAACTGCGCGCACCATGGCAAAACAACCAGAATCATTCTTATAAGTTTAAACGGATTTAGGATCTTATTATGGATTTTAACGACTTACTGAATTTGATGATTCAACAGCAGGCATCCGACTTGTTTATTACTGCCGATGTTGAACCGTCTATGAAAATTAATGGTCAGATTGTTCCAATTGCAAAGACCAAGCTGACTGGCGAAATTGTCGGGCAACTTTTAAACGCGATTATGAGTGAAAAGCAGCGTAAAGAATTTGCTGAAACGCGCGAATGTAACTTTGCCATCAGTAACCGTGACAAAACTGCCCGTTTCCGTGTCAGTGCATTTCAACAGCGCGATGAACCCGGTATGGTATTGCGTCGTATTGAAACCGTCATTCCGACCATGGAGGAACTGAAATTACCGCCTATTTTAAAAGAATTGGCGATGACCAAGCGCGGTATCATTCTGTTCGTGGGTGCGACAGGCACAGGTAAATCCACTTCTTTAGCATCTATTATTGGCTATCGCAACCAGAATTCTAAAGGTCATATCATCACCATTGAGGACCCGATTGAATTTATCCATGAACATGCGGGCTGTATCATTACCCAGCGTGAAGTGGGCATTGATACCGACTCTTTTGAAGTTGCCTTGAAAAATACCCTGCGTCAAGCACCCGACGTCATCTTGATTGGTGAGATTCGTTCGCGTGAAACCATGGATTACGCGATTGCCTTTGCTGAAACAGGCCACTTGGTATTTGCCACACTACACGCCAACAATGCCAATCAGGCGATTGACCGGATTATTCACTTCTTTGATGCGGACCGTCATAACCAATTGTTTATGGATTTGTCACTCAACTTAAAAGCCGTGGTTGCGCAACAACTTATTCCTTCTGTGGATGGGCAGTCTCGTCGTGCAGCAATTGAAATTTTGATCAACTCGCCGTTAATTGCGGACATGATCCGTAAAGGTGATGTGCATGAAATTAAAGAATTGATGAAACGTTCACGTGAATTGGGGATGCAAACCTTTGACCAGGCCTTGTTTGACTTGTACAAAGCCAGACAGATTACCTATAAAGATGCTTTGAAACATGCAGACTCACCCAACGATCTGCGTTTACAAATCAAGTTGTCCGAAGAAGGTGCCGAGCGCTTATTGCATGCAAGTAGCAACATCACCTTTGATGGTCAGGCTTAACGTTCAAATTTAAATACAAAAAAAACAGGCTTCAAATCAAGCCTGTTTTTTAACTAATTCTAAGTCAGTATTATTTTTTACGTAATGCCTCTTGGCATTCAGCTGCATCACAATAACCGTATAGATTTAAAGAGTGACCTGTCAAAGTGAAGCCATACTTTTCAGCCACTTCATGTTGCTGATGTTCAATCACGTCATTGATGAATTCAACGACTTTGCTGCAATTCAGGCAAACAATATGATCGTGGTGATCTTCTTGCATGATTTCAAAAACTGAATGATTGTTTTCAAAATGATGGCGCTGAATAATACCCGCAGCTTCAAACTGTGTTAACACGCGGTACACAGTTGCTAAACCGACATCTTCACCTTGTTCAAGTAAAGTTTTATAAATGTCTTCTGCGCTTAAATGGTGTTGTCTTGAATTTTCTAGTAATTCCAATATTTTTATTCGTGGAAGCGTAACTTTAAGTCCAGCTTTGCGTAAATCTTGATTTGAAATAGGCATGTAAAAAGGTCTCTCAACAAATTTAAAGTTGGAATATGCAACAAAGTTTAGATGCAGTATGATCTATCCGTGGATCAAATGCATCATAATTAATTTGGGATAGTGTAGCAAAATGCAAAAAATCATGTTGACGTTGTTCGTCACTTCACTGCTCGCAGGCTGTTCGACCTTGGGCGTTTATAAAGTTGATATTCCGCAAGGGACGCCATTAACTCAAGCACAAGCTTCAAAAATTCAGGTCGGTATGAGTCACCAACAAGTTCGCTTCTTGCTCGGTAGTCCTACAGTTTCAGACCCAATGAATCCTTTACGTTGGGACTATATCTACAACTATACACCAGGAACTTACGCTAAAAAAGCCAAAATCCCGGCTGCTCACGGTCAACATTTAAGAATTTACTTCGATCAAACAGGGACTGTCATCAAGATTGAAGGTCTGGAAACCATTCCAGAATCTCAACCCGGCTTGCCAGGATCAAAAGAAGCGATTCTAAATGCGCCACCACTATAGCCGCTTTGAAATAAAAATAAACCCCTCAATGAGGGGTTTTTCTTATCACTTCAATTGTTTAAAGCGATTTCCGCGACAATAAAGTCCGACCGGATTTTCTGCAGCACGTTTCCGGCGAATATCCTTCGGATTGATCGTTAATGCACGATAAATCTCGACACGATCACCGGCTTGTAATATTTGATTCGGATCTTGCAACCGCATCCCAAAAATTCCCAATGCAAGTGGTTCGGGCAAAGCAATTTGTGCCCGAATACCACTTCGTTCAATCGCATCTAAAGCAGTCATACCTGGATGAAAAGGAACAGCCAGATGAAACTGTCGATCCTGAGCCGCATACGCCACCCAAACCTGTTGCATCTCGTTCATTAGACCAATTGTCCAATGATGGCAATCATCGCCACGATGATCGATACAGGCAGTACCACACGCACTGCAATACGCCACAAGTTATAAAATAGCTCATTGCTAAAATTCATGGATTTACGTAAATGGCTAATTTTCATGATCCATCCGGCAAAAATAGCATAGATCAAGCAAATCACTAAGCCCCACAGCATGAGTATGGTATTAAAAATTGGGCTGATTGCAGGAATCGCCCAAACCAGCACAGCAACCAAAATCACCAGCCATTGAATCGCGATATTCAGTTGACGTTGTAATAATTGTTCACGCGCCATATTGAGTAAAAGTGCAGATGTACTGACTACAGCAACTACAAAGGCAAAAACTGGAATTTGAGCATTGGCCGCAAAGAAGCCAAAAGCAACTACTGCCAATAATTGCGCAATCCAGATGGGTAATGCTATTTTGGTGGCAACATCTTGTTGTTTAAGCGCAGGCAAACTACTTTGCCAGTATAGGCCCATGCCTAAACCGCTCGCCACGAGTGCCAATACGGTCGCACTGCCCCACTCGCTAAATTCAACCGGCGTGACTTGCCAAGCAGGCAAAGCCGTTCCCATCACATTGGCCAGAATTAAGGAAGCTAAAACACCGACCACACTGAGGATGACAATCATCTTTCGCGGTGCAAATGAAAGTGCAATTGCAACAATCGCCAAGCCAACGAACAACAGATTTGGTGCAATTCCATTAAAAGCAAAATGACCCAATAACTGGCTTGCATTAGACAGCATGCCGCCTGCCAGGAAAGGAATAAACACAACCGCGAGCCATCCGACTACGCGCCATTTTTGCGATGCATCTGCATCACGTGTCAAACTAGACAATGCATTTAACGCTGTGGTTTTTGAGCGTTTCGCCAAGGCAATTTCTAAATAACAGACCGGTAATGCCAAAATAAGCATAGTACCTAACCATAACAACCAAAAATCAAGTTGACGCTCAACCTGAATTCCGACTATCGGTGCTAATGTGGCAATGATGATAAAAGATAAACAAAATGCCATCAGCGGTGATAGCCATCGTGACATAGCATTGTCCTGCATGATGCGTTCCTTAAAAAAGTCTTTGGCTATTTTGCCTTTGTCAGGAGGGAAAATCAAAAAGAAAAAAGCAAACCATCATGCCTAATGATTTGCTGCGCAAGGTTATTATGACTTGTATTTGTTATTATCTGGTTTATTTTTCTTTATGAAAAGAAACGAGCAAACCAGTTTTTACCTGTTTTCTTTTCTTTTTCTTTAATGATGCCCATCATATTTTCTTTTACGGCACCCACATAATCAGCATCATCGTGCTGAATATGATTAATCAGCCATTTTGAAAGCACTTCATGTAATTCACTTTCAATCGCTTGACCCATTTCAAAACGGTCACGGTAAGATTCAATTTTTTTAATAAATAAATCATGGACACGTTTATGCGGAACGCGGTATTTATAACCGGCTTCTTCTTGTAAAGACTCTTCAAAGGTAAAATGGGATTGCGTATAATCAATAATGTTTTCAAGAATCTGTTTAATACGGGCACGATCCGTATGTTCTACCACATCATTAATTTCATTGATATAATCAAGAATTCGTTTGTGTTGATCGTCAATCACATCGATACCAGTATTATATTCCGGAACCCATTTCATTTTCATTACGACCACCTATAAAATATATATGATTCATCACATAAATTCATAATATATTGATTTTTAACAAATAAAAATGAACCAAAACAGTTGGTTTTAAAGAAAATCCATATAAAACAATATAACCCAATGATATGTAATGATTTAATTACAAAGACCAACCAAAAGAATAAAGTATTTTTTAACCAAAATAATTTCCCAAGGTTATTATTAAGAATAAAAATATTACTTTAAATCTCATTAAATGATTAAAAATAAAATACTTAAATTAACCCGAATCGCGGATAAGAAATTGACTTGAAAAATAAGAAGACTAGAGCCATCAGTTGAGTTACCACACCAAACTCACAACTCTAGTCCTCATGTTCAATAGTACCGAATTATTCTGCATCATTGATGATTTCTTTCTTAAATTTGAAGCAACTTATTGGAAATTTCTCAAACAATGCCATCATTCTGTAAGAATCAGACCTGCTCATC
>NZ_SJNZ01000022.1 GCF_004331155.1 Acinetobacter terrestris
AGGAATCGCCAAACTGCCTGTGTAGTTGAGAAACTCGACTTTTGGGTAGAGGCCAGGTCTTTGATTGCGGGAGCAAGTGAAGCAAGAGGAGTCATATTGAGTTTTACAAGGCTGTTATAGCGTTTGACAAGACGCTGATCCAGGCCAGAGATGTTAAATTGAAGAGCATGCTCTTCAATTTAACGCAAAGCTCGGAAATTGTGTAGATACCTATGACCAAAGGGAGAGGGAGAAAAGCATTAAATCACCCCATTCTCTAACAACATCTCTATCCCTTTCACACGGCTCATATATTTCAGTCGTTCCTTTTCCCATTTTAGTTGCTGCTTAATGGCTGCGGTATCCGCATCAATTTGCTTATACAAATCCGAAATTTGAACTTTCCCTTTGGACTTTTGCACGGCAATTTTGGCATTCTCTGACCAGACCAATGAATCAATGATGTCATCTATCTGGCTATCGAGCTGCTGACTTTGTGCATCAAGTGCCAATTTATAAAACTTGATTTGATCTGCAGTTAAACCTTTTTGCGCTGCCCCTCTATTCTGCTCAATTTGTATTTGCAGTTTGAGTAAATAAAACAAATCCTGCTGCTCATAAGCGGCATTGGCATGTTGCAACATTTCAGTTTTTTCAAGTTTCTTGCTTTCGTCTTGCTCACGGTCAGGGTGAATAACAGCTGCAATTTTTAAATACACCGTTTTCAGTGACTGCTCTGCCATTTTCGCTGCTTGCTCGCGTTTCTCTTGTTGTTTTTTAAGTTTGGCTTGTTCGCGTTGCTGTTCGTGCTTTGTATTATCCCAATCACCGAAAGTATCAAATGCTGTTTCATCTGCATCTGATTCAGCGCTTTCAAACCCGGAATCTGTTTCAGCTAAAGGCTTTTTCTTGGCTTTTTTCGCGTTTGTATGTTCTGCATATTGCTGGTAGAAGGTATCAATTTCTTCGACTGTATTGGCTTCTTGTTCAGACAAGGCTTTGGAGCCTTTTAAATAAGCCGCAAAATGTTGGATTTTTTCATCAAGCAGCACGACTTCAGCTTTTGAAAATTTACCGCCATGTAAGTGCTTCCATAACTGTTCAAGCTGCTGAAACAATACAGTGTGCAATTCGTTATACACCGGCACCAAAGTTTGACGCGCATATTGTTGAATGTCGTTTTGAGCTTTTTCCCATGCTGCCAAGTCTACTTTTTGCTGTTCAATTTTTTCAATCAGACGATTGAGCTTTTTCTGCTGGGGCGAAAGCTCTGCATCTGGCTGAACCGTGGTTTTTAAATTGAAAGACATAGGGAAGAAAAAAGCAAAAGAAAAACTATAGCAATATTCCTGACTCAATGACAGACAAGTGTATGGCAAGCAAATTAAAGGATTAGCTGGAAAGATGATGCCTGATACGCAGCACCTGCCATCACAATGTTTCAGCTTAGATTATCTTATGCCGCGTCCCGCGTGTGAAATTTAAAACTACAAATTGGTTTATTGGCTTATTCATCTTTTTATTTTTTCATACCGGTTATTTTCAATTAACTAAGTTACTCAAATACTGGCAGTTCTTTACCGAACTATAAACATACACCCTGCTCTACTGGTGCATAGTATAAAAAGAATGATGAAGCAATTATAGAAAGGAACAGCATACATGGATTGGGCCAGTATCTTTATTCATGACACCACGTGGACATTTGCCGCAGAAATCACCATACGTGTAATTCTCATGTTTATCATGATTATGATCTTTCTGCGCTTAACCGGGAAACGGGGTATTCGGCAACTGTCCATTTTCGAGCTGGCGATTATTTTATCCCTTGGTTCCATTGCCGGTGACCCGATGTTCACTGAAGATCTGCCGCTGATCCAGGCGCTGCTGATCATGAGTATTGTCATTATCCTGTATCGCCTGACCACCTGGCTGATGATGAAATACCAACCCTTCGAAGACTTAATCGAAGGAAAGTCGCTTTATATTGTAGAAGATGGGGTACTGGTTCTGGACAAGATTAAACGCGGCAAAATGTCGCATGATGAATTCTTTGCTGAAATGCGTCAGCAAGGCATCGAACATTTGGGTCAGGTACGTGCCGGCTTACTGGAAACTGATGGTAAATTTAGTATTTTATTGTTCAAACCGGATGAAATACGTTATGGCCTGCCGCTTTTCCCCAAACAGTATCAGCAAACCACTCAAGTAGAACCGGACACCTGTTATGCCTGCATGTATTGCGGTCATGTCGATTATATTTCCAAGCCGGATCAGCAATGTTCACGTTGTAAATGTTGCCGCTGGGCCAAAGCGCTGAATAGTCAGATGTTAAGTTAAATGGTCATGGGTTCTGGATATTTTTATCTTTTGTTCAAATTAAACCGCCTTGAACTTTAGTCGCAAGTCAAAATAAGGAACTTACTCTGGCATGTTTCCTGCTGTAGTTAAAGTCGCTTGCTATACGGGGTTTTGGCTAAAAAATGGTTATTTCCTAAACATTTATCATTAACAAATTCTGCATAAATTTTGCTTGAGCAATACTAGATAACTCGCTTAAGATGAAATTGATGCAGTCTTGCATGAATAATTACAACAGCATCATTTGTGCATAACTTGATAAATGGATCAGTCCAAGACCATAAGCAAATGATGAATAAAATACACAAAAGGAGTTTTGTACATGACCTCTAAACGCACCCTGACTTCGCTACTGTGCGCAAGCGCCTTTATGTTTGGCTTAACGGCTTGTAGCGACAATAAAGCTCCTGCTTCAAATGACCAACCTGCCAGCGGTGCAGATACGGCATCTTCAGGCACCCTGGATAAAATCAAGAAATCTGGCACCATCGTGTTGGGCTATCGCGATTCTTCTATTCCGTTCTCTTATATTGCCGACAATCCAAATCAGCCGGTCGGTTATGCGCATGACCTGCAATTAAAAGTGGTTGAAGCGGTTAAACAAAAACTGAATATGCCGGACCTGAAAATTCGCTATAACCTGGTGACCAGTCAAAACCGTATTCCTTTGGTTTCAAATGGCACCGTTGATTTGGAATGTGGTTCAACTACTAACAATAAAGAACGTCAGCAACAGGTTGATTTCTCTGTCGGTTTCTTTGAAGTGGGTTCGCGTCTGCTTACCGCTAAAGATTCAGGCGTCAAAGATTTCACCGATCTGAAAGGCAAAAAACTGGTAACTACAGCTGGAACAACATCTGAGCGTTATATCCGTCAGCATCAGCAAGAGCTTGGCATTGGTGAAATTATTTCTGCCAAAGACCATGCAGAATCATTCCTGATGCTACAAAACGGTCGTGCCGCTGCCTTTATGATGGATGACATCTTGCTTGCCGGTGAAAAATCTAAAGCTTCGGATCCGAACAAGTGGGAAATTGTCGGCACTGCACCCATTCAAGAAATTTATGGCTGTATGCTGCGTAAAGGCGACACAGGCTTTAAACAAGTGGTCGATGATGCGATTAAAGCCACCTATAGTTCGGGTGAAATAAACAAAATGTATGAGAAATGGTTCCAGCAACCTATTCCACCAAAAAATATCAATTTAAACTTCAAAATGTCAGATCAGCTTAAAGCGTTAATTGCTACTCCACACGATCGCGATCAATAAACTTTAAAACAACATACTTTCAAAGTCAGGTAAAAGAGATTTTTACCTGACTTTTCAGTGGAGTCACTATGAATTATAGTTGGAATTGGAGTGTTTTGTGGCAATCCACAGGGGTCGGTGACAGTACCTATTTGCAATGGGTTTTAATTGGTCTGGGCTGGTTGTTGGTGATTGCGCTTGTTGCATGGACCATTGCCATGGTTTTGGGCAGCATTCTGGGTATCATGCGGACTTTGCCAAGCAAAACTGCCCGCGCTATCGGAACGGCGTATGTCACCATTTTCCGTAATGTACCTTTGCTGATTCAATTATTTATCTGGTTTTATGTGGTTCCCAACTTTTTACCGTCAGCCATTCGCAGTTGGTGGATTAATGACTTGGGTGCCAATACCACGGCGCTAATTTCTGCCAGTGTCGGTTTGGGTTTATTTACCGCTGCACGGGTCTGTGAACAGGTACGTACAGGCATTGAAGCCTTGCCGGTTGGACAGGTCAATGCCGGTTATGCCATGGGTTTCAGTACTGCTCAACTTTACCGCCACGTCATTTTACCGCAGTCCTTTCGCACCATTTTGCCGCCACTCAGTTCAGAGCTGACCAACTGTGTCAAAAATACTTCAGTCGCTTCACTCGTGGGGGTCGCGGAAATTATTTCCCAGATGAAAACCATCAGTGAATATACGCAAAATACCATCGAGATTTATACCATTGTGACCGTGATTTTCATTGTGATTAACGTCTGTTTAATCTCGGCAATGACCCTGCTGGAAAGACGCTTGCATGTACCCGGTTTAATTGCAGGAGGCAAATAATGGAATGGCTCTCTGCATTTTTAAATGATTTACAACTCTCTGGCCCTGCTCTATGGCATGGTTTCAGCATCACCTTAAAAGTGGTTTGTATTGCCACAGTCGGTGGTATTTTAATTGGCACGATACTGGCTTTAATGCGTTTATCTTCCATTAAGGTTTTTAACTTTATTGCACAAGGTTATGTGAACCTGTTCCGTTCCATTCCCTTGCTGTTGGTGCTGATGTGGTTCTACTTTGCGGTACCTTTTTTTTATACTGCAGTCACAGGAAATTACCTGACCATTGATACCGCGCTGGTCTCCAGTATTGTGGCCTTTATGCTGTTTGAAGCGGCCTACTTTTCTGAAATTGTGCGTGCCGGCATTCAGTCCATTTCGCGTGGACAATCCGCAGCGGCTTCTGCTTTAGGCATGAGTTATGGACAATCGATGCGACTGATTATCTTGCCGCAAGCCTTTCGCAAAATGACGCCGCTCCTGCTGCAACAAACCATTATTTTATTCCAGGATTCCACCATGGTTTATGCCATCGGCTTACTGGACTTTTTCAGAACCAATTATGTTCGTGGTGACCTGATGTCGCTGCTGACCCAGTACATTTTATTTGCAGGTTTGGTGTATTTCACCATTAGTCTTTTGGCCACTTATGCTGTTAAAAAATTACAAAGAAGGTTACGTGTATGAATGATAACAAAGTGATGATCGACATTCAGAACGTGAGTAAATGGTACGATAAATTTCAGGTTCTCACAGATTGCACGACGCAAATTCGCCAAGGTGAAGTGGTGGTGGTCTGTGGTCCTTCAGGTTCGGGGAAATCAACATTAATTAAAACGGTCAATGGTCTGGAAGCCTTCCAGCAAGGCAATATCACGGTCGACGGAATTTCAATTAAAGACCCGAAAACCAACTTGAACTTATTGCGTAGTCGCGTCGGCATGGTGTTTCAGCATTTTGAATTGTTTCCGCATTTGACCATTACTGAAAACTTGACCATTGCCCAGATTAAAGTCTTGGGACGTTCTGAAGCTGAAGCCAAGAAAAAAGGCTTGGCGTATTTAGACCGTGTTGGACTCAGTGCGCAGGCGGATAAATTCCCTGCACAGCTTTCCGGTGGACAACAACAACGTGTGGCGATTGCCCGTGCCTTAAGCATGGACCCGATTGCCATGCTGTTTGATGAACCGACCTCGGCACTTGACCCTGAAATGATTACCGAAGTATTAGACGTGATGGTGGGGCTGGCCAAAGAAGGCATGACCATGATGTGTGTGACCCATGAAATGGGCTTTGCCCGTCAGGTCGCAAATCGCGTGATTTTTATGGATCAAGGTAAAATTGTTGAAGACTGTACCAAGGATGAATTCTTTAATACCCAGCGTGGTGAACGCGCTCAGCAATTCCTGAATAAAATCTTGCACTAAACAGATCAGCATTTAAAAAAAAGCAGATCATATGATCTGCTTTTTTATTGGGATGCAATTATTCAAGAACCAGGCGTGCATTGGTCGGTTGCACAGGACGGTTATTCGGATGTTCCATCAGACTTGAAAATGCCTGAATCTGCTGTTTCGATGCGTGTTGAATATCTTTAAGTACAATCCAGCGCACCCCTTCTGAACATGGCGGCGTGGTTAAAGAACCATTAAAACGATAGTAATCCAACTTTTCAGGTAAGAATGCAGCAGCAAAATCTTGATGTTTCAACTGTACGGCATTGCCTGCTTTTTTCGGTAATTCTTTCCAGAGCTGTTTCAGCTTTTTATTTTCCTGGCCTTCTTCAAACATCACAGCGATAACCGCTAACTCGCCTTGCTCAGTGGCATGCACCAGATGCATTTCCATGGCAAAGCTTTTTCCTTTAATGGTGTTTTCACTTGGGCTATGTAAATGAAATTGTTTCAGATGAAAGACTTTTTGCTCTAAATCGAGAGTACTGCCCTGAGCAAAATTGATTTGCACGGTACGATTATTATTGATAATGGTGTCCGCTTTTGAGCTGTAATTTAATTTTAAAGCAGGCAGTGTTGCGGATATGGTTTGATCAATATTAATCGGTGCTTGATTGACCCCTTCGCAGGCTTGATATTCAGGCTTGATTTTGCCCCATTGTGCCGGTGCAGTCTGCGCAGCATAGCCCCAGTCAAATTGAGTTCCTTCTGCTGCAAAGGTATTAAAACCAATCAGTGCCAGTAATGCGAGCATACTCCGTTTCATCTTTAAACCTTAAAATACAATATAAAATGAGCACTTATCTTCTAGGGTTAAAACTGTGATATCAAAACCAAAACTACCATTTCGTTATGGATTTTGTATCCCGTATTGATTAATTATTCATCTTATCTGGTTTAAATATATTCAGTTTCCTCTACCGTATAAGTTTCTACATCAGATCGAATTTAGATTTGGTTAAAGTATAATTTTTAAAACGCACCCTCATTGATGATAAAAGCAGCTAAAACGGCTTCATCACAATGCATTGCTTAATTATCTTCAAATCATCTTTAAATTATTTTTAATATTTTAGATCAATCACATTGCCACTATTCAGTGCCATGGGAAAACGCCGAAAAAATAGGCGAATTCATAAGTCCTAAATTTAATTTAGTAATCATATATTTATATATACTTTAAATTAAATCTTTTGCCTCAAATTGGTGCATAAAATGCATCTAAAAATCAGGCTTTGCTTTATATCGAGTCTTGAGCATTTTTTTAGATGAATGATCAATATTTTCCTTTTTCAAAACCCTTCCTCAAATTATATGCCTCGATATACTGATCTCCTTTTTGTGAAAAACAGCACTAAAATGGGGCTAAAATATGCAAAATATTGATTTACTCTTTCTCCTTCTTGGTGCAGTTTTAGTTTTAGCCATGCATGCAGGTTTTGCATTTTTGGAGCTGGGCACAGTACGACATAAAAACCAGGTCAATGCACTCAGCAAAATTCTGACTGACTTCTCTATTTCAGCCATCGCGTATTTTTTTGTTGGCTATTACATTGCTTATGGGCAACATTTTTTCCATATTGGCGCAACTTTAGCCGCAGATCATGGCTATAACCTGATGCGCTGTTTCTTTTTGCTGACCTTTGCCGCAGCTATTCCTGCCATTATTTCTGGCGGTATTGCTGAACGCGCCAAAATGCGTTCCCAAGCCATCGCCACCTTATTACTGGTCGCCTTGATCTACCCTTTCTTTGAAGGCATTGCATGGAATGGCAACCTAGGACTGCAACAATGGTTAGAAAGCACATTTGGTGCAAGTTTTCATGACTTTGCCGGTTCTGTCGTGGTGCATGCCATGGGCGGATGGATCGCTTTAGTTGCCGTCATTTTACTGGGAGCGCGTCACGGCCGTTATAAAAAAGATGGTCGAGTAAGCGCACATCCACCCTCTTCCATTCCTTTTCTTGCTTTGGGTTCATGGATCTTAATCGTAGGCTGGTTTGGCTTTAACGTGATGAGCGCGCAACGTCTGGATGCTATTTCAGGTCTGGTGGCGATTAACTCGCTCATGGCGATGGTCGGTGGAACCGTTGCTGCCAACTTCATGGGCAAAAATGACCCGGGCTTTTTACACAATGGTCCTTTAGCGGGCTTAGTGGCGATTTGTGCAGGTTCTGATGTGGTGCATCCAGTTGGAGCGCTTATAATTGGAGCAGTTGCAGGCGTGATCTTCGTGAAACTCTTTACCTATACGCAAAATAAACTTAAAGTCGATGACGTACTTGGTGTTTGGCCATTGCACGGCGTATGCGGAACATTTGGCGGCTTGGCCGTGGGTGTTTTCGGACAGCAATGGTTAGGCGGACTCGGCAATGTTTCCATGATTTCGCAAATGATTGGCACACTACTGGCAATCTCGATTGCACTTGCTGGCGGCTTTCTGGTTTACGGTGCACTCAAAATCACCATGGGCATCCGTTTATCCCAAGAAGATGAATTTCGTGGTGCGGACTTGTCTATCCATAAAATTTCTGCCAATTCGGAAGAAACTATTTTTTAAGCTGATTTTTAAACCTTTCTTTAAACTTAATTACCATTTTCAGCGCGACTCGAAAGAGTCGCTTTTTTTATCTGTATCAATGTGACTTCCCTTTCTGAAAATAGATAAACGACAATAAACCTTATAAATATTGCTGAATTTCAGCTAAATTTTGAATCGTATTCATCGACTTATGATCTTCAGTCTCATGAAAACCTTTAAGCCATAAAGCCTGCATGCCCGCTTGGGTCGCGCCTTGTATATCATTGACTGGATGATCGCCAATAAAAAGACAGTTTTGTGGTGCAACATCCAATTGCCGGCTGGTATGCAGAAAGATTTCAGGATTTGGCTTGCTGATACCGACCAGTTCAGAACTGATAATTTCATCAAAATAATGGCTAAAACCCAAGCCTTGCAAAATGGTTAAACGGGTGGCATGTCCCCCATTGGAAACCACCGCCAGTTTATAACCTTGCTGTTTTAATTCTGCTAACAGACTATTCGCGCCTGGCATGGCAACCGCAGATAATCCAAATTGCTGAAACCAGAATTGAGTAAGTTCTTCAAAATCAGGCAGACTGTTCCAATTCAGTTCTTGCTGTAGCGCATAAGCCACGGAAGCTGCAATACTCGGATGAGTGAGTAATTCTTTTTTAGGGTAGCCCCCATTGTCAATACGGCGAATAATCGACTGAATCTGGCTGATCTCAACTTGCTGTAATTGCTGCTGATAGGTATTCGCCAAATGTTGGCTATATGCCAAAATACTTTGATCACGATGGGTTAAGGTATTATCCAGATCAAATAAAACAGCACGAATTGTCATTTTAATACCTCACAAATCTTGTGGGTTAATGTAGCACCGAAAACATTCATGATCATGCTGTTTCCTGAATATGCTTATCACGTTTCAGCACAACATTATTGGCAGATCTGCATAATTATATCCGCACAATCTTCCAAGGTTTACACCCCCATTCGGCCATCACTTAAGTCTAGATCAAGTTTTAGGTGTTATAAGCCTGTTATCAAAATAATGATTCTTTGTCGATTTTCATTAACCCATATTTGATGCCGTAATAAAAAAGGCGATGTTTGCATCGCCTTTTAAATCTAAATACCCATTAGAATTTATATTCTACACCTGTACCGACAACAGGTTGTTTATCTTCTTTAGAACCTTGTTCAAGTGTTAATTGACCTGCATAGCCATATGCTTTCACTTGCTTGTTAAATGCATAGTCAAGACCTGCAAGAATTTGTTTTGCTTCAAAGTCATTTGTATCGACTGCATTCGATTTAAATGCTGTAGTGTTTTGGCTATATTGCGCTTTTACAGTCCAAGCCTTTGCCGTTGGAAGATTATATTCAGCCCCCAACAACCAGCCTTGAGCATCATCAATCGTATTTGCTAAAGCTGCTGTAGCAGGGTTAGCACTTGGACGACCTACATCTGAACTCTGATAAAGGGCTCTTAAAGACAAGCCATTGTCTAAATTTAAACGACCAATTGCACGAATCGTATCGGCTTCAATAGTCTGGTTTAGAGCTACAGTATTTTCTGTAGATGTCGCATTTAAGAAACCTTTACCGTTAAAACGGCTCGGAATGGCTTTGTCATAACCCAAACCGACTACAAACAGATTATCTGTATAGGTGACAGAAGTAGACCATGAATCCCCTAAACCACGACCGGCAACCTTGCTGCCCCCTTTAGTTGCTTTAATCGTATCGCCTTCACCTGTTGCCAATAATGCTTTGGCTTCTAATTTACCTGTACCAATTTTAAATGCAGGTGTCTCATAGACAAGAACATTATCAATACGGTTTTCACCGGCCAAGATACCGTTTACATCAGCTGAATTTTCAATGTAATTATTAAAGGTATCTACAGTTGCAGATAACTGTTTCACTGGCGTATCAATTTTACCGGCTTTTAAAGCCCCTAATTTTTCATCTTTAAGGCCGACTAACAAGTTTCGTGGAACAAAGACATCTGTACCATTTTCGCCATCATCTACATAAAAAGTAAATTCAGCTTGATACAAAGCACTTAGACGATCGTTAAGTTTTTCTTCGCCTTTTAAACCAATAAATGAGTTATTTGAACTGAGTTCAACAACATCACGGTCAGATGTATTCGCATTATTTTCTGGTAGGTAATCTACAGTTGCATCGATTTCCCCGTAGAATGTTGGTGCTGCAAAAGTAGAGCCTGCTAATAGGCTTAAAGCAATCGCTGCTGCAATTTTGGTTTTCATTGTTAAATTCCCCTAAATTATTTTGTAACAGATGTTACTGTTTAGAAATATTTAAGAAAATGATTTAATTTTTATTTAGTTATCTTTTTTAATGTTTAGATTTTAAATAGATATTTAATTGAATTAAAAAGCTTTTATTGAATTACTCCAGTGTGCTTTTCCAGCGCACAATAGGAAATAAACAGATCACGGCAATCAGGCTGATTAAAAGCAAATAGTCTGCATAGCCCAAAAAATCACCCAATATTCCACTTAGGCTGTATAGGCCCCCACTCACCGTCGCCATCAGCGCTACCTGAAAAGTAAAATCTGTTCCTGCCACGTGTTTGCGGCTGTATTGCATCACCAAAGTCAGAATCACCACCAGCAACATCGCTGAAATCATATCTTCAGCTACATTAATCAAATAAATCATCCACGGTTTAATTGACTGTTGTGCCTCATATTGAAAAGCCAGCCATGTGTATGCAGCCAAGCTAAAAATTTTCAAAACAGAAAAACTCAGCAGCGCATTGGCACGGGAAATATACTTCAGGCTCAGTCCGGCAAGTCCCGCCCCAATTAATGCAGCCAACGCCCCAAGCATGGTCACATAAATACCAATTTGGGAAAATGTCAGGCCTAGATCCACCATCAAAGGCTTTAGCAGAGGCCCGGCTAAACCGTCGGCAATTTTAAAAGTGGTCAGTACCCCTAGCCATAAAGCCAGACTACGGCTTTGATAAAAATACGACAGGTAACTTTTTACTTTGCTCCAGCTAAATGCCTCTTTGTCAGCTGTGTGCTGAATATACTTGAATCGCACAGGTTCTTTAAAGCATAAAACAGGCAATGTATTTAAAAGAACCAGTCCGGCCAAAACTAGAAAAGTGATTTGCCAATCCAGCCAGTCCAATGCCCATAAAATCGCCCCGCCCCCGACAATAAAACCCAGCCGTGAGCCGATGACCTGAAAAGTATTGCCCCAATGCTGCTGTTCATTTTTAAGCATATTGACGGCTAAGCCATCGGTTGCAATATCCTGGGTGGCACCGACCAGATTCATGCTCAGTAAAGCCACAAAAAATGCCAATAGATACGCAGGTTGATTCAAAGCCTGGATCGGCAGGAATGATAAGCCGATGAGTACAATGACACTCAATAACTGGGCCGGAACAATCCAGCTCCGATAATGTCCAAAAGCTGAGTAGCCAAAACGATCAACTAAAGGCGCCCAGAAAATTTTAATCGACCACGGCAACATCAATAATCCAAAGCCGCCAATTTGTGCCAGTGATACGCCTTGGGCACGTAAAATTACCGGTAAAGCATGCGTCATGAAACCAACAGGTAAACCTTGCGCCCAATATAAAGAGAACAACAAAATATAAATGTTAGGTGTACGCGGCATAGGGTGCCCTTATGATCAAAAATTGGATTGATTATTTTTATCAAGCAAGCTGAATTGGAGTTAATATTTTGCCAATGCATCTTATTTAACAAAAGCTTAACATAATTAAAATGCGATAACCTTTTGTCGGGGAGGTCGATAAAAACTATGTCAGCACATTTCCCAACCTTGCCCGATCAAGTACCGGCTCGCGGTAGCCGCTTAAGCCGAACTATTTTCAAAAAAATCTTTCTTGCCCAAGGCTGGAGTTTTGAAGGTGAATTTCCCAACCTGCCCAAAGCCGTCGCGATTATTTCTCCCCATACCTCCAATATAGATGCTTGGCATGGTTTTACTGCATTGCTCGGGCTGGGCATTAAAATTACCATTTTTGGCAAACACACTTTGTTTAAGACCCCGCTTAAACCTTTACTTGAATGGATTGGCGTGATTCCCGTCAATCGCAGTATTCAACAAGGCACAACTCAGCAAATTATCGACTTTATTGATACTCAAAACCAGATCTGGGTCGGTATGGCGCCTGAAGGAACGCGCAAACAGGCTAAATCGTTTAGAAGTGGTTTTTACCGTATTGCCGTGGGTGCCAATCTCCCGATTGTGATGTTTGCTTTTGATTATGACCATAAAACCATTTACTGCTTAGGCGTGTTTCAACCAACGGGAAATTATGAACAGGATTTAGAACAGATTTTAAATCTGTATGCGGGGAAATTCTCTCCGAAAAATCCGTACTGGCTGGCCAAACCGTTACAAAATCGTATAAAAAATAGCTAGCCAAAATTACAACAATCTGCTGTCATGTGCGCAACTTTTGTCTATTTGATGTCCAATTTTAATTATGAAGTTTGTGCAATATTCTTTTATGGGTCTCCTTGCGCTTAGCCTGATGGGCTGTGATAAAGCCATTAAAACGCCAACGCAAACAACAACCATAAAAGCACGTGAACCCGTAATTGCCATTGCTCTGGGGGGCGGTGGAGCCAAAGGTTTTGCCCATATTGGGGTATTGAAAGTTTTGGAATCGCATGGCATTAAACCAAAAATTGTCACAGGTACCAGTGCCGGTAGTTTTGTCGGCAGTATTTACGCCAGTGGTAAAACGCCCTACCAACTGCAGCAAATTGCCCTGACCTTAAAAGAATCCGACATTCGTGATTTAACCTTAAACAGTCAAGGGGTTGTACAAGGCCAAAAATTGCAAAACTATGTCAACAAGCACATTGCCAATAAACCGATTGAACAGTTCCCGATTCGTTTTGCAGCTGTTGCAACGCGCCTCGACACCGGTCGTAAAGCTGAATTTATTAAAGGCAATGCAGGTCAGGCGGTTCGTGCTTCATGCAGTATTCCGAATGTATTCGTCCCTGCAACAATTGGCGGGAAACAATATGTTGATGGTGGGCTGGTAAGTCCAATTCCGGTGAAAACCGCGAAAGATATGGGTGCGGATATTGTGATTGCAGTGGATATTTCTGCACGGCCAGTCGGTGGCAGACCGCTGAATATGTGGGGCCTGCTCGATCAGACCATTAATATTATGGGACAGCAAAGTATCAATGAAGAACTCAGTCAGGCGACTGTGGTGATTCAGCCTAAAGTGGGACACTTGGGCACCCTGGATTTAAAAGCCAGCAATCAGTCTATTTTAGAAGGTGAAAAAGCCACCCAACTGAAAATTATTGCGATTGAAAAAGCCATTACCGATTTTAAAAAGTCGCCCGCCGCGTTTAAAGCAGCGCCCAAAGCCAAAATCTAAAAAAGATGCTTTTTTAATATTCAAAGACTTACTCATCTGCTAGATTGATATAGACGCTTGGTTATCTATATCAATTTTAACAATACACGAGTAGATGTATGGAATTTGCTTTCGAACCTTGGCATTGGTTTGTATTGGGTGTTTTGCTCATTCTTTCTGAATTAGTACTCCCCGCTTTTGCTGCACTATGGTTTGGCATCGCTGCCATCATGGTGGGTGTTTTACTTTGGCTGTTCCCGATGATGGGCTTCACCATGCAACTGGTCACCTGGATTATCCTGTCCGTGCTGTGCACCTTACTCTGGTTTAAATTTATCAAGCCGCTTTCAACCGATAAAACCAAAGCCGGTTTATCCCGTGAGGCGACCATTGGTCAGGTTGGCATGGTCATTCAAACCCATATGGAACATGACCTGATTACCGTGCGTTTCCCCATGCCGGTTTTGGGCTCTGACGAATGGAACTGCCGTAGCTTAGAACCGGTTCAGGTCGGTGACCGGGTTCGCGTGATCGATATTCTCGGTAACGATCTTGTGGTCAAGCCCCACCATTCACATAATGAAAATATATAAAGCGAGGAAATAACATGTCTGGTGGTTCTATTATTGTTTTAGCCATCCTGGTTTTTGCAGGTGTTACCATTTTTAAAGGGGTACGCATTGTTCCCCAAGGGTATAAATGGATTGTGCAGCGTCTGGGTAAATATCATACCACCCTGACACCGGGTCTGAGTTTTGTGATTCCTTATGTCGATGAAGTCGCTTATAAAGTCACCACCAAAGACATCGTGATGGATATTCCTTCTCAAGAAGTGATTACCCGTGATAACGCCGTTTTACTGATGAATGCCATGGCGTATATCAATATCACCACACCAGAAAAAGCGGTCTACGGTATTGAAAACTATACCTGGGCCATTCAAAATCTGGTACAGACTTCATTGCGTTCTATCGTTGGTGAAATGGATCTGGATGATGCCTTATCATCACGTGATCATATTAAGGCCAAACTGAAAGCCGCTATTTCTGATGATATTTCTGATTGGGGTATTACGCTAAAGACTGTCGAAATTCAAGATATTCAACCATCAAGCACCATGCAATCTGCGATGGAAGCGCAAGCTGCGGCTGAACGTCAGCGCCGTGCAACCGTGACCAAGGCAGATGGTGAAAAACAGGCGGCTATTTTAGAAGCAGATGGCCGTTTGGAAGCTTCACGTCGTGATGCTGAAGCACAGGTGGTCTTGGCTGAATCATCACAACGTGCCATTGAGATGATTACTTCTGCGGTTGGCGATAAAGAAATTCCGGTTGCCTACCTGCTGGGTGAACAGTATGTCAAAGCCATGCAAGAGATGGCGAAATCTAACAATGCCAAAACTGTGGTGTTGCCTGCAGATATCATGAACACCATTCGTGGCGTGATGGGTCGTAATCCATAAAGGTTTGCATTTTTTCTATAAAATAGACGGCATTGGCTGTCTATTTTTATTCGAGTTGAGAAAAACTCTGCAATCATTGTGAAATTATGATTAAATTTCGCGTTATTTTTTGAAATTATTTGTGCTTCTTTATCCAAGCCTTTGTTTCGATCTACTGTCCACCTTGTAAATGGATACCGTATGAGCTCCCTGAATCCGACCTTAATTACCTTTCTTTTTTATATTGTCGCCATGATTGTGATTGGCCTCATGGCTTATCGCGCGACAGCCAACTTCTCTGATTACATTTTGGGGGGTCGTCGTTTAGGTAGTTTCGTAACAGCGCTTTCTGCCGGTGCTTCAGATATGAGTGGCTGGTTGCTCATGGGACTGCCTGGCGCAATTTATCTTTCAGGTTTGTCTGAAATATGGATTGCCATTGGCTTGATTATTGGCGCATGGCTGAACTGGCGACTGGTTGCCGGACGTCTTCGTGTTCACACCGAAGTTCAGCACAATGCCTTGACCTTGCCAGACTATTTCTCCAACCGTTTTAACGATCAGAAGAAAATTCTGCGTATTGCTTCTGCTTTCATTATTTTGATTTTCTTTGCCATTTACTGTGCTTCAGGCATGGTTGCAGGCGCACGTCTGTTTGAAAGCATGTTTGACATGTCCTATAGCACGGCGCTTTGGGTCAGTGCAATTGCCACCATCAGTTATGTATTTATTGGTGGCTTCTTGGCAGTCAGCTGGACCGATACCATTCAAGCAACCCTGATGATTTTTGCCTTGTTGCTGACTCCTGTGGTTGCAGTATTAAGCTTTGCCGATATGAACCAAGTAACTTTGGCACTTGAAGCTGCCCGCCCACAGGCAACCGACGTGATTGGCAATTTAAGCTTTGTTGCCATTATTTCATTACTGGCTTGGGGCTTGGGTTACTTTGGTCAGCCGCATATTCTGGTGCGTTTTATGGCTGCAGATTCAGTTACCTCCATTCCAAATGCACGTCGTATTGGCATGACCTGGATGATTCTTTGCTTAGGCGGTGCGGTTGCTGCCGGTTTCTTTGGTATTGCCTACTTCCAGCAACACCCTGAACTCGCCGGTGCGGTAACTGCCAATCCAGAAACGGTGTTCATGGAACTGACCAAAATTCTGTTTAATCCATGGATTGCCGGAATTGTCTTGGCTGCCATTTTAGCCGCGGTGATGAGTACCTTAAGCTGCCAGTTACTGGTGTGCTCAAGTACCTTGACTGAGGACTTTTACAAATCATTCTTACGCAAAAATGCAACGCAAAAAGAATTGGTCTGGATTGGTCGCTTGATGGTGCTATTGATTGCCCTGCTTGCAATCTGGATGGCAGGAAATCCTGAATCTAAAGTCCTCGGCTTAGTAGCTTACGCTTGGGCTGGCTTCGGCGCTGCCTTCGGTCCACTGATTATTCTGTCATTGTTCTGGCGCCGCATGACGCTAAATGGCGCACTTACCGGTATGCTGATGGGTGCGGTTGTGGTCATTCTCTGGAAAAATATGTTTAGTGCGACCGGGCTGTATGAAATTATTCCAGGTTTCATTTGCTCACTAATTGCCATTATCGTGGTCAGCTTAATGGGTAAAGCACCCACCGAAGAAATCACCACACGCTTCGATGAAGGTGATCGTTTATATCAAGACTCTAAATAGTCTTTAGCAAATAATCTTTAGCGTATAAAAAAGAGGACTCCATGTCCTCTTTTTTTAATTCAATTTTTCTAAATCACACGCTTCTAAAGCCCAGTATTTAACTTTTGCGCGACAATAAAAACTGTGAAATCTGATTCAGTTCAGCTGCATTTTCAGCAAAAATTTCCAAAGCACTAAAAGCCTGATCGTGCAATTCTTTGGCATAAGCTTGGGCCTTTTCCAAACCCATCAATGCAGGATAAGTCGATTTATCAACTTGCTGGTCTTTACCGGCAGTTTTTCCCAACACTTCTGTATCGGAAATAATATCCAGAATGTCATCTTGCACCTGAAAAGCCAGTCCAATCGCTTGCGCATATTCCCGTAATTTAGGAATCGCCTGATCGGTGCCTTCAAACACACATACTGCAGCCATCATCACTGCCGCAGAAATTAAAGCGCCGGTTTTATTACGGTGAATATTTTCCAAAGCTTCCTGATTGACATGCTTGCCTTCGGCTTGTAAATCCAGTACCTGACCACAAACCATTTTTGAACTGGCAGTCGCCAAAATTTGCATCTGTTTTAATACAATGGATGGAGCAACCGCAGGACCTTGATCAAACAGACGACTGCCTAATATTTCAAAGGCCATCGACTGCAAAAGATCGCCGGCAAGTAAGGCTGTATCTTCACCAAAAGCCACATGACAGGTTGGCTGACCGCGACGCAGTAAATCATTGTCCATACACGGCAAATCATCATGTGCCAATGAATAGCAATGAATCATTTCAATCGCTACTGCCGCACGACGTACCGCAGCGAAATTTGCATTGGGCTTTATGGCCGCTGTTGCATAACAAAGCGCCGGACGTACACGTTTCCCACCGAGCATCACCGCATGATGCACAGCGCCTTTCAGCGGTTCCGGAATGGAAAATGCGTCTAATGCCGTCAATAAATCGTGTTGAATACGTTGCTGTGCTTGGGTTAATACATTTGCATGTACGTCAGTTAAAGATGACACATTCGCCTCGAATACTTTGCTTTGGTTCGTAGATCTAAACATCAGAAATTCATGATTGATCTAATATACAGCGCTCTTGTCATCATCGACAGAGAACTTGCGACTCATGATACTGCTTTCTCGCAAGTTTCTCTATCTTGTTTACTACTTCAGGCTATCTTCTGGAATACGAACCCAGCCTTCCATCAGCACGCGTGCGCTACGGCTCATCACCGCCTTCTTCACCTGCCATTGTCCATTTTCCTGAACCGCTTCTGCACCGACACGTAAGGTCCCTGAAGGATGACCAAAACGTACTGCTTCACGCGCTCCCCCACCCGCAGCCAAATTGACCAATGTTCCCGGAATTGCAGCGGCAGTGCCAATGGCAACAGCGGCTGTGCCCATCATGGCATGGTGCAGTTTGCCCATCGACAAGGCACGAACCAGTAAATCGACATCTGTAGTTTGAATGTCTTTACCGCTTGAAGATGTATAAGCTTTAGGTTTAGACACAAAGGCAATTTTCGGGGTGTGCTGGCGTTTTTCAGCTTCGGAAATGTCCTGGATCAAACCCATATGTTTTGCACCATAGGCACGAATGGTTTCAAAACGTGTCAGTGCCTGAGCATCACCATTAATCGCATCTTGCAATTCAGTACCTGCATAGCCAATATCTTCGGCATTTAAGAAGATGGTCGGAATACCGGCATTGATAAACGTGGCTTGAAAAGTGCCGATGTTGGGAACTTCAAAAGTATCGACCACATTTCCAGTTGGGAACATGGCACCGCCCTCTTCGCCATCATCGGCAGGATCGAGGAATTCAATTTGAACTTCTGCTGCAGGGAAGGTCACGCCATCGAGTTCAAAATCCCCGGTTTCTTGCACTTGACTATTCGTGATGGGTACATACGCAATAATAGTTTTTTGAATATTCACTTGCCAGATTCGTACCGTACATATGCCATTTTCAGGAATACGTTCCGCACTGACCAAGCCATTGGAAATCGCAAATGAGCCTACTGCAGCCGTTAAGTTTCCGCAGTTACCACTCCAGTCGACAAAAGGCTGATCAATTGCGACCTGTCCAAATAAATAATCCACATCATGATCGGGTTGTGAACTTTTCGCCAAAATCACGGTTTTACTGGTACTTGAACTTGCTCCACCCATACCATCAATTTGCTTGCCGTATGGATCTGGACTGCCAATCACACGCAATAACAGTTGATCGCGAACGGTTCCAGGCTGCTGTGCTGCTTCCGGCAAGTCATCGAGTTTAAAGAAAACCCCTTTACTGGTACCACCGCGCATATAAGTTGCTGGAATCTTGATTTGTGGAGCAAAACTCATTTCATTAATCCTTAATACTTATCGTTGTTTTAAACAACATTCGGAAAATGTTGATCACTTTTATGATAATGCTTTTTTCACTAAAAACCTTCGCTACAGGACTTAAGTATAAAAAAGATACGCTCAAACATTATTGATAAAAGACATTTATAACTTACAAGTCATTGTATTAATAAAATTAATCTATTGATTCATTTATCAATTATTTACAAATTATATCCTGCGCTTATTCACATAATCATGACCATACTAGGGTTGTACTAGGCTAATACAAATCAATCCATTACAATCACTTCACTTATCCATTGTCGGGCTGATTACTTTGAATAGCGAGTCTTCTACACTTCAGCGTGGCTTAAAGAACCGTCATATCCAACTCATCGCCATGGGCGGAGCAATTGGTACAGGCTTATTCTTAGGTTCCGCACAGGTGATTCAATCTGCAGGTCCTTCCATCATTTTGGGTTATGCCATTGGTGGTTTGATTGCATTTTTAATCATGCGTCAACTGGGGGAAATGATTGTACATGAGCCTGTAGCAGGGTCATTTAGTCATTTTGCCTTTAAATATTGGGGGAAATTTCCCGGCTTTTTAGCGGGTTGGAATTACTGGATTTTATATATTTTGGTGGCCATGACAGAGTTGACTGCAGTCGCCAAATATATTAATTACTGGTGGCCTTTTATTCCTGCATGGGCATCAGTACTGTTCTTTTTCGTTGTCATTACTTTGGTCAATCTCGGCAATGTGAAATTTTATGGTGAATCGGAATTCTGGCTTTCCATCATCAAAGTAACCGCTGTTATTTCCATGATTGTCTTTGGTGTGTATCTGCTGCTTACCGCAGATGCAGGCTCAACTTCTTCGTTTAGCAATCTTTGGACACATGGTGGTTTCTTCCCGAATGGCTTTGAAGGCTTGTTCTATATGCTTGCCTTCCTCATGTTCGCTTTTGGCGGGATTGAGCTGATTGGGATGGCTGCAGCAGAAGCCAAAGATCCTGAAAAAACCATTCCTAAAGCCATTAACCAAGTGGTTTTCCGTATTCTGCTGTTCTACATCGGTTCATTGGCGATTCTTTTATCGTTGGTGCCATGGAATCAGCTTGAGTTAGGTGGTCTGGATAAAAGTCCATTTGTAATGATTTTCAGTCAACTTGGGATTGGCTGGGCGGCTCACTTATTGAATTTCATTATCTTGACTGCGGCGCTGTCTGTTTATAACAGCGGTATGTATGCCAATAGCCGTATGCTTTACGGTTTAGCACAACAAGGCAATGCACCTAAAGTATTTAATAAAGTAAATAAACAAGGGGTGCCTATCCCTGCTGTTTTATTCTCAGCACTGCTAATTTTTGGTTGTGTACTTTTAAACTACTTTGTGCCAGAAAATGCCTTAAGCCATCTAATATATGTGGTGGTGGGTGCATTAGTACTCAACTGGGCCATGATTACCTTGACGCACTTGAAATTTAGACAGGCGATTAAACAAGCTTCTATCCAAACCAAGTTCCCTGCACTTTGGTCTCCAATCAGTAATTATTTGGTACTCATCTTCATTGCGACCGTACTTTATATTATGTGGATGCAAGGTTTTAAAGAATCTGTACTGATGATTCCGATCTGGATTGTGATCATGTTGGGTCTATTTAAAGTCCTCAAGATGAATAAATCTTAAGCAAAAACCATAAAGATCAGTATTTAAAAAAGTTATTGTTTCGACAATAACTTTTTTTTTATCAGTATTTGCGCTAAATTAGCTGCGCATTGTGCCCTTAGCTTAACTGGATAGAGCAGTTGCCTCCTAAGTGACCGACGCGGGTTCGACTCCCGCAGGGCGCACAACCCCAATAGCAAAATATAAAACAATTTAGTTAAAAATCATTTATATTCATACATATATACCAAAAACATAGAAGAATATAGGTAAATATATAAGGATATAGTTGCAAAATATAAGGATATGATTGAGGATATATACAGTTCTATTTAATTTGTATCCTTATTCTATTATGGCCAAAAAGACTATTCCGTTATCTGACTCCAAGTGCACTGGGGCAAAACCACAGGAAAAAGACTACTCTTTATATGATGGTCATGGACTTATTTTGTTCATCCGAAAGAGCAGCTCAAAGGTATGGCGATTTAAATATAAAAGAGCTAACGGTAAAGATGGCTTAATGACTTTAGGCAACTTCCCAGCTTTAAGCTTAAAAGCTGCCCGAGATAAGCGCCGTGAATTAGAAGAACTAATAGCTAATGGCATAGATCCAATTGAACACGGCGAAATACAAAAGGCTAAATTAAATAATGCATACAGTTTTGAGGTTATAGCTCGGGACTGGCATAAGGAATATAGCAAGACAGGTCGCTGGATTGCACATACCGCCGAGAGAGCATTAAAGAACTTAGAAGATTATGTTTTCCCTATCATCGGGCAACAGTCGATAGATGCAGTTAAGCCTATAGACCTAGCTAAGGTTTTACGCTCCATTGAAGAATCTGGATATTCAGAAGTATTAAAGAAAACTCGTCAAAGATTTAGCAGCATATTTTCTTATGCAATATCACGCGGTCTGATAGAAGAAAATCCTGCTTACTTCCTAAAAGATGTTTTTGTAATAATAAAGAAGTCTAAACATCACCCTCAATTACCTTTAGAACAACTACCCGAACTTTTACAAAAATTAGAAAATGATAAGGGCTACCCTATCACTAAATTATGTACGGCATTTGCACTTCATACGTTTGTACGTTCCAGTGAGTTCCGTTTTGCACGCTGGAGTGAGCTTGATCTTCAAAAAGGTATATGGATCATTCCAGGGGAAAGAGAGTTTATTCCAGGACAAAAATTTTCTAATCGGGGTGCCAAAATGAAGATGGATCATTTAATTCCATTATCACCTCAGGTTATCGATATCCTAAAAGAGATTCACCCTTACAGTGGCATGACTAAAAATGTCTTTCCAAAGAATGGAGACCCTCAAGGTTTTATTAGTGAATCTACAATTAATAAGACGCTACGCCGTATCGGCTATGACACTAATACAGATATCTGCGGACACGGCTTCAGGGGAATGGCTTGTTCTGCCTTGGTGCAAAGTACGCTCTTCCAAAAAGAAGCTGTAGAAAAGCAAATGAGTCACCAAGAACGCGACCAAGTACGTTTGGCTTATACACATCAAGCAGAATACTTAGAAGAACGTAAAGCTATGCTGAATTGGTGGAGTGACTACTTAGATGCAAATCGAGTAAAGCATATCAGTCCATACGATTTTACTCAGCAATTGCTTAATGATGATGTAATCAATTTTAAATATGCAAAACTGTTTAAATAACCAGTTTTCACCGTTCCTAAGCCTAATAATGGATACAAATTACTTTTCTTTAAACCAATAGCTATCTATATTTAAAACCCCAGATAAAACCTCTCAATCAACTGCCGTGTCTTGACCAGCAAGTTAGTGAAGACATTATCCCGTTCAAAAAGTTTTACTTTATAGTTCGGTAAATCTTTCAATTCTTCTTTACGTGGTAAACGATGCGTATATTCATAGTGATCGATTACTTCTTTCATCGCTTCAGGCTTTAGATTTTCCTGTTCACAAAGCTGTTGGTAAGCCTGCTCTTTTTCTATATCCCAAAATTGTGCAAAGGCATCCTGTACGCTTTGGCCGTTGATCATCTTAGGCATGTTTTCTTCAATGAATTTTTGGATGAGGTCTTGCTTATCGTGCAAACCAATATCGCTACTGATTAGATCGTAAATTTGCGCTTGGTACTTCTTACGCTTTTCCTCTGAATCTGTATCAACAACAAGCTGTAGAAGGTTGATGATATAGCCAACATTGATGCGGTCACTGTGCAGTAAATCCAGCTGAAAATCGACATCATTAAGTATCGATACTTTTTCTTTCTTAGTAGTCTTTCTAACGGCACGACATAAGTCAGCATACTTAGAGGCGAAGTTCGCGAAGTGCTGCTTATCCAGTTGTGTTTGGTCTTGGTCGTACTCAATAAAAGTTTGTAATTGCGCGTTATAGCGCATCACTTCACGAAAAGCTTTAATAAATTCCAGTTGCTGTTCTTCTGTGACGAGATCATCGACTGATTGGTAATTAGGTGTTAAGGCAAACAATTTGCTCACCGCTGCTTGGTAATCCTGTTCGATTTCCGCATAGCTGGGAACAAGTACAATTTTAGTTATTTCTTTATTTGAAAATAGCGCCAGTGCTTCATCCGTTGCACGTTTCAGATTGCGGAAACAGATGATATTGCCAAATGGTTTTTTATCATTGTAGACACGGTTGGTACGAGAAAATGCTTGAATCAATCCATGAAATTTTAGATTTTTATCAACATACAACGTATTCAAAGGTTTGGAGTCAAAGCCAGTCAGGAACATATTGACCACGATTAAAATATCAATCTGCCTGTTTTTTACGCGCTGTGCAATATCGCGGTAATACGCATAAAATTGATCACCTGAGTTGTAGTTAGTTTTGAACTGTCGATTGTAATTAGCAATGTAGCGATCCAGCTTATCCCGACTGGATGAATTGACCTGACTTGGAATATCTGCGGCTTCTTCATGAATCAAGCCATTTAAGTCATCAGTCGGTACAGCCTCATTTGCAGCGTAGGAAAAGATGGTTGCAATGGTCAAAGGCTTAAATATCCGACCTTGTGCTTCATCTTCAATTTGTTTTTCAGCCTGTACCTTTTCAAAGATGTCGTAATATTGGGTCAGTGTATCTACTGAACTGACACAGAACATCCCGGTAAATTCACGGTTACGGGTTTTTGTGTCATGCGTCTCGACAATATAGCGCGCAATCATTTCCAGGCGCTGCGGATTATCGTATAGCTCCCGGGTATCAATCCCTTCTACATCTTCAGCATAGCTTTCATTGGTTGCCATACCTTTACTCGTGTACTTACCCCGATAATCGATCTGGAATTGCAATACATTACGGTCACGGATGGCATCCACGATCACATACTGATGCAGACACTCATTGAACAGGTAGTCTGTAGTAAGTTTCAAGCCGGCTTTAGATTGACTGTTTTTCTCAAAGATCGGGGTTCCGGTAAAGCCAAACATCTGGGCATTGCGAAAGAACTTCTTGATATTCTGATGGGTTTCACCAAATTGACTGCGATGACATTCATCAAAGATAAATACCACTTTTTTATTTTTTAGATAATCAATGGATTCTAAATAACGGTCGGTGCTAATGGCCCGATTGAGTTTTTGGATAGTAGTTACAATCAATTTGTCATGACGTTGGTCAAGCTGTTTAACCAACGTAGACGTGTTATCGGTACTGTCCACACTCTCTGCTTTAAAGGCATTGAATTCTCTTGAGGTTTGCGTATCAAGGTCATTACGGTCAACCACAAACAGGACTTTTTCTACATCAGGCATTTGCATGATGATTTGACTGGCTTTAAATGAAGTCAGGGTTTTACCTGAACCGGTAGTGTGCCAGATATAGCCGTTCTGATCCGAGCTTTGTACATGCTGCACAATCTTCTGCACCGCATAAATTTGGTAGGGGCGCAGGACCATCAAAGATTTTGTGGTCTCTAGCAACACCATGTATTGGGTCAGCATTTGGGTAATATGCTGCTGATTCAGAAAAGTATCGGCAAAGTCGACAATTTCATTGATGTGTTTATTGCTGACATCGGCCCAGGGAAAGGCAAACTCGATGCCAGTCGTGCCGTTAGAATAATAACGGGTATTGGCGCCATTACTGATCACAAACAATTGCACAAAACTAAATAGTCCTTGTCCAGCCCAATAGGCTTCACGGGTATAACGCTGGGTCTGGTTAAAGGCTTCAGCAATTTCCATCCCGCGCTTTTTCAGTTCAATCTGTACCAAAGGCAAACCGTTCACCAGTATGGTCACATCAAAACGGCTGGTGCGGCCATTATAGTCACGGTGATCCACCGTAATTTGATTGGTGACCTGATAGATGTTTTTGCTGGGATCATCGGACAGAAAAAAGATGTGCCTGCTGCTGCCATCATCAAACTTGACCGGGAACAGATCGCGCAGATTCTTGGCCCGTTCAAACACAGTGCCTGTATTTAAAAAGCTAATGACCTGTTTCCACTCGGTTTCGGACAGGGGTGCAAGTCCATTGGCGCGTTCAATCTGGGTTTTCAGGTTCGACAGGAGCTGGCTTTCTTCCTTGAGCGTCACTGAGGCATAACCCAATTGCTGCAGCTGGCCAATCAGTTGATTTTCAAGTTGGTATTCGCTTTGTACTGCCATAACTTACCCTAATTCAATTTGATTTAATATTTTTTGATTTTCAATAATTAGCTCTGTTATTGCTGCTAAATCAAACTCATTAAAGTTCCAACAAATACTCAAATAACTCTCATCAGTTTGCTCATGCGTTTTTTTTGTATTTATCTGATTTTTATATTTACCTTTTTTTACTCTGGAATTAATAGTTTTTACCATTTCTTGATTTTTTTTATTTAAATCAAAACATAACCAAACTTCAGAGGCAGGTTTTTCATCAAAATATAAATATAAGGCGATATCAGTATTGGATTTGAATTTTGAATTTTGAAAGCGCCAAGCCTTTGCTTCCTTTTTATCTCGTCTCTCACTGACTACCTTATAATTTTTCTCCTCAAATACTGCCCCATATTCATTTAAAATATGTTGTTCAATTTCTTTATAAGCCTTTTCTCTTAATACAAATAACTCTTGAATCTCTTTATTATTTTTAATTACAAAATCAATCGTATTCATATCGGTCTCTAAAACTTCTTTCAAATTAATTAGATGTAATACAAATTCTCTAGCAAAAATAGTCCATTTACTCAAAGATCGTTCAAAGCTAGATTTACTTAAAGTTGTACGTATATGCTGTGCTAAATGTGAATAGGATATGCAGTACCAATTTTTAAATTTGGTTGTTCCATCTAAACAGATAACCAGTTTGATTAAGTGCTTATTTCCATATTTAGCTTCTTTTTTCCCCCACGCTTCATAGTGCGATACAGGATTATTTTGCTTATGGTTTATTTTTAGCTCTACTAAAATTAAGGTTTTTTCAGTCTCGAGCCATAAATCAATTCTTTTCTGATCGGCTACGGTCTGTTCAACACCTATTTTCTGAAAACTACCAAAATCTAAATCTTCTAACTCATCACTAATATCTTTTAATGAATTAATGAAACTTTCGTAGAAAATTAAACCAAGGTCATGCGCTTCATTTGGGTCAGTAAAAAATGCTAATAATTCAGTTGTAGGATTCTCATGATGCTTTCTAAAGGCGGTATCGAAGATAGTTGCCTCAGATTCTTTTGGGGTATTGAGTTTTGCCTCTAATAGAATTTTTTCATATTTATGAATCAATCTTTCTTCAGTATCTTGCATCACTCCCCCTACACAAACATCTGCTGTAACAAACCTTTTTTCCAAGTTTTAGCTTGTTCAATTTGCTGTACCACGACTTCAATTTTTTGGTCGATGGCAGATAGGAAATTGGCGATTTTGGTTTGTTCTTCTAGGCAAGGAAAATCAAAAGTGAATTCATTCAAAGTACCTGTCGTAATTTGGTTAATACGAGCTCCCAAATTCATCTGAACCTGTTCAAAAAACCACGGTGTTTGCATGAGGTAAGCAATAAAACGATTGTATTGACTTCGATAAACAGACATAAATGCACCGAATGTCATGACTTCATTGTCATTAATAATGACACTTTTTCCGATGAGCCTTTGACTTCCATTTCTAGTACAAATTAGAATATCATTTGGTTGAACAAGGATTTTATCTTTGATCTTTTTATTTACACGCACTTGATCTTTCTTATCCAATCGCCCATTTTTAATATTTGATGAACGCAAAACTAAAATGCCTGAACCATCATTCGTAACATCTGTTGGAGAGTAAGTTAATCCAATAATATTTTCACCAACTTCACCAAGCGTCTTACTTTTCCACTCTCCAAACTCACTGCCATCATCCGCTTTAAAACGAAGCTGCTGACTAAACAGCTTTTGCATCATGCCTTGTTTGTATTGGCTCAGTAGAGTATGTTTCTGCGTGAGTTGGCTGATCTTTTCATCCACGGCAGAAAGAAAAGCAGCGATTTTGGTTTGTTCTTCAATAGTTGTAATAGGCATTACTATTCGGTAAAAATCTGAATGATTCAAATCAGGAATAGTAGAAGCACCTGCATATTTTAAAATAAGATGCTGAGTTGTATCTTTTTTTAGAAATTCAATAAAGAAGTTTTTATTGATAATACTTCTATCAAAATCTATTTTAAAAAAATTATTATGAAAAGCACCCTTAACATCTGTAACAACTTGACCAGTATTACCTGTTCTTGTCATTAAAATATCATTTTCATCACAAATAACATTACGAGGAGGATTTTCAATAAAATAAGTGTTTTTTGCACCTTCTCTCAAAAATTCATTTGTAATATAGAAATATCTATTTTCACCATCATCTGTAAATCTATTTTCAATAGCAATTTGAAGACCTTGATTGATCTTGCAAATATTTTTTAAAGGCTTGATAGACCAATTCCTACCAAACTCTTTAAATCTTAACTTAGGCGAAGCCATTACTTCACCTCCGCAAAAGGCGAAGCAATTCCAAGCTCTTTGCAGAAATCTGCAATTACCGCATCGGTTTTTTGACTGTCTTTTTCAAGCTGTTGAAGCTGTTGGGCAATTACATCCAGATCAATCTCGGCTTCCGCTTCAAAGGTATCGACATAACGCGGAATATTCAGGTTGTAATCGTTGTCTTTGACTTCTTGTAAAGTTGCTACATGGGAATATTTTTCAATGTTTTGGCGGTTTTTAAATGCCGCAATAATATTGTCCAAATGCTCAGGCAACAGCTTGTTTTGATTCTTCTGCTTTTCAAAATCGTTACTGGCATCAATAAACAGAATATTGCCGCTATGCTCACGGTTTTTCTTCAACACCAAAATACAGGTCGGAATCGAGGTGCCATAGAAGATATTAGCCGGCAAACCAATAATCGTATCCACCACATTCAACTGTTCAATCAGGTACTGACGAATCACACCCTCACTGGAACCACGGAACAACACGCCATGCGGTAACACCACCGCCATGGTGCCATGCTCATCCAGTTGATACAGCATGTGCTGCACAAAAGCCATATCGGCTTTCGAGCTTGGCGCCAGTTTGCCATAAGCAGCAAAGCGTTCATCCTGTAAAAATAACGGATCGGCTGACCAGTTAGCAGAGAATGGCGGGTTGGCTACCACTGCATCAAACTTGTGCTCTAAATGCTGCGGTCGGGTTAAGGTGTTTTCCTGCTTGATGTCGAACTTGGCAAAATGCACATCATGCAAAATCATATTCATCCGCGCCAAGTTGTAGGTGGTACGGTTCATTTCCTGACCGTAGATCATATCTACGTCTTTAACTTCACGTTTTACCCGCAGCAACAACGAACCCGAACCACAGGTCGGATCATAGACTGAACGCAAGCGCTCCTTGCCTTGGGTGACAATCTTGGCCAGTAAGGTTGATACTGTTTGTGGTGTATAGAATTCACCGGCTTTCTTGCCCGCGCCTGATGCAAACTCACCAATCAGGTATTCGTAAGCATCACCCAGTACATCGGCCTCGGTATTGGAAATATCAAAATCAATATCGTCTAAATGACTGAGGACTTTAGCCACCAGTTCATTACGGTCACTGGCATTATTCCCAAGCTTGGTGGAGTTGAGATCAATATCTTCAAACAGGTTGGCAAAGTCATCGGCAGAGTCGGTGCCTAAAGTACTTTGTTCAATCGATTTTAAGGTCGCAGTTAAATCATCCAGAATGAATTCGCCCTGACGACCACGCTGTGCCAGTGTATGAAACAGCTGTTTTGGCGTCAGCGCATAACCGACTTCGGCAATGGCATTCTTTTTAATTTCTTCGATATAAGGTACATGCTCAGGATTTTGTTCATCAAGTTCAAGAAAGCTGACCTCTTCCCCATCCAGCACATCATTGGCAAAAGTAACCGACTTTTCCGATAAATATTTAAAGAAAATAAACCCCAGAATGTAATCACGGAATTCATCTGCCCCCATGGTTCCGCGTAAAGTATTGGCAATATTCCAAAGTTGTTTTTGTAGTTGCTGCAATTGTACTTGGGTCATGCTCAATCCAAATTTATCAGTATATTGTTAGACGCCGTATCTTAGCCTTTTCACATAATTTTCAAAACAATAACTTTCTATAAATTGTCATAGAAAAATTATCAAAAACAACAAATTTATCTACTTGATATGACCCATCCACATAAAATTTATTCACGTTTTTTATATAAGTCTCCTTATAAAAACTCACTCTCGTATTGGCATAAAACATCAATTAAAATTAGAATTGAATGAGTTAAAAAAGTGACGCCAACCTGAAAAAGTATTACTTGTAGCGTCAAAAAAAATATTAAATATTTTTAAAAAAATAATTAAAAAAATTAATATTTATATTAAATTTTAAATACTTAAATTAAAAATAAAGTTGTTTAAAATAAAAAAAACGCCACTATTAAAAAATCAAATAATGCAAAAAACGTGGGTTCAAAAATCTGTTAAGGGATGCACAAGTCTATTCAAAATGGTGTATCAAAAGTTACATTTTCAGTAGTATTTGATCACTTATCAAAGTTCTTAATTCACTATAAAAAAGCCTCAATGCTGGGGCTATATCTAATAAATCAGAGATAGACTGTTTTTTCTTAGGCAACATTTGCAACCGGGGCAACAGTGTTCATTTTTGTAGCTTTCAGGCTGTTGCCTCTTTCATTTTCATTAGGCAACATGGGCAACACAGATCAGCTATTTGCTTTAGTTAATTCATTTGTTGCCTTTGTTGCCTTTTACTTTTCTATAAGAGCAACATGCTCAAAACCTTTATTTATAAGGTTGTTGCCCTTGTTGCCTTTGTTGCCCTCGATATTATCCATATCCCAACTAAAGATAGATTCCTTAACGGCATATACTCTTATTGCTTTACTTCGATTAGGCAATCGAACTGTTTTAGTATTTTTGCCTGTGTCATGTTCTAAAAGGCTATAGGCAAGTAAAGCTTTTGCTACTTTTCTGCTGTCATATCCCTTACAGATTTCATTCTTGAACTGCTCAGGCAATACATAAAATATCTTTTCGCCGTTCTCTATTTTCCAATAGCCCACACGGTTATTAATGCGCTCGATGTTGTCAGGGTTAGGAGTAATCGCCTCAAAACGGCTAGATTCGTTCGCCTCAAAAAATGCTTTCACATGAGCAACAATTTCTCTATCCTCATAATCTCCAACTTGTTCAAAGCCTCCCAACCATTGATTAAAGACTTTCTGTACCGCGTCAAATGCTGCACCTGTTTTCCAGCCTGTAATATTGGCTTTTGTTGCTAGCTCTCCAGCAGTTGCAACAATTGCAAAATAATTCGCTACACGAGCAATATGTCCTTGAACATGTTTACCCGTTAAAGCATCTCGATATTGATCTAGTAAAGCCCTAGCATCATCAATAGCCTGATTCTTATCATTGGTAAGATATTCAAGCCATGCAATACCAGCAACACCGTTGCACTCTGCCATGCGGTTAGTTAGCTCAGTTGCCTGCTTTGCTCCATCCTCTGCAAAGTCTATACAATCAAATACACCATACTCAGACTGATCTATATCAATATCGGCTAGGCGTATTTCTTGTCCTAGCTTGGTCTTTTGTCCTTGTTCTTGCATGATGTCTTTAAGGCTTTTTTCACCACTAGATAAGAAAATAACTTTCCACTGGTGAATAGCTCTTGCTGTTATTTGCTTAGTCATTCGTGCCTTACCTGAACCATTGGCAAGCATATAAACAATATTTCCCAGCTCTTTAGGGTTCGCTATCTCCCCAATTTCATCTAGCCCTAAAAAACCATCATTATGCATATAAGCTGTATGCTCTAAAGCGTTTCCTGTCGCTAGCCATGTTCTATAGAACTGTTTTGGATCACCCCATACAGAACAGGCTAGATTAAGCGCTGTACTTTTCCCTTTAGATGAGCCGCCTTTAAGGTGAAAGCCTCCACCTTGCTGGTTAAGAGGGTCTAACAATTGGCCTGCAAATGCCGTACACAATGAAAAAACTAGGAGGCTATGACTCTCCACCAATTGCGCTACATTGCTTCGCCACTCTGCCAATGCGCCTTTACTTTGATATCGGTTATCCAAGCTGTTATTGGATTGATAAACAATTAAATCGCCGTTTCTGTTCTCTCCAATCTGTTGATGAGGTAATACAAATACTTCACCATGCCAGCCAACACGATCAACACATAGAGCAAATTGTCCTGTTTGATAACTCATGAGATAGCATTGAAATAGGTTTCTTGCTCGTTGGTCAGGTGCAATCATGACACCTTGATAGGCTAAGGCTTTGCGTAGATCTGCGCCGTCTGTTTGGAATAGTTCCATAGATAAGGCTTGTGTATGGACTGTACTGCTATCATCTGTCCACTTGAGTAATACTCCCCAATTATTACTAGAATCATCTCTAGTTTTGGCAATAACCAATACAGGACTTGAGATAAAACGCTTTTGAGTTATTCCATTTTTATCTTCTTCAACGAAAAATAGCCCATCCTCCGTGATGTGGAAATATCCATTTCCCCACTTCATCGGCTTGGCTAAATACCCTTTAGGCAAAGTATTTTGTTTTGGCAGTAATGCTATAGCTTCATCAAGAAAGGCTGTTATTTCTTCTTTACTTTCATCGCGCGACAGCTCTGTAATAAATTCAATTTCCTCAATACATTGATATTGGTTAATCAATCTAACTGCCGTGTTTTGTTCCAACTTTTGAAATAGCTCTGCCTTGATGTATTCAGGTCTAACAGGTAGATATAAATGTTTATATCCAGCCTTTGATAATTGATTAATTACATATTGGATTTGCTCAAAATCAAACGGCTTGAGTTCTGTTAGAACGTTATTGCATAAGGTAGATAATACGACTAAGGCAACGGCGTAACCTGTTTGGGCAATTTTAAAAAATGCCTCGAGTGAATAAGTGATAATGACAGGCTTATCTTTATGCAGTTCACCGTAGTAGGCAAAACCTTTTCCTATTCTCTCTGGAATAATTTTAACGGGCTGTTTGTCTTGCAATACAGCACATTGCACCAATTCAAGTTCCGAGTTGAATACAGGTAGAATCAAGGGCCGGTTATATTGAATCTTATCTATAATGACGACATATTCATCTACATAAATTGTTTGCTTAGGATTACCAAAGCGCTCTATGACAGGATGATGCAATAAATCATCATTCTGTGGATTAAGTTTCGAGCAATTTATTAAAATGTCCTCAGGCTTTTCTAGGCTTGGGACTTCTTGAATTACACTCATGATTGCCTTCTTATTCTTGTTCATTATTCTTAAACAGGTCGAGCTGTAAGCGTTTTTTTGAACGTTCGATTAGATCTAAAAAAATAGGTTTGTCACGCTTCCAAAACACCATATTTCGCGCTGATTTACTGACATCATCTTTTCTTAAATTAAAACGCTGACATATATTATTGAACTGCTTAAATTCACTCTGTAGATACTTTTCCATTTCATTGAATGTCTCAATGTATTGAATTTTAAATTCAGTAGCGTCTTTACCAGTAAAGCCCATCACTAATAAAATAAAGCCATCTTTTGTGATGAGATAACTTGGTTGTTTCTTGCCTTGCTGATCGATGTAATAGGTGTATGCAAAATTGTGCAGCCGAAATTCTTGAGAACATTTCAAATTTTTGATTGCTCGTCTGACTGAACTTGGACGTTTATTAAATGCTTTAGCAATAAGCAAGTCAGTCGTTACTACTTGACCATTTTTAATGGAGATAAGTTCTTGCATGATTAAGCTTCCTCTTTAGTAGAAGATTTTTGGCTTTCATGCCATGCGATGAGTTCAGCATAATCAAAGTAGACTGGTGCTTGCTTAGCAGTGCCCTGTTTTATAGCTTTTGGAAAATTTTCATCTGTACGGACAATATGACGTAAGGTTTCACGGCTAATATCTAACAGCTCACATGTTGTTTTAAATTGAAGACGGATAGGTTTAATAGTCATAAAAAAGCCCATATATGAAAGAGTATGGGCATTATTATTTTGATTTTTAATATATTGCTCTAAATAGAGTCTATTTAGAGCAATTAGAGTCTATTTAGCATATTTAGACTCTAATTAGATTTTCTTAGCTCATTTGCTGTCTTGAATAAATTTCCACAGGTGTCCTTATTAGGCAATTCCAAATTATTAATGTCACAATAATTCTTCAATTTTTCATATGCAGTAATGTGATTAGACAAATCTAATTGGGCTTTATTTGCTAAAGCAAACACTATTTTATTTATTGAATTCAATCTCTTAGTGTTTATTTTTACTTGTTCTTTTACTATTTCACCGCGATCACTTTCGAATCTTAAAATATTTTCAATAGGCTCTCTATGTTTTCCATCTAGAAGTAACTGTAGGTCTTCCCCAAATATCAAACATTCTTCTTTTTTTATTTTCCGATCAGAGAATTTTTCTTTATCATCATAACTCTCAGCAAATCTATTGAACCAAGAGCCAACTACCCAATCTGATATTTCATCTCCATTTTGAGGGATATAGCCAAACCCATCTTCTTCATTAAATATAAAATATATACTATTAGTAGAAGCTGAATAAAATATATGCTCATAAAGTTGAAAACCCCTTAATTTATCAGCATACCTAAAGAAAAATAAATCTTTTAATATATCTTCGGGTATACAGAACTCGGAATTCTGTAGCGAATATAAATTATCAAACCTTGCATCACTAAGCTCTATTTCATCCCTAAAATATAAATTTCTAACAGAATTATTATTTAGAATTAGAATTGAACCATCTTCCTCAATAGTATTTAAACAATAGTTCAGAGATTTAATATGTTTAATTGATACTTTAGGATCTTCAACTTTCTCGTACCAATCAAAGTCTAATGTTCCATCTACAACACTGTTATTGTTATGTGCTAGATTTTTAAAAAGGCCTAGTCTTATGTACCCTTTTGATCCAAGTTGGAAAAAATAAGATTCATCTATATCATATCTCTGTGGGAATAGACCACGAAATAGATTTATAGCTTCATCTATTTTATAAAATGTTTTTAAAGGTAAATTCATATATGTCCTCTAAGCCCTATAATAATTTGCTAGCACTAGTAAACTGAATAAAAATAATATTTTTTATCAACTGTCTTTTAGATTACTTATTGGATAAAAACAATCACTCTATTTTCTGAAATTTGATAACGCTTTGATCTACAATTTTTTCTAAATAGTTCGCATACCATTGCATCATCTGTTTACGATCTTGTAGGTATTGGGCCTTATTATATACTCCTGCCACACAATCCTTTATATGTGCTAAAGCAGCCGCAATATGCAGATCATCAAAACCGCAATTGTTTAGCAGAGTACTGGCAATATGCCGAAAACCATGTGGCATTTGTCTGCCCTCATACCCCATACGGGGTAAGGCCATAATAAAAACGGTATCTAATTTAGGTTTGTTTTGGTCCAATCTACTTAGAAACAAATAATCAGAATTAGTTTCATAACTTTTTAATTTTTTGAGTAATTCAATTGCTTGAGTCGATGATGGCACAACATGCTCACGACATCCCTTCATTCGTTGCTCAGGGATATTCCATAAACCTTGCTCTAAATCAAACTCATCCCAAGTTGCCCATCTTAACTCACTTGGTCTGCAAAATAACATGCTCAATAAGTACAACCTGATTTATATATTTAAAGTTGGAGAACAATCTTCTATTTTTTGGAGATTTTTATCATCCGAATTTTGATTATCTTGTTACAGCAAAATTCTAAGTCTTGTTTCGCTTGCACTTTGTCTGTCATGGGTGCAACCAATAATAAGCAAGCGTTAAATTAAAAGGGTTTGTATTCCAATAGTGGAAATTTTTTAGATAATTGTTTAGTGACAAAATTACTTACTATTTTAAAGTAATGTATGTAAAAAAATTATTATATATTTAATTCCTTCACAAAATTTATAGGACCTTTAGAAATAAGTTCATATTTTTTACTTCTTAAATTCCATTGTTGAGATTTGATCGCAAATAATTCAATCTTTTCAATTAAACTATAATACTGAAATGGAAAACCTTTATTTGGAGATTGGATAAGCTGTATAAGTATATCTGCAAACATATTAAAAATTTGAAACCAAACATCTATTTTCACATAATCAACTTCGGAAATTTTTGTAGTAGCCGCACTATCCAATGCCAGCAAGTTGCTCTTATAAGCTACAGACCATTGACCATGAACTAATTTATTCCTTAAAAGTGAGGGTTCTTTTAAATATTTTTTTGTAATATATCGAAGTCTCTCATTGCAATCCTCTTTAGTTACTCCCCCATTAACAGGTAATGTATTTTTATTTAGAGCAATCTCAATAGCCTTTAACCAAGCAGAAATAACATTATTTTTTTTTAAATTTAGTACAATACTTACCTCATCCTGTGTGTAGGAATTTGGAAGGTATAGTAGTTTAAGTAACATTGCTTCTGTGTAAGAGGAATAAATAATAAAATAAGATTTAGTCAAAAACTCGATTACTTCTAAATCCAATCTTTCAATTTCATTAGAATCTGGTGGATTGCTAGCTTTTAAAGTTCTATTAATTATTCTTTTCAAGTTTGATCTTGAACGATTTAAGCTTTTAACATTTTGCACCCACCCTTTATATAAAGGGTCATTATGATCATTAACTTTTTTCATCACACCACTTTTAAATTTTTTGCTGCTTGGATTCGAACCAAGGGCCTCTTAACACACCTTATTCAAAAATTTGAATAAAATATATTAAGCGCTCTAACCTTACTGAGCTACAGCAGTTTAAAAATTTTAATAAAAATACGAAATTAAATCAACAACTTTTAAATCAATCTCAGGTTTAGGGGACTTAAAAAATATGCAGATGCTTTAGATCAGGCTGGGGTCTGTCACTTCGTTTATCATACCGCGACCTTTCAAGGGAATACTGCCGCAGTGAGTATTATCGATGCCTTGGGTAAAAGTTTACGTCAATGGGCTTTAAACTTTGATACTGCTCCAGACCTGATTTCTATTATTCGTAGGGGTGTGGTGAATGATCTGGTCTATCTAAATGGCTACAACCTAGCCGCCCTATTCTGTAAACGTTCAGTTCCGATCTGGGCCAGTATTGGTCATGAAAAAGACCGAACCATTCTAGATGAAGTGGCTCACCGGTCTTTTGATACGCCAAGTAAAGTCATTGGGGGTATTCGTAATCTGATTGTTGAACGCACTCAGGAAGTACCGGGGATGCTCTACAGAAGATTAAGCTTTTACCTCAGCATCAAATCACGGCGTATCAAGGTCAAAATAATCGATACATGAGAGTGATCAAAACGCTTGCTCATGGTCAGATTAATGATGCAAATAAAGCGTTAGGTATAATGAAAGATACCACACAGTACTTTTAGCACAGCAGAAAATCAAATTAGCCTCAAATCAGGTTGGATCATTGATGCGTGAAACCCTATTACAGAATCCACAAAATGTGATGGCCAAAGGTTACGGTATTGTTCGTAGCCAAGGCAAAGCCATCCTATCCATTCACCAGGTATCAAATGATTCTATTTAAGTGGAATTACAAAACTGTTACTTGTACAAATTTTAGTAAAAAAGAGAATAGTTAAATGCTTTTGGGGGATTTATTTTTTATTTGGTGTGAATAGCCACCAATTTTGTAGACACTCTTTAGTTAGATAAAATGGCTAATTAACGAGGTGTTTATGAGCAGTAGCAAACGATATCCTGAAGAATTCAAAATTGAAGCAGTAAAGCAAGTGACTGAAAAAGGTCATAGCGTGGCTGAAGTTGCCGCACGTTTAGGTATAACCACGCATAGTCTTTATGCCTGGATTAAACGTTATGATCCTCAACAGCCTAAAATCACAGAATCTGGTGATCCACTTGCGGAATTGGCAAAGCTAAAAAAAGAACTTCAAAGAGTCACAGAAGAAAGAGACATATTAAAAAAAGCCGCGGTGTATTTCGCAAGCCAGTCCAGGTGAGGTATGCCTTTATTCAGGACAACCAGCGTATCTGGCCGATCCGTCGTTTGTGTTCAACTTTAGATGTTCATCACAGTGGCTATTACGCATGGTTAAAGCAACCCATTAGTAAGACTGCTCAGAAACGGCAAGAGCTTTCAGGATTGATTAAACAATTCTGGCTCGAATCTGGTGGAGTTTACGGCTATCGTAAGATTTACTGTGACTTAAAAGACATAGGTGAAAGTTGTGGAATCAATCGAGTCCATCGGTTGATGAAAGTGGGTGGTCTTAAATCACAACGTGGCTATCGTAAACCTAGAGTACATACTGGGACTTCAGCGGTTGTGGCTGAAAATACTTTAGATCGGCAGTTTAATCCAACTCATCCCAACCAACTGTGGGTGACTGACATTACTTATATTCGTACACATGAAGGATGGCTATACCTTGCTGTGGTGATTGACTTATTTTCACGTCTTGTTGTTGGTTGGTCTATGAAATCGAGAATGACGACAGATCTGGTTTTAGATGCCTTATTGATGGCTCTATGGCGAAGGAAACCGAAGAACAAAGTACTCATCCACTCAGATCAAGGTAGCCAATATACAAGTCATGAATGGCAAGATTTCCTCAAACATCATAATCTGGAAAGTAGTATGAGCAGGAGAGGAAATTGCCATGACAATGCTGTTGCTGAGAGTTTCTTTCAGTTGCTAAAGCGAGAGCGTATTAAGAAGAAAATTTACGTATCGAGATCAGATGCTAGAGCAGACATATTTGAATATATTGAAATGTTTTACAACTCGAAACGACGACATGGTTCCAATGGTCAGCGTTCTCCATTAGATTATGAAAAGGCCCATCAAAAGATGGTTACGTGTGTCTAGAATTTTAGTGGCTATTCAATACTTTAATATAAAGCATTAATAAACGTATAAACTTAACATTTACTTAACCTTAATTTAACCCTTTTTCGGGAAATTGATCGAAGTCTTAGAAAATTGACGAAATGCTGTATGTAGACCATTCATAAAAATTGAGCTCTAAGCGAGATTCTTATACTTAAGATGCTAATTGTAAAACTACACCTATACAATGAAGAAGTTTTTTCACCCAAGGAAATGTTATTTGATTGTATATCAATATCCAAACTATCAACATGGCAGTATTAATTCCGACCCACCAAGATGTATAATAACTTTTTTTAGAATCTACATAATTAAATTCTCGTTCTTGTGATGATCTATTATTAACATCTGATTGAGTAAGAATTTTCTTTAAATCTTGCTCATTTAATAAGTCTTTATATCTATTTTTTATTTCTTCATATTTATCACCCAAACGATTCTTTTCGATTTCAACTTCGTGACGAGCAAATATAATATAAATGTAAGATAATAATATGAATGCTATTCCAGCAATAAATATAGAAATGTCAACTTTAGGATCAGCAATAAATTTAGTAGATCTTAAAATCACCGAAGACATAAAAAAAGCAACAAATGTCCACATGCTTGTTTTAAACATTGTGAACATATCTTTGACAATACTTGAGGCCTTATCTGCTTGAGAATGTAACATATCAGAGATTTTATTTTTTACTTCAATATATTGCTTCACATTACTTTTAAGATATAAATCATATCCTGATCGTGCAGAACTACATGTACCTATCTCTAAAGTAGAAATATCTTCTCCAACGACATGTATTGAAATTACATTTCTAGCTATACCAATTTTATCTGTAAATGGACCATCGCCATATGCCCACTCATAAATCTCATTTAACTCATTAATTATTTGAGTATCTAAAAATCCCTCTGTTTCACACTGTAATGTTTTGTAACCTTTAATTTTAAAAGAAATCTTATTATCATTTTTAATAGCAGAGTAATCACTCAAAAAAATAAGCAATAAGATTGTTTTTAATCTATTAAATATTTTTTTTAAACTCTCATCTGCCAAGTTTATATCAAAACACTCAGGAGTAAACTGAAATGCAACAGCATTAACAAAGTGACTTACTTTGTCTCTTAACTCTGTACGAGTATTAATTTTATCTTTGCTATTTGTATTACTAAGCCATTCATTTAAAGTTTGTTTATCAAACTCTTTAGATGCATCAACAAAGTAAAAGTAGTCGTTTGAGATTACTGGAGTGCTTTCTAATACATAAAAGATTAATTTTTTTGTACTGTTAAACTTTCCTGAAATTTCGCTTAAAACCTGTGTAAGATCCAATCCATTTAAATATTTATAAAGTGTCTCTTTATGAAAAATATAAACTAAATCGCCCCAATCTTTAGATTCAAACTCAAATTTAGTCAAATCTTCACTACAATAAGAATCAAAAAAATTTTCGCATTTACTTTCGAATTCCTGAAAAGAGTTCGATGAGTAATATTCAGTATCATTTTCCCCATTCTTTAAACTTAAATAAACACTTACTCCAATTTCATTAAAACGCTCAAATAAAACTTTTAAATTTCCTAACAATGAAGAATCCACAGCCGATAGAGAACCTTTAACGCAGAACCGAGTAAGCGTTTGATCAATTGTTAACTCTTGGATAACACCTAAAGAGTTAACACATTCGGCAAAAATAGACATTCTTTAACTTCCAGTATCAGTACTAGGAGGATTTTTCTTAAACTTATTGTAACCTTTGTCAGAGTATATTTTTACGAATTTTTGTCCATCCTCATCTTCTCCCACGTCAAGTTTTGTCGCGAGATCATCAATATTTTGAGTAATCTTTAATTCGAAAAACTCATCAATCACTATTGTATTATTCAATTTAGCATTTATAGCTTTAACATCTATATCAAATTGAGTATCAAAGCCTTTTACACCTTGACTAGGTAAGTTTTCGAGCTTCTCAATGAACTGTACTAACTTTTGACCATCCAATTGATCATTAATTGGTTGATATTGCTTAACTTTATCTACCAAATCACTAAAATCAAAGCTCTCTTGTCTAAAACTCAAAATCACTTGATTACGTAAAAAATAATAATCTTGTTCAGAAATAGGTCTAATCTTTTGTTTTAATAATTTATCAATTTCACCAAATGCATTTTTAGTATTCTCTGTTTCATCTCTAACTACAGATGCTACCAAAAAATCTAACTTCCAGTATTTAGAGATTGTTGCATTAGTATCTGATAGTAAGAGGCTTGTAATAGTATTGATTTGATTAAAAGTAATAATTGCTACCTTTTGCATACGAGTATCTAAAGGTAACCCGGTTTTGAGTCTCATAACTTCTTCATCAAGAAATGTATTGTCATCAATTTTAATTAAGGCTATTACTTTACTGCCATTCATCAAACACTTAACTTGTAATAAGCATCCCTTACGGATAGTACTTTTTAATCTCTCAATTTCAACTTGAGTATTTTTTTCAACATCTAATAATTTAATTGCATTATCTAAGCTTTTCTCCCCCCATTCAGTCTTATTGAGATTTCCAGACATTTCTATTAAATTTTTGACAACTCGCTCAGTAAGACTTTTGAAATGAAAATATTGTCCTCTAATTTGCTGTTGCCCTTTAGGTGGAGTAGTAACTTCTTTAAGGATGTGCTCTACATAGTTTTTTACATCTTCCTCACCACCCCCAGTAATATTCCTTAATAGAGGAGCAGGTTCAGATACTGAAACGGAATGAAAAGAAAAATTTTCAATGCTTATCGTCATTATTATGTCTCAAAAAATTAGCTAGATATTTGATTTATAAATATTCTAGCTTAAGATAGGTCTTTTATTAAATAAAAATGTTCTTATTAAATAGAAATGGGGGATTAATGGGGGATTAATTAAATTTAATATAACAATATTTGTTTTACATCATAATCTTAAGTTAACAATATGACTCCCTCTTTCGATTCGAACCCACGTCCCTTTGGCATTTCAGCAATACAAAGTACTTAAAGAAATAAGGATATAAATAGGGATATAATTAAAAAACATGAAAGCTCAAACACTACAACGATAATTATTATAGCTTAAAGTTCTATTCGCGCAGGGCGCACAATCTCATTTTATCGGAAGCCAGAACAATCATATAAATAATCTCTAAAAATTTAGATTGCTCTATTTGATCAATGTTAAATCAATTGAATTTTTATGACTTTTTTAAAACCTTGAATAAACATAAAAAGATATAACTTAAAAATATCTGTAAATCTTTAAAATTCAATATATTAAGATCTTTCATCTACCCAAAAATTCATAAAACCGAATAATGTGATATAGACAATAAATTATTACTACACTTTTCACAATAAATGATTATTTTTTAATCAAATGAAAATCTAAATTAAATTTCAATTAATTAATATTAGTTTATATTTTTCAATATTTTATATATGCGCCACTCCCCAACTTTAGATTAAAAACTCTAATAAAGTCTATTTTTATACTTATTTGTTTTTCTAGAGCATTTACTCTTTTTTTTATTGTGTTATTTTTGTCACATGGAGTAACAAATGATATCTGGTTAAAAGACCAATATCACCAAAAAAGAATGCTAAGCATAAATAACATAAATCTGCAGTAAAAAATTTGTACCTCAAGGAAAGACAAAGAATGAAATTAAAAACTCTTAGTACCGCGATTCTTCTTGCAACAGTGCCAATGACAGGTGCATTCGCTGCTGCTTTGGACCGTTCAGGCCAATCTATTGCAGCATTCTTACAACCAGGCAACTACTTTGAAGCGGGTATTTCTGTTTTAGATCCGAATGTTTCTGGTCTAGATGCAGCTGGCAATTCAACAGGTGATATGGCGGGAGATTATTATTTCCCAAGTGCTGCTCTTAAATTTCAAGTAACAGATAATTTTTCATTTGGCCTATTATATGATCAACCTTTTGGTGCTGATGCAGAATATAACCCAGGTAGTATTTTTTCAGTAAACCCAAATGAGGTTGTGGCCACTATTCCCAATCCTGCTGCACCGGGCGGGATTGTTCCAGTTACAGCAGAAATGGCAGGCGTAGCTAATCAAGTTACACGGGTTGAAGTTAAAACTCAAAATTTAAGTTTCTTAGTCGGCTTCCAGCCAACTGAAAATTGGAATATTTATGCTGGCCCAGTTTACCAAACTGCAAAAGGTAATGTTTCTTTAAGAGGCGCTGGATATGGTGGTGCTGCAGCATTTGGCTCATATGATGCTAATATGAAAGAGGATTCTGCATTAGGTTGGATTGCTGGTTTAGCTTACCAAATTCCTGAAATTGCATTAAAAGCATCGTTAACTTATCGTTCGGAAATTGAACATAAATTACAAGCAACAGAAACTGCAGGCTTTGGAAGTTTAGATCTATCTCTTAACCCATCATTCGCTGCTGGAAAAACTGATGTCACTACCCCACAATCTGTGAATCTTGATTTCCAAACTGGCATCATGGCAGATACAGTAGCATTTGCGAATGTACGCTGGGTAAACTGGGAGGACTTCTCAATCCGTCCAAACTATTTTGGTCAAGCTGCTGCTGCAAGTCCTCTTGTAGGACAAGCTATTAATTTAGTTGATTACTCAGATGATCAATGGTCTGCAACTGCTGGCGTAGGTCGTAAATTCTCTGAACAATGGGCTGGTAATGTATCAGTAGGTTGGGATTCTGGTGCAGGCAACCCAGTTACAACTCTAGGACCTACAGAAGGTTATTGGAATGTAGGCTTAGGTTTACAATTTAGCCCAGCTACAAATTACTTTATTGCTGGTGGTGTCAAATACTTCATGCTTGGTGATGCAACTGCCAAAACAGCACTTAACAATAATGTTGGTAAATTTGAAGATAATGATGCATGGGCTTACGGTTTAAAAATCGGCTACCGCTTCTAAAACCATTAGATAAATGAATTAAAAGACCATTGTTCACAATGGTCTTTTTTACATTACATCACCTGTTTTTCTAACACTACAATCTATATGTTTTAAATTTGATCAAAAAGAATTACTTGTGTGACCCTATTTTTTTAAGCTTATTACTCTATTTTTTTACTTATAAATCATTAATATACAAAAGTGTTGTTAGTACTTTTACTCTATTCAAGTTCATTTTTTGAATTAGTCAGTTCATTTTGCGTCCACTCCCCTACATTTACTCTTTTTTTATTTATGTTACTTTCCCGTAACTTTTAAAAAGATGAAGCGACTCAGGGAAAAGAATCTATGAAGCTTACAGTAATTCATTCAGCTATTTTACTCAGTTTAATTCCAACTACAGCAACTTTTGCTGGTGGTTTAGACCGTTCTGGACAGTCAATTTCAGCTTTTTTACAACCAGGTAACTATGCTGAAGCAGGTATCTCAGTTTTAGATCCAACTGTTAAAGGTTCTTCTACTGTACAAGGCTTTGAAGGCGAAAAAATTAGCGATATGGCTGAGGACTACTATTTCCCTTCTGCAGCAATTAAAGTACAAGCAACTGATAAAATCTCACTTGGCTTGATTTACGATCAACCATTTGGTGCTGATTCTCAATATGCAGCAACTGCAGGTTCATTTGGTAATGGTACAGAAGGTACTTCTGTTGAAGTTAAAACTAATAATTTAACAGCACTCATCGGCTATCAGCCCACTGAAAACTGGAATTTTTATGCTGGTCCAGTTTGGCAAACCGTAGAAGCCGACATTAAATTACGTGGTGCAGCATATGCAAAACCTCCTGCAGGAACATTAAGTGGTTATAATATTAACGTAGAGCAAGAAGAAGCTTACGGTTGGTTAGCTGGGTTTGCTTACCAGATTCCTGAAATTGCTTTAAAAGCTGCCGTTACATATCGTTCTGAGATTAAACATAATGCTAAATCTAAAGAAACATATAACTTAATTCCGGGTTTTGCTTATATTGATGAACTAGAAGCTATTACTCCACAATCAGTAAATTTAGATTTACAAACAGGCATTTCTCAAAATACTTTAGCCTTTGCAAATCTTCGTTGGGTACATTGGGATCAATTTGCAGTAACACCTTCATTCCTAGCTCAAACTACTGCTGCATTAGGAGCTAAACAAAATCTAATTGATTATTCAGATGACCAATACTCAATTACCACTGGCCTTTCTCATAAATTCAATAGTAAATGGGCTGGTACTGCAGCGATTGGTTGGGATTCAGGTGCAGGTAACCCTGTAACAACACTTGGTCCAACAGAAGGTTACTGGAATGTCGGTTTGGGTGGTCAATATAGCCCTGCTGAGAACTACTTCATTCAAGCGGGTGTAAAATACTTCTGGTTGGGCGATGCTCAAGCTCAAACTGGTGGGTCTGTAAAAGCTGACTTCACTGATAACCATGCAATTGGTTATGGTATGAAAATCGGTTACCGCTTCTAATTGCGTTAAAAATTAGGATTAAACAAGAAAGGGCGCTTATAGCGCCCTTCTCTTTTGCTTAAAACATTGAATTAAGCTGGAATATCACGAACTGATGCATTGCGAATGGCTTCTTTTAATGCTTCATAACCGTGAATAGGTGGGAATTGCGGAAATTCAGCAATTACATTTTCAGGCGCATCAAACAAGAAACCATGGTCGGCTTCACCCAGCATCGTGGTATCGTTATACGAATCCCCCGCTGCGATCACGCGGAAGTTCAAACCATGCAAAGCTTTCACCGCTTGACGTTTTTGGTCTGGCTGGCGAAGTTTATAGGCAGAGATCATACCCGCTTCATCAGTTTCCAATTTATGACAGAAAATTGTTGGCCAATCTAATTGCTTCATGAGTGGATGAGCAAATTCATAGAACGTATCTGAAAGAATAATCAATTGAAAATGAGTACTGACCCATTTTACAAATTCCTTTGCACCTGGGAATGGTCCCATATCTGCAATCACTTCCTGAATATCATTCAAGCCTAAACCGTGCTCTTTTAAAATATTCAGGCGCTGTGTCATCAACACATCGTAGTCTGGAATATCACGTGTAGTTGCTTCCAATGCTTTAATTCCAGTTTTTTTGGCGAAGTTAATCCAAATTTCTGGAACTAATACACCCTCAAGATCAAGACATACGATTTCCATGGGTTCTCCCAACATCAGTGAAAAAATTTTGCGTTATCATAGCTTAAAAATTGATATTCGATGTGCTGTTTTTTAAATCTGTTTTATTCATAAGTATTTATTTTTTAGTGATAAGCATACTATTTCAATTCTATTAAAATCGTTGTGAATTAAATTAATATAGGTTTTAAGTGTCCAAGCCTATACGCCAGGAACTGTCATGACTACGATCCCCACCATTGACCTTGTCGATGCACTCACATCTGAATATGCTGATAAATCTCCCAGCGAAATTCTGGAACTTGCCTTAAGTCAAGAAGGTGAAATTGCGATTTCATTTTCAGGTGCTGAAGATGTGGTTTTGATTGATATGGCCTCTAATCTCGGTAAACCTTTTCGTGTCTTTAGTTTAGATACCGGTCGTTTACACGCAGAAACCTATCAGTTTATAGAAACCGTACGTAAGCATTATAAAATTGATATCGAAATTTGTTTCCCCGAGACTGAGGCAATTCAGCAGCTTACAACTGAAAAAGGTTTATTTAGTTTCTATCGCGATGGTCATCAGGAATGCTGTGGTATTCGTAAAGTTAAACCGTTGCGAAAAAAACTGGCAAGCTTAGATGGCTGGATTACCGGTCAGCGTAAAGACCAAAGTCCGGGTACGCGCAATGAAATCCCTGTGGTTCAGGCCGATGCCGGTTTTTCTGGTCCAGGTAAACAGTTAATAAAATATAATCCGCTAGCCAACTGGTCAAGTGCGGATGTATGGAACTATATCCGTATGATGGAAATTCCTTATAATCCGTTGCATGAGCGCGGTTTTGTTTCTATTGGCTGTGAACCGTGTACTCGTCCTGTCCTTCCAAATCAACATGAACGTGAAGGCCGTTGGTGGTGGGAAGAAGCCACCCATAAGGAATGCGGATTACATGCAGGAAACTTAAAAAAATAATTTTTTCAAAAAAAGCCACTGTTTTTAGTGGCTTTTTGTTCACTTTTCCTTACACAGAAAGCGGTTCTTTTCTTTTTGAAAAAAGATATACTGAAAAAACGGTTTTTATAATTCTAACAAGCCTGTTCACATAAGAACAGCCAATGAAATTGCAGTGAGGCATTCCACGCTATGCGTCCATTACATCCTATTGATTTTATTTTTTTGTCACTAGAAAAACGTCAGCAACCCATGCATGTCGGTGGACTTTTTCTATTTCAGATTCCTGACAATGCACCTGAAACATTTATTCAAGATCTTGTTGCCGATATACGTAAATCCAAGTGTCTGCCTGTTGCACCTTTTAATAACAAACTGAATGGCCTATTTTGGGATGAAGACCAGGAATTTGATTTAGATCATCATTTTCGTCACATTGCACTTCCTCATCCAGGTCGAATCCGTGAATTACTGACGTATATTTCGCAAGAACACAGCGCTCTGCTTGACCGTGCCAAACCACTTTGGACCTGTAATATTATTGAAGGCATCGAAGGCAACCGCTTCGCGATGTACTTTAAAATTCATCACGCAATGGTAGATGGTATTGCAGGCATGCGTTTAGTTGAAAAATCACTGTCTCTAGATCCAAATGCCAAAAGTATTGTGCCGCTGTGGTGTGTTGAAGGTCCTCGCGCTAAACGCCTGAAAGCCCCACCCAAGAGTCGTATCAAAAAAATTATGGGGGCTTTAAAAGAACAATTAGAATCGACCCCGAAAGTCATGTATGAATTATCCCAGACTATCTTTAAAGATATGGGACGCAACCCTGATTATGTTTCAAGTTTTCAGGCACCAAGCAGTATTTTAAATCAACGCGTGAGTTCTTCTCGTCGTTTTGCAGCACAATCTTTTGAGCTGGGTCGCTTAAGCAAAATTGCCAAAGCGCTTGGCGTAACGATTAATGATGTGGTGCTTGCGATTTGTTCCGGTGCATTACGCGAATATCTGATCAGCCAACAGGCGTTGCCGAAAAAGCCGCTCATTGCCATGGTTCCTGCGTCAGTACGTGATGATAACTCTGATGTATCTAACCGTATTACCATGATTTTAGCCAATTTAGGCACTGATAAAGAAACACCATTGGAACGTCTGCAAATTATTCGTCGTAGCGTCTTGAATGCGAAACAGCGTTTTAAACGCATGAACTCAAATCAGATCTTGAATTATAGTGCCTTGGTTTATGGTGCAGCTGGCTTAAATATCGTTTCAGGCATGATGCCTAAACACCAGGCATTTAATATTGTGATTTCGAATGTTCCAGGACCGCGTGAACCGTTATATTGGAATGGTGCCAAATTAGATGCACTCTACCCGGCTTCTATTGTGCTAGATGGACAAGCCCTTAATATTACCATGACCAGTTATTTAGATAAACTGGAAGTCGGTCTAACAGGCTGTCGCAATGCATTACCTAAAATGCAAAACCTACTCACTCACTTGGAAGAGGAAATTCAGCGCTTTGAAGAGATCGTGGGTCAAGAAAACCCAAAGTTACAGGCGGTGAGTTAACCGCAATTTCTGAAGAATAAATATAAAATAATTAAGGGGGCGTTTTATTCGCCCCTTAATTTTTAATACTACGGCATTGATTTAATAATTGATGGCAAACCGAACGAATCATGGCAGCAGTAATCTGAACTTCTTTACCCTGTTCATCAACGATATAACCATTTCGTGTTGGTTTATTATCTAATGCGTTCAAACTTTTTTTAATAACGACTTGGCTCATACTCATGTCATACCTCTTTTTGCTAAGCCAAAAAGGGAGAATTTGGCTTTGGCTACTGTGTATGACTAGTATTAGAAATTACGCCGAGAAAGTAAAATTTCAGATGTAACAAGTGTTTAACGATATTCTGTTACAATTTCAGCTCAGAATGATATCGTATTGCTCTTGCGTATATAGATTTTCCACCTGAAACTTGATCATACGCCCGATAAAGTGCTCTAAATCGGCCACTGCTGGTGCTTCCGCTGTTAACAATCGGTCAATCACCAAAGGATGCGCAATTACGGTAAATTCACTTTTTGATTCAAAAGCACGCGCATATCTTAAAATTTCCCGAAAAATTTCGTAACACACTGTCTCTGCAGTTTTCACATAACCCCGTCCCTGACAGGTCGAACATGATTCACATAACAAGTGCTCTAAAGATTCGCGAGTACGCTTGCGGGTCATTTCTACCAAGCCCAGTTCTGAAACCTGAGTGATTTTGGTTTTGGCATGATCACGTTCAAGCATGCGCTCAAACTGGCTCATCACTTCTTCACGATGCTGCGCTTCCTGCATATCAATGAAGTCGATAATGATGATGCCACCCAGATTACGCAAACGTAGCTGACGTGCAATTACTTGCGTCGCTTCCATATTGGTTTTGAACACGGTGTCTTCTAGTGTCCGGCCACCCACATATGAACCGGTATTGACATCAATCGTGGCCATCGCTTCTGTCTGATCCAGCATCAAATATCCGCCAGACTTGAGTGAGACACGCGTTTGTAGCGCTTTTTGAATATCTTCTTCTACATTGTACAAGTCGAAAATAGGACGTTCACCGGGATAGTGCATTAGCCTGTCTTTCATACTCGGTACAAATTCTTCGACAAACTCTTGCAACTTGGCATGAATTTCACGCGAATCGACTGAAATCTTCGCGGTATCTTCATTGGCTAAATCACGAATTACACGTTGCGGAAGCGGAAGTTCTTCGAAAATCAGTGAAGGTACCGCAATACTGGTTTGCTTACGCTGAATAAATTCCCAGAGCTTGGCCAGATACGCCATATCCTGGGCAATTTCGGATTCTGGAATACCTTCAGCAGCAGTACGTACAATGACACTGCCCGGTAGCTTATGTTGAGTCTGAATGCCTTCAATCATCGAACGTAAGCGATCACGTTCCTGTTCAGATTCAATCCGTTGTGATACACCAATATGATGGCCATAGGGCATGAGAACGAGATAACGCGAAGGAATGGAAAGGTCGGTACTTAAACGTGCACCTTTGGTTCCAAGCATGTCTTTCATCACTTGAACAGTGAGGATCTGACCCGGTTGGAGCAGTTCAAAAACATTGGGCGTTGGTTGATTACGCGGCCACACCATATCGTTAATATGCAAAAATGCGGTACGAGATAAACCAATATCTACAAACGCAGCTTGCATACCCGGCAAAACGCGAACAACTTTGCCTTTATAAATATTTCCAACCAGACCACGTTTAACCGTGCGCTCTACAAATAGTTCATTGACCGTACCATTTTGGATTAAGGCCACCCGACATTCCATAGGTGTGACGTTAATCAACAACTCGTCAGACATAATAAGACTCAAAACATTATAAAAATTCTTTTTTTCCAGCCGTTAATTTAGTGCCTTAACCGACTGTAATAACTGTACTGTCTCATATAAAGGCAAGCCCACAACGTTACTATAACTTCCTTCTATGCGAGGAATATAACGTGCTGCAATCCCCTGAATGGCATAAGCTCCCGCTTTACCTACAGGTTCGCCTGTCGCCCAATAACTTTCCATATCATCGAGACTTAATTGTTGAAACTCAACCTGCGTTCGTACCACTATACTTGATTTTTCTGTCATTGTACGTACGCAAACACCTGAAAATACATCATGTTTACGACCTGAAATACGTTGCCACATTTCAAAAGCATGTTGTTTGGATTCAGGTTTACCTAAAATTTGATTGTCGACACCCAAACTGGTGTCTGCTGCGATAACAACAGCATCGGGAAACTGATCCAGCACGACTTGAGCTTTGCTGCAGGCGAGGCGTTGCACATAGGCGGTAACGCTCTCGCCTGCTAAAACCGATTCATCAATATCGGGACTAAAAATTTCAAACTCCAGTCCCAGTTGCTGAAGCAGTTCCCGACGGCGCGGAGAACTCGAAGCGAGAATTAAATGCGCCATTTTCTTAAGAAAAAATAAATAACAGGGAAAAATAAAACACTGCTCAACAAAGGCTGCCAGTGTCTTGCAATCGAAAATTGCATACCGCCCATAATTTGCGCCATCCCGGTCATCAACAAATGCGCCAACACGGCCAGGAAGCTAATCACCCATAAATTGGCAAAGGTCAAAATGCGTCGTTCCCGGGTTAAAAATCTGGAAACGAAAGTGATCACCACAAAGGTTAAAGCATTCATTCCCAACGGTGCATCGACTAAAAGATCGGTAAAAATACCGGTCGCAAAGGCAAACCAGATGCCGCACCATGTCGGCTGGCACATGATCCAAAACAGCATCACCAGCAACATGAATAATGGACGTGCACCTGAAACCGCATAGGACAAGGGATAAACGAGCAGTACTGAACAGATAATAACTGAAATAATAATGGCAATCAGCGGATCACGTTTATTCTCAGAGCGTAATTTAGCGAGCAGCATAGGGTTGCTCCATCGCTAAAGAATCAGAAAAAAGTACCACTACATGATGTCCACCTGCCAATAGAGCGGCTGGAATGACTTCAATTTTGGCAAATTCACCCGAATTATGTCGGTTCACTTTAGACACTGTTCCCACGAGGTAACCCGCAGGGAAATGTTCGCCTAAACCTGAGCTATATACTTTTTCACCAACTTTGATGTTGGCGCTGGTTGGAACATATTCCATCTTCAAATGACCTAAATCACCTGTACCGCTAACAATGGCACGCATTCCAGTATGTTCTAAACGTACAGAGAGAGAATGCTCTTTATCGGACAGCAACATGATCCGGCTACTATGTGGATAGACATTGATAATTTGCCCCATAATGCCCTTGTCATCCAAAACCGTTTGACCGACTTTGAGCTGACTGTTTGCACCCCGGTTAATCACAATAATATGTCTGAGTGGATCTGCATCTGTACCAATTACCTCTGCAATTTCCATACGCCCATCAATAATCAGTGGCGTATCGAGTAAACCTCTTAGACGGGTATTTTCAGCAGAAAGTTCAGATAATTTTTGCAGACGAACTTGCGCCTGTAGAAGCTCGGCTTGCATCGCGGTATTTTCACGACGTAACTGGGCTTCAGACTTGGTTTGTTGATTTAGCCATTCTCGCGATAACACTGGATAACTTGCCAAGGCATAAATAGGATTATATGCCGCATACAAGACATCACGTGCGGGCTGAATCACATGCGGCATGCGCCAGTTAAAAAACAGCACGACCCAACATGTGATAACCGCAATGATAAATGAGCGAAAAGATGGCGGTTGTCTGGAAAACAGATTTGTTTGCACCCGCCTGGTCCTTAACTTAGCCTACAAATAGCATGTCATGATTTGGGTTATCAAAGAATTCTAAGACTTTACCACCACCACGGGTCACGCAAGTTAAAGGATCTTCTGCAACCACCACAGGCAAGCCTGTTTCTTGTGCAAGCAGTTTATCGAGGTTACGAAGTAATGCACCGCCACCAGTCAAGACAATGCCACGTTCTGCAATGTCAGACGACAATTCAGGCGGGGTTTGTTCAAGTGCAGATTTCACCGCAGAGACAATATTTTGTAATGGATCAGAAATGGCTTGAGTGATTTCATCAGAAGTCACAGTAATGGCACGAGGCACACCTTCTGCCAGGTTACGACCACGAACTTCGATTTCCAGTGGTTTAGCACCTTCATCCGGCAATGCCATTCCCACTTCTTTTTTAATCACTTCAGCCGTGGTTTCACCAATCACGCAACCATGTGCTTTACGTACATAGTTAATGATCTGTTCATCAAATACATCACCGCCAATACGTAGCGAGTCTGCATAGACACAGCCTTGCAGCGAGATGATTGCAATTTCAGTGGTACCACCACCGACATCTACCACCATTGAACCACATGCTTGCTCCACCGGCATACCCGCACCAATTGCAGCAGCCATTGGCTCTTCAATCAGGCGAACATCACGCGCACCGGCATTAAATACCGCTTCACGGATGGCACGGCGTTCTACCAGTGTCGATTTGCAAGGAACGCAAACCACGACACGCGGTGCAGGTGGAAATAGACGTCTTTCATGCACTTTACCAATAAATTGGTTCAGCATGGTTTCAGTCACTTCAAAATCGGCAATCACGCCATCTTTCATGGGACGGATTGCGGTAATATTCGCAGGAGTACGACCAAGCATTTGCTTTGCATCAAGACCTACCGCGGCAACAATTTTTTGTGAACCACTGTGACGAATCGCCACAACCGTCGGTTCATTTAATATAATGCCTCGTCCTGGTGCATAAATAAGTGTATTTGCTGTACCTAAATCAATGGCTAGATCGGGCGAAAACAAGCCAATTAGTCTTTTTAGAATCACGGAGACGTTCTCGATTAAACTTTATGTGGACGCAAGGTGGCAACTTTAACTAAATGTGATGATTTGAACAAGTCAATCGCTTATTATAACGCACGATATTTTGAATTTTTTTAATACTGATCAGGTGATGTTATGTCTACAACGGATGCACAGCATTCTGCAGATTTAAATGCACAAACAGTTTCAGCAATCGCCAATCTTGCACGATTGTCGCTAGATGATACGCAATCTGCTGAATATGCTCAAAGTCTAAATAAAATTTTAGGCATGATGGAAACCTTAAAAGGCATTGACACAGAAGGTGTCGAGCCGCTTAAAAGCCCATTTGACCATCCACAACCCTTACGTGAAGACGTGGTTTCTGAAGAAAATCATCGTGAAGAATATCAGGCTGTTGCACCTGCAACGCAAGATGGCTTGTACCTTGTTCCACGCGTGATTGAATAATTTCAAATCAGTCAAACCATTTTTGTTAAATTAAACGTAAAGAATTATTTCTCATGACAGATTTACATCGCTTATCGATTCGTGAACTTTCTGAGGGTTTAGCTGGCTCTAAATTCTCGTCTCGTGAACTCACCGAACATTATTTAAAACGCATTGAAAAAATCGATGCTCAAGTACAGAGTTATGTCACGGTTACGCCTGAACAGGCTTTAGCTCAGGCAGATGCTGCCGATGCCCTGCGCCAATCAGGAATGGCCAATGTGCTGACTGGTGTTCCAGTGGCACATAAAGATATTTTCTGTACCCAAGGCATTAAAACCACTGCCGGCTCTAAAATACTGGATAACTTTATCTCTCCTTACGACGCAACCATTGTAGCGAAAGGCAAAGTTGCAGGCTTGGTGACTTTAGGTAAAGTAAACATGGACGAATTCGCCATGGGTTCGACCTCGGAGTCATCTTATTTTGGCGCAACCAAAAACCCGTGGGCACTTGATCATGTTCCGGGTGGTTCTTCAGGTGGTTCTGCTGCGGCTGTAGCGGCTGACCTTGCACCGTTTGCAACCGGTACTGATACAGGTGGTTCAATTCGCCAACCCGCCTCTTTCTGTGGCCTTACAGGGCTTAAACCGACTTATGGCCGTGTGTCTCGTTTCGGTATGATCGCCTATGCATCATCTTTGGACCAAGGCGGCCCGATGGCGCGTTCGGCTGAAGACTGTGCCTATCTCATGAACGTGATGGCGGGTCATGATGACCGTGACTCAACTTCGGTAAACGTTGATGCTGATGATTACATTGCGAACTTGAACGGTACTTCGGTTAAAGGTTTACGCATTGGTATTCCAAAACAGTACTTCAATGTTGCAGGCTTAGATGCTGACGTGAAAGCACGCGTTGAAGAATCGTTGAAAAAACTGGAAGATATGGGTGCGACTCTGGTTGAGATTGATCTCAACATGACCGATGCTTATGTTCCAACCTATTACCTGATTGCACCTGCTGAAGCATCGTCCAACTTACAACGCTTTGATGGTGTTCGTTACGGCTACCGCTGTGAAAATCCGGTGGATTTAACCGACTTGTACAAGCGTTCACGTTCAGAAGGTTTTGGTCCTGAAGTACAACGTCGTATCCTGATTGGTACTTACGCGCTTTCCGCCGGTTATTACGATGCTTACTATGTAAAAGCACAAAAAGTACGTCGTCTCATCCAGCAAGATTTCTTGAAAGCCTTTGAATCAGTAGACGTGATTGCTGCACCTTCTGCACCAACCACAGCCTATAAAATCGGTGCGTCTTTAGACCCGGTTGAAATGTACTTGGGCGACATTTACACCATCGCAGTGAACCTGGCAGGTTTGCCAGCCATCAATGCGCCTGTTGGTTTTGATAAGGATCAATTGCCCGTTGGCTTACAGTTGATTGGTAACTACTGGTCAGAATCTCAATTGTTGTCTGTTGTGCATCAATACCAACAAGCAACCGATTGGCATACCAAACGTGCGGCAATTGCAGAGGAGACAGTGTAATGGCGAAGCTGATTGATGGTTGGGAAGTTGTTATTGGTCTAGAAATCCACACACAGCTCAACACGAACTCTAAAATTTTCTCTGGTTCTTCGACCACTTTTGGTCAAGACCCAAATACCCAAGCCAGCCTGGTTGACTTGGCGATGCCGGGTGTATTGCCGGTACTGAACAAAGCGGTTGTTGATTTGGCGGTGCGTTTCGGTTTAGGGATCGACGCGTATATCGACAAAGCATCTGTATTTGCACGTAAAAACTATTTTTACCCTGACTCTCCAAAAGGCTACCAAATTAGCCAGATGGACAACCCGATTGTGGGCTTGGGTCATGTGGATATTCAGCTTGAAGATGGCACTGTAAAACGCATTGGCGTAACCCGTGCGCATTTGGAAGAAGATGCCGGTAAATCTTTGCATGAAGATTTTGCAGGCATGACCGGAATCGACTTGAACCGTGCCGGTACTCCTTTGCTTGAAATCGTATCTGAACCGGATATGCGTTCGGTTGAAGAAGCTGTAGCGTATGTCAAAACCATTCACACCCTTGTACGCTGGCTCGGTATTTCTGACGGTAACATGGCGGAAGGTTCGTTCCGTTGTGACTGTAACGTGTCGTTACGCCGTCCGGGCAATGAATTCGGTACACGTTGTGAATTGAAAAACATCAACTCTTTCCGTTTCATTGAAAAAGCGATCAATGTTGAAATTGAACGCCAAATGGATATTTTGGAAAGTGGCGGCAAAATTACGCAAGAAACCCGTTTGTTCGATCCGAACAAAATGGAAACGCGTTCAATGCGTTCTAAAGAAGAAGCCAACGATTACCGTTACTTCCCTGATCCAGACTTGTTGCCTGTGATTATTTCTGATGAGCAAATTGAAGCGATTCGTGCAGAACTTCCTGAGTTACCGAAAGCACGTCGTGAGCGGTTTGTATCTGAGCATCAATTGTCTGAATACGATGCACACGTACTCACTGGTTCACGTGAATTGGCTGATTTCTACGAAGCTGTAGTGGTTGCTGCAGGTGGCGCGAAACAGGCGAAATTGGCGGCTAACTGGGTAATGGGTGAATTCTCTGCGGCTTTAAACAAAGCCAACCTAGAAATTACCGATTCTCCAATTTCAGCTGAACAGCTTGGCGGCATGATTGCGCGTATTGTAGACAATACCATCAGCGGTAAGATTGCGAAGCAAGTATTCGGCTTTATGTGGGAATCCAATGGTCAATCTGCCGATGCCATTATTGCGGAAAAAGGCTTGAAGCAAGAAACTGATACTGGCGCGATTGAAGCGATCATTAAAGAAGTGCTTGCTGCAAACGAGAAGATGGTTGAAGAATACAAGTCTGGTAAAGAGAAAGCCTTTAACGGTCTTGTAGGTCAAGTGATGAAAGCGTCACGTGGTAAGGCCAACCCTGCTCAAGTAAATGAATTGATGAAGAAATTAATTGGTTGATTTGATTAATTTCGAAAAAGAAAACCCGCTTTAGAGCGGGTTTTTATTTATGCAAAATAACACAGAAATCAAAATTTACATCAATGATACAGCTACTACTGAAGTACCTGAACTTGAAAACTACAATGGTTACTTAGTACTTTTAAATCCCAAATCTTGGGATGACTTTGGATTTAAGACAACTTTTAATATTTCGATTATAAATTTTTCTAAATTAGAGAAACCTAAACAAAATTTTAGTGATCTTAAGCTAGCTGTTAAAAACCAAACGCCCTCAAACGCACCGATGGAAGATGTATTTTTCCAAGAATATTTAGGTAGAAGCATAGAGGATAGAACTCTGATGTGTGCTGAGAAAACAGGAGGTTTTAACTTGGTAAACTATAGACACTCATCAGGAGTTTACCATGAGCAAGAAACAGAAGACTTACACCGCAGAATTTAAAGTTGAAGCAATAAAATTGATTGAAGCCAATCAAAGCAATGTATCGGAAACAGCCAGACAACTTGGCATTTCAATGCAAACTCTTTCAAATTGGAATAATAAAGCAAAGACTGGCACCTTAGCAGGCACTAAACAATATTCACCTGATCTAAAT
>NZ_SJNZ01000023.1 GCF_004331155.1 Acinetobacter terrestris
GTACTTTAGCAAGTTGCTCAAAATCCTGTCGCACGACGGGTTTAATAAGCTGATGAAATACGGTATTCTGATGTGACAAAACCTGAATCCTGGTCGTTAAAGTGTTTGTTTGCACTCATATTTTAACGATTTGGACTCAGGTTTTTTATTTAAATCAAACTATGGGACAGCAGTGCTCAAAAGAGTCCTTTTTTATATTTCAACAATATACTTAAATACTTAAACCCTTTTGCATAATCCGGATTTTAACCTCAAGCACATCATCTTTAACTTGCTGTTGATAAGCTTGCATATGTGGTTGCTGTAAATGCGCATTCAAGTGTTCAACACTTTCCCAATGTTCCAACATCGTAATTGAATCGGGTGTTTTAGTCTGATAACTCACATCCGACTCATGGTCGACCAGTAACTCATAGCCATAACAACCATCTTCCTGCAAAACTATAGGTGTTATCTTTCTAAATGCATTTAACACGTTTTCACGATGTTGGGCACCAGAGCGAATCTGAATATCTGCAATAACGATCAACAGAGCTTATTCCTTAAAAAATCCATCAATTAGGCAAAAACATCCATCAGATGTTGACGATACTCATGTTCATATTGAGTGACATTGGGCATTTTAATCACGTCATTTACGATGAAGGTGTTTAAACTTTTCATCCCCAAAAATTGATTGGCTTTATGAAATGGCAGATAGACCCCATCTACACCAACGCCATGAAAAAATTGATCAGCATTATTAAACGCCTCCATGGGTGCATTCCAGGTTAATGACAACATATACTTTTTATCGTGAATGAGACCACCTGAACCATATTTTTTCGAGGCATCTGAACGTGAGCGGCCATCACTGGCATATAAAGTTCCATGCCCTTCTGTAAAAATATCATCAATATATTTTTTAACTGTCCAGGGCGCGCCCATCCACCAGCCTGGCATTTGATAAATAATGACATCTGCCCAGATATATTTTTGAATTTCTTCCTGAATGTCATAGTCGCTCTCTGAACGAGAAATTTTAATGCTATGACCCATCTCGCCAAGCACAGTATTTGCCAACTCAGTCAACGTATCATTTAATTCGCCATTCGAGTGTGCAAATTGCTTGGCACCATTCACAATCAGGATATTACTCATTCATTCGCCTTGGATGATTTATTTTCAGAGGCCAATATACTCAAATATTTTATTGCTAAAAATTCATAATTTTGCAAAACATTATTGATAAAAAATCAACAATAGAATGATTAGTTCATTCAACACTCTATATTTTAAAAGCAAAGAAAAAGCACCCTGAGGTGCTTTTCAAATTAATGCAAAAAATTAAGGAATTAAACCTTCATCACGCATCGCAATTTGTACCGATTGACGTTCTGCCACTTTATTACGCAAGGCATTAATCTTGGTATACGGCGTAAGGTCATGCCCAATACCCTTTGACCAGTTGGTTAACACAAATAAATAGGCATCTGCCGGACCAAAATTATCATCGACTAAATAGTCGTTATCAGATTCGCCAAAGGCTTTTTCAATATAGGCAAGCAAACGGTCAATTTCTGCATAGGCTTTTTCTTTCGCTTCATCTGACAATGGCGCACCGAAAAATACCGCATAAGCATCGTGTAATTCAGAGTTCAAGTAACCCAACCATTCAAGAACTTTGGCACGCCCTAAACCTGATGGCGGAATTAAATCTTGTTTGGGATCGTGTTGTGCAAGAAACGGTAAAATTGCCACATTTTCGGTCAAAATCAAGCCCGGGTTAATTTCTAAAGCTGGAACATAGCCCTTTGGGTTAATTGCGTAGTAATCAGCACCTTTCTCTGTAGTATGGGTTTTTAAATTTACACGCTCTAAATCAAAATCGACATTAATTTCATTTAAAATAATATGTGATGCCAGTGAACACGCGCCAGGGGCGTAATAAAGCTTCATATCTGATCCTTGTTATTTAACTATTAACTGTTTTAAATCTCTTCTAACAAACTTTCAAGTGATCATACCTGTAAATTGCAAAAAAGCATCAATGCGTAAAAAACCTTTACCTTTAGAATATTGTCCAAAATGCAGTATTTTTCAAGTCAATCCGAGGTGCTTTTTTCCATAAAACTGTTTTAACATACCCCACTTTAAAGTTTGATGAAAATTAACCTTGTGATTAGCCTTAAAAAAGAAGAATGGTTTTCCAATATCCGTACCGATGTATTGGCAGGTTTGGTGGTGGGTTTAGCTCTGATCCCCGAGTCGATTGCCTTTTCAGCCATTGCCGGTGTTGACCCGCAGGTCGGTCTCTATGCATCATTTTGTATAGCCGTTACCATTGCTTTCTTTGGCGGTCGCCCTGCCATGATTTCTGCGGCAACCGGCGCGCTGGCTTTGCTGATGATTACCCTGGTCAAAGAACATGGCTTGCAGTACTTACTTGCCGCAACCGTTTTGACCGGTATTATTCAAGTGATTGCAGGTTATTTTAAAGTCGCCAAATTAATGCGCTTTGTTTCGCAGTCTGTGGTGTATGGTTTTTTAAACGCCTTGGCAATTTTGATTTTTGTGGCTCAACTTCCCGAATTAAGCAAAATGGATGGCTTAGGCTATTTGTTTGTGGGCCTAGGTTTGGCGGTGGTTTATCTTTTTCCTTACATTCCAAGAATTGGCAAACTGATTCCATCTCCACTGATTTGTATTGTCCTGCTGAGTCTACTTGCCTTATTTTTAGGCGGTGATATGCGTACCGTCAGTGATTTGGGACATTTCACCGATACCTTGCCTATTTTCCTGATTCCAGAAATTCCACTGAACTTTGAAACCTTAAAAATTATCTTTCCTTATTCAATTACCCTTGCAACCGTGGGTTTATTAGAAACCATGATGACCACGACCGTGGTGAATGAAGTTACCGACACTGAAGGCGACCGTCATCAGGAATGTCGCGGTCAAGGTTATGCCAATATCGTGAGTGGTTTTATGGGCGGCATGGCTGGTTGTGCCATGATTGGTCAATCCATTATTAACGTATCATCTGGTGCACGTACACGTTTATCCACCCTGGTTGCAGGTGTATTTTTACTATGTTTAGTGGTTTTTCTTAAAGATTGGTTAGCCTACATTCCGATGGCCGCTTTGGTTGCCATTATGATTATGGTGTCTTTCACTACTTTTAACTGGGATTCGGTGCGTAATTTTAAGAAGCATCCGAAGCAAAGTAATATCGTGATGCTGGCTGTGGTCATTATCGTTTTAGCAACCCATAACCTTGCGCTAGGCGTATTTGTCGGTGTGTTACTTTCGGCTTTGTTTTTAGTGAATAAACTGGAAAGCGAAGTAAAAGTCAGTTCTGTATTAGTCAATCAATCCACACGTCATTACACGATTTCAGGACAAATTTTCTTTAGCAGCTCAGACAAGTTTTTCCTGTTTTTTGACTTTAAAGAAAATATTTCCAAGGTTGAGATTGATCTTACCTATGCGCATATCTGGGATATTACTTCAGTCAATATGCTGAATAATGTCGTACAGAAATTTAAAGATCAGAATATTGAAGTCACGGTTGTCGGCTTAAATGAGGCCAGCAGCACACTGGTTGATCAGTACAACCAAGCCTAATTAAATAAAAAGAAAATATAGAGAGTCTTCGGACTCTTTTATATTTTTGGCCCTGCTAAAGTATTTTAGTCTGTGAAAAATCCTAGAAAAGTTTGACTTGCCAGTCTTAAGACTTAAAATACCGCATTCGAATTTATTACATTTGCCAAAGTTATGTCGAACGATCAATTAGACCCGCAAGTCGTCGAGCTGGACAACTTGAATGAACATCGCGAAATTGTCACTTTTATGCGTCGTTCATCTCCGCTGAATACCTCTCAACGTACTGCGCTTGAACAATATGGTCACCTAATTTTGGAATATCCGGTGGGTGATTTACGTCAGCACTTTGAACATCCAGAACGTCCTTTAACGGTTGAAATTGGTTTTGGTATGGGCCGTTCGCTGGTACTTATGGCAAAAGCCAATCCTGAACGCAACTATGTCGGTATTGAAGTGCATGTTCCGGGTATCGCGCAATGTGTATATGAAGCCGGTATGGCAGGTATCACCAACCTGCGTTTACTCGATGCTGATGCGATTCAAGTGCTTCGTGAAATGCCGGACAACAGCATTAATGCCGTGCAACTGTATTTCCCCGATCCTTGGCAAAAGAAACGTCATTTCAAACGTCGTTTTGTATCGCATGACCGTATGCCACTGGTTGAACAAAAACTGGAAATGGGCGGTACTTTCCACTCGGCTACAGACTGGGTACCGTATGCTGAATGGATGCTGGATGTACTCGATAACCGTCCAAATCTTGAGAACATGGCAGGCAAAGGCAATAGCTACCCACGCCCTGACTGGCGTCCACAAACCAAGTTTGAACGCCGCGGGATTGAGGAAGGTCATACCATTAATGACTTCCTGTTCAAGAAAATTAAATAAACTGAATAGAGATTAAAAAAAATGGCTCATCGATGAATGGGCCATTTTTTATTATCAAAATTTAAGCCTTTATCGCCAGATAACCTTGATAAGATAAAATTTGGGTAAAACGCTCTACAGAATCAAAGCCACTCAATTTCAATTGTTCAAATGTTTCTGGTTCCGACAGCGGATAAAAATCATCGTCCAAACGCTCAATCATTGCCGCAGATTGTGAAGTCGTTAAGCCATTGGCCTCACATACATGCTTCAGTATTTCCAGCTCCTGATCTGACTTTATTTTGATCAAATCAAAAGTAATGAATAGTCCTTGAGGTTTTAAACTTGAATAAATCGCTTTAAAGAACTTGCGTTTATCTGAATAATCTACAAAATGCGTAACCAGAATAGAAAGCGCTGCATCGTATGTTTGACCTGTTTTTAATTGCTCTACATCTCCGAGCACAAACTCCACCCGATGCGATGCATTTAAAGCATGGATATGATGTTTGGCTTTATCCAGCATGGTTTCCGACAACTCTGTTGCAGTAAAGGTCCAGTCAGGAAATGATCGTAACAGATAACCCAGCTCATAGCCGGTACCACAGCCCACAATCAATACATGGGCATATTCATCTGCATAGGTTTGCAATAAAGCCTTGATTTGCTGATGTACAACATCATAGCCGGGAATTAATTTTCGAATATGCTCATCATAGCCATCCACCACATACTGGCTATTAAAATCCTTTGCCATACGCGCCTCCTTTTACAATACATGGCTTAAATTTATTTATTTCAGTTTAAGTGACTCTTTAGGATGATGCGATTGCAAAATCTGTTGACTCATCAAGTTATACACTTTTTTTAAATCTTCTCGCTGAGCATCTTGTAACATCTGTTGATGCATATTCAAGATATTTTGATCGCCTCGCATTGCAGGTCCAGTCTGCATCTGTTTAGGATCATGCTGAACGGCTTTATGGGCGGTTTCTAAAATCAGTGGATAAAGCAGGGAGAAATCCACCTGCTGCGCGTCGACAATCTGCTTCGCCATGTCATAACAGTAATTGCTAAAGTTACAGGCAAATACCGCAGCCAAATGCAGGCTTAAACGCTGTGCCGATGTGTATTGATAAACGCGACGACTTAACTGACTGGCAAGCGCTGTTAATAAAACCAGATCATCTTCAGACTTGGCTTCTACAAAGAGTGGCGTATCTGCCCAGCTTATTTTCCGATCCACACTAAAGGTTTGTAGAGGATAAAATACGCCAGCACGTGCATGGACTTTTGCCAAGACTTCAAGATCGATACTGCCCGAGGTATGTACAATCAGGACATCAGTTAATTGAGAATGAACTTCTGCAATTACGGATGCAATCACTTGATCACTAACTGCAATAATCACTAAATCTACTTCAGGATTTATTTCGGCGACATTCACCGTTGCCGTTGCACCTACTTGTGCAGCTAAAGTTTGTGCAGGCTCGAAACTGCGACTATAAATTTGGATGATTTGATGATGCTGGCTTAAGGCATGCGCCAAATGATGGGCAACCCGCCCTGCTCCAATAAAGCTAATACGCATAGTATTTTCACTATTTACAATTGATCACAGCATGCCAATAAAAAAAGGATGAATCAATTCATCCTTTTGCTTAATCATCATCTAAAAGAATGCTTATAAAAAATCCCTGCGTCATACAGGGATTTTTTTATGAAAGCGATCAAAACCAGACATTTACTGTTTGTTAATGCCTTGCTCATTTACTTCACGAGCTACACCCGTTTCTGTATTTAACACTTCAAACTCAATACGGCGATTTTTAAATTGGCCTTCAGCTGTTGCATTATCAGCCACAGGTAGTTCCGAACCATAACCGACAGCTTGCAGTTGTGCGGGGTCAACCCCCTGTTTTACCAAGTAATCTACAACGGCTTGTGCACGTTTTTGTGATAATGCTTTATTTGCTGCAACATCACCCATAGCATCGGTATGGCCTTTAACCGTTAAATGTACCTGTGATGCCCGCTTAATCAAGGCTGCAGCTTGATCTAAAATTGATTTATTGGCATCTGGGATGTTGCTGCTTGCGGTATCAAAATTGATAATTTGCATATTTAGGGCAGTTGCAATATCTAATGCACGAATATTATCTGGATTAATTTCTGCCAGGGCTTTTTCAGCACTGATATTACCTGCGCTTATTGCAGTCGTGTTATCAACTGGTTTTGAGGCAGCGCTAGCAGCTTGTGTCATTACGGTCATATTTTTAACCAGTGGCTGAATTCTAGCTGCCAATTGCTCTGCATCAGCAGGATTCGCAGTCTGAATAGAAAGTTGATCTCCCATCCAGGTTAATGATGCATTTGGAACGCCTTTGACTAATTTCAATACACTTGGAATAGCATCTTGATCAATAAATTCGGTATGGTAGCTTGCATTCGTCTCTACGCCACAACCGATATTGTGATTAAAAATTTGTTTAATGTCTTTTTGCAAAATATCGATATAACTCGCATTGCCAGAATAGAGCTGACACGTGGTTAAATCCCCTGTCGAACCGGTACTGAGTTGCAATTTTGCAGGTTCACTGGTTGCAGTCTGGGTAGCCACACCGCTTGCAGGTTCAGTTTCCTTTTTATCGGAGCAAGCCTTAAACATTAAAGCCAGCAGTGCTGCCAAAATAATAAAAGCAATCAGCGGCAACAGAAAACTCGATTTCTTTTTTTCCTCAACTGCCCTATAAGGTTCAACTGCGGGTGCTTGGTGCAATGCGTGCCCGGCTGCAATACTGACACCCAAAGCACTTAAAAGTGCGGGTGCCCAATGTGGCAAGGCACTCGACACTGCTGGCCAATGTGTCTCAATAAGATGTGCAATCGCGCTAGGTTCAGAAGAACCGGCTTCGCTTTCTAAAAACCCCAGTGTCGGTGCAATGGAGTGATTTAAAGTGGATTCAATGGTTCCAGTGGGGACTGTTCCGGAAATCTGCTCTAAAAATTGCTGCTTTAAATCGGGATGTGTTGCAAAAATATCACTCAATCTCGGATTTAATTGACTCTGTAAATTTCCGATAAGCTCTGGCTTAGATTTGAAAAGTGCCAAGAGGATAGGAAAAAAACTGCTTAATGCCTGACTCTTCTCGCTAAGATATTCTGTTTCGCCCTCAAGAACAATCGCAGATACTTTCTGCTTCAATAGATCAATCAAATTAATATTCATCCATTATTCCTCTTATTCTGGTCTTATCATGTGTATTTTCAGTTTATCTGCTCATTTTTCAGACAGTGTAATTAATTGTATTATTTGAATACTCTTATTTTTTCAGCAATAAAAAAGCCAGCCGAAGCTGACTTTTCTTATATTCAAAAAATAATTATTCTTCTAAATAATAAATTTTTTGACGCAACTCTGAAGTCCGTTGCGTTGTCATATTGGTTTCACAATTGATTCGATGGATTTCTGGATTATCTGAATGAGTACTTTCTAATTTACATTCCAACTCACGTTTTTTAAGCCAAAGTCTTTGCTCATCTAGAAGCTGACTACGAACTTCCTTAGTGGTCGAATTCCAAACCAAATTTAAATTCTCATTGGCTTTATCTAAATTGGTTTTCGCTTCTGACATTAATACAGACTGGTATTCTTGTGCAGTCGCCTCTTCTTCCGCTACACGTTTAATCTCTTCTTGCTTGGCAACTTCAGCTGCATTTTGACGTGCAGTTTTAACCAAAGAATCAACTGCGATATCCCTGACGAAATATGCTAGAGCATCTGGATTTTCTAAAGTGACATAAACTTTTTTGCCATCATCTGTTGGCTGAACTAAATATTCAATTTCTTTTTTCAGCTGGTTTGCTTCAAATGATAGATCTGATAATACCGCAGCCTGAGCAATATTATTTTCATCATAAACAGCACGAGCGGCATCCGCATCTTTTACCATTTGATCTGGAACTTTGACTACAAATTCAGTTACGCAATACTGCTTATTACTATTGGGATCAGAATTATTGGTACGGACATCATTTACATTGAAGGTAATTTGCTGAAGCGTACTTCTTAATTTCCCCATATCAATTGTAACATTTTCACTATCAATCAACTCTTTGACACGCTCTGCAGCAATATCGCTTACTGTTTTACTGAAACTTTCAACAACCAACTGCTTTGCAGTTTCATTATCACATTTCACTGTACTACCTGCGATTGATTGTACTTTGTCACAACCCGACACAAGCAACATGCAACCCGCCAATGCTAATAATTTAAGTTTCATGATTATCCTATTTTCAATTCATCTTTATTTTAAAAAAACTAATTATTCATACTCTTCGTCATAGCCTTCCGCTGCTGCAACGGCTGCTTGTGCTGCTTCTGTTGCTGCATCAGCAGCTACGATCGCTTCATTATTTGCATCATAAGTTGCAGTGTTGGCATTATTTCTTTGTACAGTGGCTTTACTCGCTTCCAAATTTTTAATTTGATTCTTTTCAATTTGTGGTTTTAAGAATGCATAAGTTAAAGTTTCTGAAATTAAGATTTGTACATTAGAATTATTCTTAAGTAGAGCTAAAACTTTGTCACCTTTGTCAGTCGGTTGCAGAACATACTCTAGGGTTAAATGAATCTTATTATTTTCATAATTGACACCTAAATTATTGGCATGTTCTTCTACACTCATTACATCAACTTTAGCTCTGGCTTCATCAGATTTTTTGACTAAATCAGAAGGAATCGTTGCTGTTAAATCAATTGAGCATGTCGTTTTTGGACTATTTGGATCAATAAAATCGGTTCTGCTATCAAGCAAACTAAATTGGATATTTTTTGCCGACAGTTTGAGTTTTGCGGGATCTAAATCCTTAATCGAACCATTTTTAATTAACGCTTTGAGTTCACCTTCTAAAGATTGTGCCAAATCATCCTTTAATACCTGGGTTACTAATGAGGTTGCGGACTCATCATCACATTTCACATGATTTGAAAAAAGATTATTACAGCCAGTTAAAACCAAAGTCGATGCAAACACCACAAGTGTTTTATTGTTAAGTTTCATTAATATACCCTCTTTTATTTACATAATTATAAACAAAATTAGCAATTAATAACAATTTGATCACAAAAAAGCCAGCCGAGGCTGACTTTTACAACTTTTTAAAAAATTTTTAAGTCAATTAAGCCACAAAAGTTTGCACCACTTTACCTACAACTTTTTGGTGAATAAGCGGCGTATTTTTACCTTGTGAAAGGATAGAATCTTTAGAAACTGTCCATTCAAGTTGAGGGTCAATCAAAGCCCAACCCGATTCCTCAGTCCAGCGATCGACCATATTGGCCACTTTTGCCGGTGCAAGTGTTACTTTTTCTACCCATTCCAAAGGTTCAAACAGCCCTTCATTAACGAGTTGAATACCAAATGCAACGTAAGTATCAAAAGCGGTCATACCTGGTTGTGTTTCGGCAAATGGTGCTAATTTTGCAGAGCTGCTAAGCGGTTCATGATGGGTACAAATCGCATCGATCACCCCATCCTTTACACCTTGACGTAATAATTGCTTATCTTTTTCAGCACGCAATGGCGGGCGTACATGGGCCAAAGAATTAAAACCGTCGGTTAAGCTTTCGGTTAAATGCAGTTGATGCATCGCCACGTCAGCAGTAACAGGCAAGCCTTTGTCTTTTGCAATTTTGATCAATTCAACAGACGCACCACAAGATAACAACCCGAAATGTGCACGTACTTTGGTTGCTTCGATGATAAGCAAATATTTAGCAATTGCAACGGTTTCAGCCAATGCCGGAATCATTGGCAAGCCTTGACGTGAAGCAATAAAGCCTTCATGTGCACAACCATCTTTCGCAATTTGATGTTCTTCTGCATAGAACACGACAGTCATGCCTAAACCAGCTGCATATTCAAGGGTACGAATTACCACGTCATCATCGGCAAACGGTGCATTGGCATTCGAAACAGCCGTACAACCGCCTTTTTTCAAGCCTGCCATATTGGCCGGTTGTTTGCCTTGCAAGCCCTGTGTTTGCGCACCAATCACTTGCAGATAAATACCGCCATCCAGCATGGCTTTTTCAACCAGGCCATGAATCAGCGCACCATTGTCCTGTACGATGGGTTTTGAATCTGGCGGCGTAAAGACATGCAAAATGCCGTTTTCACGCGCGGCCTTTCCTTCAGATTTTAAAGTACCATGTTGTTGCTGACCCGGTTCACGTAAACGTGCACACAAATCGACCATGGTTGGCATCAGCCATTGGCCTTGACCATCAATGCTTTCACTCACCTGATCTGTTTCCGCAACCAGTTTGCCGTTTTCGATAAATACGGTTTGTACGCGATCAGTTTTTTTGATTGGGTCTAAGACACGTACATTTTCAATTTTTACAATACTCATGACTTTACCTTATCCCGCAATCGCTTCAATTAAACCTTTTTCTTGCAACTGACCTTGCATAGATAGTGCCAGTACCGCCATACGCACCGCGATCCCATTGGTCACCTGATGCAAGATCACCGCTTGCGGACCATCAGCAATACTGGAATCAATTTCAACGCCACGGTTCATTGGCCCCGGATGCATCACGATACAATCAGGTTTTGCCATTGCTAGACGTTCTTTGTTTAAACCATACATTTTGTAGAATTCAGCCTGTGACGCCAACGCAGGAGAATCAATCCGTTCATTCTGAATACGCAAGGTAATAATCACGTCGCAATCTTTAATTCCGGCTTCCATGTCATTGAACAGACGAACATCTTCGCCATATTCTTCAAAGCCATACGGCAGCAAGGTATTCGGTGCAATTACACGAATGTCTTTACAGCCTAAAGTTTGCAATGCTGCCACATCGGAACGTGCTACACGTGAATGTTTGATATCACCAATAATGGCCACACTCAAAGCTTCGAATGGCTTTTTAGTTTCACGGCGAATGGTCAACATATCCAGCATCGCTTGCGTCGGATGTGCGTGACGGCCATCACCGGCATTAATAATCGCAACATGTGGGCAAACAGTTTGTGCAATAAAATGTGCCGCACCTGAAGAGGAATGACGAACCACGAAAATATCGGCTGCCATCGCTTCAAGATTCCACAGGGTATCTCGTAATGTTTCACCTTTTGAAGTACTTGAGCGTGCTATATCAATATTCAGCACATTGGCTGATAAACGTTTTGCCGCTGCTTCAAAAGTGGTACGCGTACGGGTAGAGTTTTCAAAGAACAAATTCATGACCGTACGACCTTCTAATAAAGGAGTCGTTATCAGTTGATTTTGATCATTAAAAAAGGAATTAGCTGTATCAAGAATTTTGGTCAGGGTTTCTTTAGAAAGACCATCAATGGTCAAGAAATGTTTGAGATTACCCTGTTGATTGAGTTGAATCTGGCTCGGAGTATGCAATGCCGCCAAGTGCATGAGAGATTCCCGTTCAGTTAAGTTGAACTATTATACAGATATTCCCCCGGGGTTGGCAGTTGAAGTTTTCAGCATTCAGTGACTATTTACGTGTCATGTAAATTTATTAATTAAAAGTGAATTAGTAGTTTTACCGATTTATCTGTCCCGACATTTTATTTAACAAATTCTATTTATGGGAAATTGGCTAAAATCAGGCTCTAAATCAAGGCAGTCTTTAGAGCCTAAACATTAACGCAATGCACCAATATAGTGATGTGACACTTGTGCTCTATAAATTTCTTCTTCTGTTACTTCCGATTCATATATTTTTGCTGCTTCTGCCTGAACCTCAATTTGATCAGCTTCAAGGTCAAATACCATTAATGAACGTAGACGCTCAGCTTGCCGCTGCAATTCGGAATCATTCGCAGATAAAGCAAGATCAATCACATATTTTGTATAATCTTGATTTTGCATTAAATACGTCACATCAATCATGCGCCCTGTTACACGCCTTAAGCGGGTATAAATTAATGTCGCAATAGAAAATGCTTCAGAACGGTTCACAAACTCATTTATAGTCGTGTCTTGCATCCAATGTCCCCTAATCAAATCAAGCTGATAAATCAAACTAATTAAAAAATAATAGTTACAGTCAAAATCACATGACTCATAACCAATAAACAAGATGATCAGCAAAATACATACCAGTTAGGCACGCTTAATAGATAAAAATCATATATTTCCTCATCAAGCCCAAGCTTTGCCCGAATTTATAAACTTTTCAGGGCTAAAATACGTTAAAATGATAGATTGCTTAGCTGCTTTTGGAAATTTGCATGAATTCGAAACTACGTCTTTCTACATACTGGGTCACCTGTGCAGATGGGCTTGAAACCTTACTCCAAGAAGAATTGGAAGGTTTAGGTGTTCAAAATATTGAACGCTTTCCAGGACGTTTAGTTTTCCAAGGCACGCTAGAAAATGCATACCGTATTTGTATGTGGTCACGTTTAGCCTCTCGTGTACTGACGCCTATTCATACGCATGAATTAGAGTTCACTCATGATGCACGTGATGTGGCTGAAGAATTGTACGAAGGTGCAATGAACTTTGACTGGTCACTTGTTTTTGCAACACAAAGTACATTTGCCATTCGCTTACACGTTGAACGTGACATCAAAGTAAATACTCAATTTGCGACGTTACGGGTAAAAGATGGTGTGGTCGATTCCTTTATGGAAGCGGTAGGCAAACGCCCAAGCATCGACATCAAACAACCTGAAATTACTTTATACGTACTTGCTGGTAAAACTCAGCATACCTATTGCCTGGATTTATCAGGTGATTCTTTACATAAACGCGGCTATCGTCATTTCATGACCGATGCCCCGATTAAAGAAAATCTTGCAGCAGCAATTCTGCAGAAAGCCAAATTAATCGAACGAAATCCTGACATTATTTTAGATCCAATGTGTGGTTCGGGAACTTTCATCATTGAATCTCTCATGATGCTGACCGATCGTGCACCAGGTTTAGTCCGCCGTTTTGGTTTCAGTGGCTGGAATGGCCATGACCATGATTTATGGATGTCGATTAAAGCTGAAGCAGCTGAACGCCATCAAGCTGCATTAGAAAAACCACTCCCTCAGTTCTATGCGTATGATGCTGACTGGGAAGCTGTAAAAGCCACCAAGCAAAATATTATTGCAGCGGGCTTTGAAGCAATACTCGATCAAATCAAAATTGAAGAACGTACCCTTGCAGATTGGCCGGATTTCCAAGCTGAAGGAAAAACTTCGTTTATCGTGACCAACCCACCGTATGGTGAGCGTTTAGGTGAAAAAGCTTCAAACCGTGCCTTGTACTTAGGCTTATCGGCTCTTTTACAAAAGAACTTCCCGAATCAATATGCTGCAGTGATTGCTGCACAAGTTGAACAAGCCGATGTACTAGCGTTCAACGATCCGCAAATTCTGCGTTTGATGAATGGTAAGCTTCCTATTTACGTACGTTTCGGTACGATCAAACCTGCAACTGCAAGTCAGCCCTTCCTGGCGACTTGGCAGCCGCAACAGTTTGAGCCAATTGAAGGCGCTGAAGACTTTACCAACCGTTTGCAAAAAAATATTCAAGCCTTGAAAAAATGGGCTGTTAAAGAAAATATCTATTGCTTGCGTTTGTATGATGCAGATTTACCTGACTTTAATGTTGCAGTGGATTTGTATGGCGACCGTCTGCATGTGCAAGAATACGCGCCACCAAAAACCATTGATCCTGAAAAAGCAAAAAAACGCTTTAATTTAGCTTTGGCTTCTATTCGTGCAGTGACTGGTTTAGGCCGTGATGCGATTTTTATCAAGACGCGTGCCCGTCAGGAAGGTAAAACTCAGTACGAAAAACAAAGTACTGCTTCTAAGCGGTTTATTGTGCAAGAAGGCAAAGCTAAACTTTTAGTCAACTTGACCGATTATTTAGATACTGGCCTGTTCCTGGATCATCGCCAAATGCGTTTACGCATTGCTGCTGAAGCGAAAGGCAAACACTTCTTAAACTTATACAGTTATACCTCTACTGCCAGCGTTCATGCAGCTTTAGGTGGTGCAGCAAGTACAACAAGTGTCGATTTATCCAATACTTATTTGAACTGGTCTAAAGAAAACTTTGTACTCAATGGCTTGACGGTAGATCATGCGGATGAACAGCATCAATTTTTCTCAAGTGACTGTTTTGAATGGTTAAAAGAAGGCCATGAACAATATGACCTGATCTTCATTGATCCACCAACATTCTCAAATTCGAAAAAATTCTACGGTACTTTTGATGTACAACGTGACCATAATTCGTTGCTTAAACGTGCCATGAACCGTTTAACCACTGAAGGTACCTTGTACTTCTCGAATAACTACCGTGGTTTCGAAATGGATGAAGAAGTTCAAGCCATGTTCGATGTGCAAGAAATTACCAGTGAAACCATTGGGCCAGATTTCAAACGCAATACCAGAATCCATAAAGCATGGAAAATTAAACATCATGCAATCTAATCATGCCTTGCTTTAAATAATCCAAATTGAGATGGAACGCGATTTAGCGTTTCATCTCAATGGTAATGCCATCGTAATAATTCATGCGCAAATTATCTGATTGATTCACTGTGTCAAATAAGTGAATGTTTGAATGAGTACCGGCTTGCTTTTCATTCAGCATCAATTGTTCAGCCGCTTTCTTTTTCTGCATTTGATAATCGGATAATACCGTTTCATCAATATTCTGCTTCTGAATCCCCTGATTGTTCTGGTCACTTAATTCTTTACTTTCTTTTTTCTGCTGATCAATCGGTTGCGCAATACTATTTTGAGCACGCTGAATAGTCTCAGCATCCAAATGTTTTGAATCACTCCTTTGTTCTGACAGTTTTTGGTCTGTTAAAGGAACTTCTGCATAAGATCCTGAACAGATGACCAACAGAAGATTTATGATCACTATATTTTTTTGTAGCTGACTACAAACGCTTTTTTTATTTTTCATCTTCATGATGAGCTTTCCTTTTTATTATTCATTCTGCACGCTAGCAATTTTTATATACAACAACAATGTGCTTTCAGGACTTCCCGATATTCTGTAGCAGCAAAAATATAATTTTCCCTTGCCCTGCAAACAAGGCAGCGCTTTGTGCTTGTTCAGGCTGCACATCTGGCAGCCTTTTTTGCTTAAGATCGGGTTGTTAATTTAAAAATTTCTTTTCGCCATATTTATATTCAATTCCTATCTTTAACACATCACCTTTTCGTTTGGCTTGTACCGCTTGCTGCATGCCATTTAACATTTGTTCAAGTTCCTGATCAGACAATGTTTTACCCCCTTGCTGCATGTAATTGCTAATTAGGGTTTTCATAATTTGCTTGTCATATTCAACATTCGCCTGATACTCGACTAAACTGGGTGCCATTTTAACCAAGCTGGCAAATGAAGATTGATGACCAGGCATTACCTTGCCACTCAAGCTTGCTTTAGCAAATCCTTCACCCAAGTTAATCTGGTTATTTTGCGATTCAAAACTAAAACCTTCATTCACAATGGACAAAAGACTATTCGCCAATTCTGGAGTCAGCTCTTCTTTAGCTACACACACTTCACTATTTTTTTCTAACAAATCAAAGAAAGCTTGTACTTTTTGCTTGTTCAGTGCTTTCAGATTGAAATTCATTTGCAACTTTTGCAAAGTCGGTATTTTGTGCATAACCACTTCTTTAATATTCAGCTGAGTATCAAAATTTACCGTATGTTGATCAATACCCGTATTCATCATCAAAGCAAAATCTTTAAATTCTCCACTGCCAAATTGCTGCACATTTCGATCGGTACGTTTAATCGAGGCAATATTCAATTGGGTTTTCCCTTCATCAAGGGTAGAACTTAAACCTTGAGTCGTTTCAAGCTCTACTTCCCGCATCTCTAGGTGACCCAATTTATCGCTCACAGTCATATTGGGTATTTCAAGTTTGGCATTCAATATTTTTAATTGATCGTCTTTGGATTTTGCATCTACTTTAAACGTCATCGAATCGATTCGAGTTTGTATATCCGCATCATTTTTTTCAAAAACGGGTGTCGTCAATGAGGAATGCACCACACCCAACCAGTCAATCGTGGTTTGAGCAGTTAAAGGCTGTGTGAGTATTTTTTGAAAAACTTCACTGCCTTGCTGTAAATTAATTTTTGATTCAATATGATAACCATTCCAACTGCGTTTAATTTCATCCTTGCCTGTGAGCATCAAAACATCTTTAGGTTTACACGGATCAAATGACAATTGTGCTGCCCAGTCTGCAGAACCCTGCATTGCGCCCATATTAAAGTTTTTATATTGAATTGAAACTAAATTGGTTTTTTGATTTTGCTGATAATACAAATGTAAACTTTTATCCGCATACAAATTCCCCCCAATCGCAGCCGTTGCCAATACAACAAGACTACCCAAACCCCATATTAATTTTGACATCACCTGCCTCATTTTTTGCTTATTTTGTAAACAAGTATAGGTTGAAAATGTAAATTAATATAATTTTTTAAATGACTCTCTGCTCCCAATCACATTGCGTGATTGGGTAGTTACTACATATGAATTAAATACGACCCACTTCAAAATAGCTAATTTTATTACGATCAAAGGTGCTATAGGGATTGCCTTTAAAGCTATGAAAATAATGCTTGGCTTGAATTATATGAGATGTGGTATTGCTCATCCAATGAATACGTGGATCATTATTTGCCAAGGTAATACAAAAGGCTTGTTTGCGACGCAGTTTAGTCTGTTGCTTCGCATGAAAAATCAGACTGGCAAACACATCTTGTTGCTCGGGATGGCATAAAGCACTATGAATCATCAAATACTCAAAGGCATCATTTTTTTTGGGTAAAGACAAAACACCTCGAAGACCCGCATAAACATTATAAAAAGGCTTCATGACTTTTAAAGGCAAAGAATAGTCAACAACACGGGTTTGTTTAAAAGCTTTTTGATTCCATAAACCATATAAACCAACAATCTGATGATTCTGGTCATACATCAGATAAAAATCGTGGATGTTCATGCCCAACCAAAATGGATGGTTGAATTCTGCCAAACCTGAAAAATCATAATTCGGTAGAAAATTATAATACTGCGTCATTGTTAAAATAAATGCATTGGCTTCAATTACATGGTTCGTATTCATTTGCTCAAAATGATACTGTCCAAATTGCGCAGGTTTTTGCGCTTGTGACACCGTAAAGGTACGAATATCGTCATAATGAAATGGTTTGGGAAAGCCTTTACGCTCATTATGTAAAATATTACATGCGACAGTATTATCTTCCAAAACCACACTTTCAAAAATAGTATCTAGTGGAATTTCATCATAGACATAATCCATCAGCAGACGCAGTACTTTATTACCACGATGCGCCGGATGCATGCGCAAATCCGCGACATAACGCAATAATTCTGGTTGACCATTGATAAAACAATAGCGCCAACCCAGATTCATCATCCCGACCACTTGTGCCAGATTTTCCTCTGGTACAACCAGTTTGATATCGGGACGATTATACTGGGCATGACTGGCACTGAGATAACTCGGATAACGCTCAAAAGCCAAAGTCATACCATTGCTCGGCATAGTCTCGGCAATCAATTGCACCAGTTGTTCGTCATCTGCCTGAGTGGCATCCCGCACCAAAAAATTTGGTTCATTTTTCGAGCGATAAATTAGGTTATCATTGTCATTTTGTGCATACAATACGTTTAAGCTCATATAGTTTTACTCAAATATACTTAAATTATTTTTGTTTTCATTTTCTTCAATGGTTCAGGTTTGATATTCCCTTCGATCATTCCGTTATGCATTGCCAAAGTTTTATAGTAATGCCAAGCATCATCTACATGTTTCACTTCAGGCTCATCTAACTGGCCTAAATTTCGTGCCAACTCATAATGAAAATTTTCTTTTAACAATTCATCTAATTCTATAGCTGAAGGTTGTTTTGCTAAATTACCTTCACTTAATAAAACATAGTGAGGTTTTTTAATTTCACAAAACTCAATTCCTAACAAACTTACCGGGACATAACCTTCTTGTTGAAATGTAGCCAATACTTTTTGTGCGGTGATTTGATCAATTTTTTCACCGACCAAATCGACCGTCATCTTTCGTCCTAGAAACAAAAAGCATGGGACCTGATCATAAAAACCGGTCACTTCAAGTTCGTCATCAATCACATACCGGATCAGTCCAGAACCTGTAGTAATAACAGGACTCACAATATCGCCCACTTTGAGCGCCCATGAAGGTACAGTTTGGCCACTTTCCAAATTCAAAAATTCGTAAAAATGGGACTGATAGCTAAGTGGATAACGATTATTAAAAGGAATCGTGACTACGCCTTCTGTCGCCCATAAGCCTTTGCCTTCAAAAGCGACATTTGCTACACGATCTTGTAAATTTTTGGCCCAGCGTTCAGCACTTGCTGTATCCCAACTGGAAATTAATGCCAATTTAGGCCAAAGACTGGTCCAAGCCGTTGGTTCTTTTAAATCTAGACGTTGTAATTTATAGCTCTGCTCTGATGATCGTGGTGCTTTTAAATAATCCAGACTGCGACGTTTCCATTGCCCCATTCGCAGCACGTTCACAATTTCATTTTGATTCTGTTCAATCACATCCAATAATTGCATTGCAAAAGTTGGACTCCAGACTGAAATCATGCCTAGATTTTTATCCGCAACCAAAAATACGGCGGTCGCAAACATGGCATCTTCTGCTGATTCAGCAAGGGCAATTTCAGCCGGTACAGCTTGAGTAATTTTACTTAAAACACGTTTTGAGACATTCAATAATGCACTATCATCATTCAGGTTACTGTTTTCTAACAATTTACGCTGACTTTCTGGCAACCATGATACTGACCAATAGTGGGTTGAATTTTTTAGTTGTGGATGTTCACGATATAAATTAGTGAGCCATAAACCAATAGCTTCATCCAATTCATTTAAAAAACTTTGCGTATAAGGAATAAATTTCAGCGCTTCGCTTGAACCACTGGTGGGTTGAAAGCGAACAATTTTTTCCGGCCCCAAACAGTTTTTGCCACTTTGGCGAGACTGCTCAATTTTTTCTTTCCAATGGCTATAACGGGTGATTGGATACTTTTCTACAAACGCTTCATAACTCAAACTTTGTGAAGTATGTTGCTTTAAGAACTGATCCAATTTTTGGCGTTGTACCGCTTCTAGATCATTCGCTTGCTGCCGATAACGCTGAAATGCTTTTCGGCAGGCGAATTCCAATATTTGATGTGAAGCTGACAGCAGCAATCCCATAGTTACGCTACCTTTGAATCTGAATCCGAAGCAATATGTAATGGACGCTTTCGTGGCATTTGACTTTCCAGTTTGCCCACACTCATATTTTTGGTCATAAAGCGGCTAATAAAGCGGTATAGATCACTCCAGCGTAATTCACCAATACAGGGCAATTCTGTTCCTTCCGCCCATGTCGGGTTTTTATCTTCAAAAAATGCGATTTTGGTGTTTTTCTCGCGTAAGTCTGTAGTAATGGGTGCGACATCTGCTTTTAAGGGCTGATAATCTTCACCAAAATTGAGTAGACCGGAGGCTTTGTCATAATATTCGGCAAAATACTGTCGGCAATAGGAATCCACATAATCTTGTAAATGCGAATTTTTTTCACCATAGTGTGGATAATAACTGTAGTAGTTATTTGCCAGCAATAAATAGGTTTTAAAACCTTTAGAAATCAAGATCCAGTAAATCGGGGTAAGTGGATAACGCAGTTTAAAGCTAACGATATAACGATACATTGCACGTGTTAAAGCCCGATTTCCCCAATAAGCTTGCTCAATAATAGTGTCACCACTAAAAAAGGCATGGCGAGCTTTACCATTAACCACGAAGTCACGTTCCATAACGGTAGAGAAGCCCACGATTTGTTTGTTTTTAGGTTCGATAATAAAGAAAACACCGGTTTTTTCTAAGAAATCCCGTTCAAAAATTTCATAACGGGTATTGGCATAATATTTTTGGTAAATATCATACATACGTTTGATTTCTTGTATGGTCACATCACCGGTATGTTTATACTGACTATACGGCTCCTTTTTTATTTGCCGTAAAAGTTTAAATTCCATCATAATTTTTATCCCTTTCGCTTGCTATCCAGCAAGCACTTTTTTGTTTTTTTATAAAGCTATGATCTACACATCCAAGTTGTAGATTCGGATGCAATAGTAGAACCATGAATTGATAAATTGCAATTAGCTTTACGTATCTAAACAATAAATACGACAAACGTACAAATTAAAAACCCAGCCGAAGCTGGGTTTTTAATCTTTTAATCATAAGTAAATGATTAACTTAGTTTCATTTTTTCAAACTCAAGATGACCATTTTCAGCTTTAATCAAAATCGTGTCACCAGGTAGAAAATCTCCACTCAAGATTTTTTGAGCCAAGGAATTTTCGACCTGCTGTTGAATGGCACGTTTCAATGGTCGCGCACCGTACACAGGGTCAAAACCAGCATCAATCAATTGATCAAAAGCACTATCATCCACAGAAAGACGCATGTCTTTTTCATTTAAACGTGAACGCAAGCGATTCAGCTGAATATCTGCAATGCCACGAATTTGTGCTTTTTTCAGTGAATGGAACACCACCAACTCATCAATACGGTTAATGAATTCTGGACGGAAGTGTTGAGAAACAGCACTCATCACCACTGAATGAACTTCCTCATCAGATGGATTGTCCCCTAATTCGCGCACATCCTGCGAACCCAGGTTAGAGGTCATAACGATAACGGTGTTTTTAAAATCGACCACACGGCCTTGAGAGTTAGTCAAACGTCCATCATCAAGAACTTGCAGCAAGATGTTAAACACATCCGGATGGGCTTTTTCTACCTCATCGAACAGCACCACACTATAAGGTTTGCGGCGCACAGCTTCGGTCAATACACCGCCTTCTTCATAGCCCACATATCCTGGAGGTGCGCCAACCAAGCGACTCACGGAATGTTTCTCCATGAATTCACTCATGTCGATACGGACCATGGCATCATCACTGTCAAACAGGAAGTTGGCCAAAGCCTTGGTCAATTCAGTTTTACCCACACCTGTTGGCCCAAGGAACAAGAATGAACCGCTTGGACGATTCGGGTCAGATAAGCCTGCGCGTGAGCGACGTACCGCATTGGAGACTGCAACCACCGCCTCATCTTGCCCAACCACACGATTATGCAAAAATTCTTCCATATGCAGCAGTTTTTCACGTTCGCCTTGCAGCATTTTTGCCACCGGTATACCAGTTGCAGCACTGACTACTTCCGCAATTTCATTCTCAGTGACTTTGGTCCGAATGAGTTTTGGCTCTTCATTGTTTTCTTCAGCAACTTCTTCACTTTCAAGCCGTTTTTGCAATTCAGGAATTACCCCATACTGCAGACGGCTGGCTTCTGCCAAGTCCCCTTCACGCTGTGCTTTTTCAAAAGCCGTACGCGCTTTATCCAATTCGACTTGCGCCTGACTTGTACCTTCAACCAGTCGTTTCTCGGCAATCCACTGTTCTTCCAAATCACTATATTCTTTCTGAACTTCAGCAATCTGTTTTTCCAGATGTGACACTTCAGCTTTACTGACTGAATCGGCATCCTGTTTGACTGCTTCCAGCTGCATTTTCAACTGGATTAAACGACGATCCAAACGGTCAAGTGGTTCAGGTTTGGAGTCAATTTCCATTTTGATACGCGAAGCTGCTTCATCAATTAAATCAATGGCTTTATCGGGCAATTGACGATCGGTAATATACCGATGCGACATTTTCGCAGCGGCAATAATGGCTGAATCCAGAATCTGAACCCCATGGTGCGTTGCATATTTTTCTTTCAGACCACGTAAAATCGCAATGGTATCTTCAACACTCGGTTCATCCACCAAAACTTTTTGGAAACGACGTTCCAGTGCAGCGTCTTTTTCAATGAATTGGCGATATTCATCCAAAGTCGTTGCGCCGACACAATGCAGCTCGCCACGTGCCAATGCGGGTTTCAGCATGTTGCCTGCATCCATGGCACCCTCACCTTTACCTGCACCGACAAGGGTATGCAATTCATCAATAAAGAGAATGATTTCGCCTTCATATTTGGCCAGATCTTTCAGGAGCGCTTTTAAGCGTTCTTCAAATTCGCCACGATATTTTGCGCCGGCCAGCAATGAACCCAAATCTAAAGATAAAACACGTTTACCTTTTAAGCCTTCCGGTACTTCTCCATTGACAATTCGTTGAGCCAAGCCTTCTACAATTGCAGTTTTACCAACACCCGGTTCACCAATCAGTACCGGATTATTTTTGGTACGACGTGACAGAACCTGAATGGTACGGCGGATTTCTTCATCACGCCCAATCACGGGATCCAGTTTTCCGGACATGGCACGCTCAGTTAAATCAATGGTGTATTTATTGAGTGAATCACGCTGATCTTCGTGGGTATTACTCATGACTTTTTCACCACCTCGAATATTTTCAATTGCTTTACGTAAGCCTGTCGATGTTACGCCTACACTATTCAGTAAAGTTTTGGTTGCACCTGTTTCAGCTAAACTGAGCAATACCCAGTCGGTTGATAAAAACTCATCTCCGGCTTTTTGTGCATAGCTGTCCGCCAGATTTAAGGCACGTACTGCTTCAGGATTAAGATTGATATCTCCTGTCGGATTGGCAATGGTCGCTGCATTATTCAACGCTTGATCTAGCTTGGTCTGAAGATCTCGTAGATTTGCCCCAGCCTGTTGTAGCAAGCTGATATTGGCAGGCTCCTGCAATAGCACCGATAAAATATGAATACCTTCGATAGAGGTATTGTCTTTACCCATGGCTAAAGATTGAGCATCTGATAAAGCTTGCTGCAAGCGATTGGTAAATTTTTCAAAACGCATTCTTATTTTCCTCACAACAAATTTTGCACTTGGATAATAGATGGGAATGGTTTGATATTTTTCAATAAAATTTCTTAAAAAATATTTTAATTTTCAACAACTAAAACAATCGAGAGAAAACATGGATTTTAGTTATAATATGGGTATTTGAGCGCTTTTTTTCAAGGTGATTTTAATATCTTGTGTATCAAATTCTATTTCAAAGACATTTCATCATTGGGTTTGAGCAATTGGCTGAGTTATTCAATATTGAATAATAGATAAGTTTTTAAAAATTATAGCTTTGTTTTTAATTTATATAAAAAGCTCCTTGAATTGATCAAAGTTTTGATTTTAGCTGAAGCGGGGAAATTGAATTTAAATAGGGCAAAAAATGAAGTAATAACATTGGTATTTTTAGACTGTGCATTAAGCTTGCACTGATTATGTTTTATAAAATATTTTTAAGGTTTATTTTTCATAAAAAATGGCAATTCACTGATGAATTGCCATTAATTTTTTATTATGCAGCTTCAATTATTTCAAAATCATGGGTAATTTCAACGCCACCATCGGATAACATTTTGCTTGCTGAACAGTATTTTTCAGCGGAAAGTTCAACAGCCTTAGCCACCTGTTTTTCTTTCACTGCTTTACCGGTCACCACAAAGTGTAAATGGATTTTAGTAAACACTGCAGGAATCGTATTGGCACGATCCGCTTTGAGCTGACATACAACACCTGTCACATCTTGGCGTGATTTCTTTAAAATAGTCACAATATCAAAGGAAGCACAGCCACCAAGTCCCATTAATATCAGCTCCATGGGACGTGGACCACGGTTTTCACCACCATATGCCTCAGCACCATCCATGACAATGTGATGACCACTTTCTGATTTTGCTTCAAAAGCAACATTCTCTAGCCAATGTACGCTTGTTTGCATTGCAACTACCTGAAAAAAGCTATAAATTTACGAAGTACCTGTACACTAACATAAATTGAGTTGATAAGGAATTTCATCTCTTCTATGTGACAAGTTCATTTTAGGTCTGTGCGATCTATTACTTATCCATATTCGGAACCGTTAGCATGACTGCAAGCTTTTCACAACTTAGCACTGATGCACTTTCTCCTGGTCAATTACCAGAGTCAGTCAAAGCATTATTAAAACGTGCATATATAAATCGCTATCCAAAACGTACTGCAATTATTGACGCAGGCACTGAATCAAAATCACTTTATTTAATTTTAAAAGGTTCAGTATCCATTATTTTACGTGAAGATGATGACCGTGAAATTGTGGTTGCGTATTTAAATGCAGGAGACTTTTTTGGGGAAATGGGTCTCTTTGAAGCAAATCCACAACGTACTGCGGAAGTCCGTACCCGTGACGTCTGTGAAATTGCTGAAATCACCTATGACAACTTCCACGAGTTAAGCAAACAGTATCCAGACCTGAGCTATGCTGTATTCGCCCAACTGGTTCGTCGCTTAAAAAATACCACACGTAAAGTGACTGACCTGGCATTTATCGATGTCTCTGGCCGTATTGCGCGTTGCTTAATCGACCTTTCTTCTCAACCGGAAGCCATGATTTTGCATAACGGCCGACAAATCCGTATTACCCGTCAAGAAATTGGTCGTATTGTCGGTTGCTCCCGCGAAATGGTGGGACGCGTTTTGAAAACCCTTGAAGAACAAGGCATGATCGAAACTGATGGCAAAGCCATTCTTATTTTCGATGTTTCAACTGAAGATGCAAATGTCGCTGTAGTTGAATCAGATGACGAAGAATAATTTTTGATTCTTTAAGACTCACGATAAAAGCAGACTTTAGGGTTTGCTTTTTTTATGTATAGATTCTTACTCCTCTGCTTTTGTAAATTTTGTGACAACTTTAAAACTATTCATGATTTAACCCTGATCAAAAAATCAGTTAGGCTTTAGCCATTTAAAATTTCATGATAAAAATTCAAGGATCAAGCCCTATGCAACTGAAACCTTTAGCCAACACAGGCATTCTTGTACCTGAAATCTGTTTAGGCACAATGACTTTTGGTGAGCAAAATACCCAAGCAGAGGCATTTCAGCAACTTGAATATGCTTTAGATCAAGGTCTGTTTTTTTGGGACACGGCTGAAATGTATCCGGTGCCACCAAAACCTGAAACGCAAGGTGCAACTGAAACCATCCTCGGCAACTGGATTGCACAGCGCGGCAAGCGAGATCAGCTTTTTATTGCTTCAAAAATAGCGGGCCCCTCACAAGGCGGTAGCCACATCCGTGACGGACAAACCCGCTTTAACGCTGCAGAGATTAGCTCAGCTATAGATGGGTCGTTAAAACGCCTGCAGAGCGATTATATCGACCTTTATCAACTGCATTGGCCACAACGTCCAACCAATTTCTTTGGCAAGCTCGGTTATGGTAATGCTGAAGCTCAGCAGGACACAGAAATCACTGCTTTAGAAGAAACCCTAAGCGCTTTAAGTGATGAAATTAAAAAGGGTCGTATTCGTTATATTGGCCTTTCCAATGAAACCCCATGGGGAACTTTAAAGTTTCTGCATTTGGCTGAAAAATTGGGCTTGGAAAAATTCGTCAGCGTGCAAAACCCCTATAGCCTGCTCAACCGCACCTATGAAATTGGCATGTCCGAAATTGCCCATTATGAAAATGTCGGGCTGCTTGCCTATTCGCCTTTAGCTTTTGGTTACTTGACTGGAAAATTCCGTAATGGTGCGCGTCCTGCAAATGCACGCGTTACCCTATTTTCACGTTTTAGTCGCTATAGCAATCCAGAGAGTGAATGGGCAACCGAACAATATGCTCAACTTGCTGAACGACATGGCCTAAGCCTGACCCAACTGTCATTGGCATTTATTAAACAACAGTTCTTTGTGACTAGCACCATTATTGGTGCAACCAACCTGGGTCAGCTCAAAGAAAATATCCAGGCATTCGAAATTGATCTATCGGCAGAAGTTTTACAGGGCATTGAGGATATCCATCGTCAACAGCCAAACCCTGCTCCATAAGCATATATCTGCTTCTCCCTTTAGGATGAGTAATATATTGCCTAAAGGGATGAGGGTAAAAAACTAAAAAAGGATGCCTGAGCATCCTTTTTTTATGAGCAAAATAACAATTAACGCTTGTTATAAATCGCTTGAGCGGCTGGCAAGCTTTTGCGCATCGCTTCAATACGCTGGCTATTTGAAGGGTGAGTAGACAAGAATGATGTACCGCCTGCACCTTCTAATTTATTCATTTTTTCCCACAAGGTAATGGCTGCTTGCGGGTTATAGCCTGCACGTGCCATTAGCATCAACCCACCTTGGTCGGCACGACTTTCCAGACTTCGCGAATAAGGCAAACCTACACCTACTTGCGCACCCAACTGAGCCGCGGCACTGCCTAACTGCCCTACATTACTTCCCGCAGCGCTTAGACCAATGCTTAAAGCCAAGTCAGTTAATGCTTGTTGACCAATTTTATTTTTAGAGTGTTCCTCTAAAGCATGCACCATTTCATGACCCATCACTGCTGCAATTTCTGCATCAGTCAGGTTTAATTTATTCACGATTCCGGTATAAAACACCACTTTACCACCAGGTGCCACATAAGCATTCACCTGATCTGATTTCAGAACAGCCAGTCTCCAGTCAAACTTTTGACCTGTTTGATTGATTTGATCGCCATAAGGTTTTAAACGTAGAAATACCGAATTAATGCGTTTGTAAGTGGCTGAAGATGTATCTAAGGTTTTATTTGCACTCGCTTCCTGAACGGTCTTATTAAAACCTTGTGCCGCAGCTACATTTAATGTCGATGAATCCGCCCCTGCCATTTCTGCCACAGTAGTACAACCTGAAATCGTGATCACACTCGCTGCACACAAACTTAAAACCAGCTTGCTATTCATTATAATAATCTCCACCTTGAAAACAGATAATCAGTTTTAAGCAGATTATAGGATAATAGTGGATAAGCTTTACATTATTATTCCATCCATATTCATATCATTTATGTAACTGTACTTATTTAAGAAACTGAAAACTAAGCCAATAAATCAAACATAAAACATTCAAAACCAAATACACTTGGCAAAATGGCTTGATTTTCTGTTCAAGCTGCTCATTTTTTCTCTTGAAAAATAAAATAGCATTTTGAATCAGAATCAATGGAACCAAAATACAGGCAATAATTACACTTAAACCGATAAATGCATTATAAATAATATTGGGATCTTGGGTTTGTGCCTGAATAATCAGCATTGCAATCGTAGGCGCGCCACCCATGGCAAATAGCAAGGAATAAAATATCGTTGCTGAAATATTCTTATGCATCCCGCACAACCTTCCATTTAGCTTATGTTTTGTATTCTAACAAGTGCCAGTTATTTAAACAGTATTCTCTGATGCAACTTTAGTCTTGGCAAAATTTCCCCCATATATTCGCTGACTGCATTTCAAAAATAAGAATATAAAAAAAGCCCCGCGAATGGCGAGGCTTTTTTATCATCTTGGGATCAGCTTAAATTAAGCATCAAACGGATGACGTAAAACAATGGTTTCTTCACGGTCTGGACCAGTCGAAATAATGTCGATTGGACATTCGATCAATTGCTCAAGACGTTTAACATAGTTAATCGCAGCTTGTGGTAATTGTTCTAATGTTTTAGCGCCGAAAGTCGACTCAGACCAACCTGGCATAGTTTCGTAGATTGGTTTTAAAGATTCGAATGCAATCGCATCAGAAGAACCGATACAACCAGAATCTGCAGCTTCATAACCTACACAGATTTTCACTTCTTCTAAACCGTCAAGAACGTCAAGTTTAGTTAAGCAAATACCTGAAAGTGAGTTTACATCTACTGAGCGGCGAAGAATTTCAGCATCGAACCAACCACAACGGCGTTGACGACCAGTAGACGCACCAAATTCAGAACCTACAGTTCCAAGGTGTTTACCGATTGCATCACCAACATCGTTCGCAGCATCGTAAACAAGTTCAGTTGGGAACGGACCAGCACCTACACGTGTTGTGTATGCTTTGGTAATACCCAATACATAGTCAAGGTGCAATGGACCAAGACCAGAACCTGAGCTTACGCCACCGGCAGTTGTGTTTGAAGATGTTACATACGGATATGTACCGTGGTCAACGTCAAGAAGTGAACCTTGCGCGCCTTCAAACATGATTTTTTTGCCCGCTTTACGGTAATCATGTAATTCTTTGGTGACATCCATAACCAATGGAGCAACCACTTCACGCCATTGGTCACAAAGTGCCAATACTTCTTCCAGGTTAACCGCTTCTACGCCGTAGAATTGAGTCAACTGGAAGTTATGGTATTCAAGAAGCTCTTCAAGTTGAGCTTTAAGATGAGCGCCACCACGTACCAAGTCCGCAACACGGATTGCACGGCGAGCAACTTTATCTTCATACGCTGGACCAATACCACGACCCGTGGTACCAATTTTCGCATTACCACGTTTTTTCTCACGTGCTTGGTCAAGCGCGATGTGGTTCGGCAAGATTAAAGGACAGTTTGGAGAAATACGTAAACGTTCTTTAACTGGAACGCCTTCTTTCTCAAGGATGTCCATTTCTTCAATTAATGCAGCAGGTGAAAGTACAACACCGTTACCAATTAAGCAAAGTACGTTATCACGTAAAATACCAGATGGAATGAGGTGTAATACGGTTTTCTTACCACCAACCACGAGTGTATGACCCGCGTTATGTCCGCCTTGGTAGCGAACTACCGCAGCCGCTTGATCTGTGAGCAGGTCAACGATTTTACCTTTACCTTCGTCGCCCCATTGGGTACCGAGTACCACAACATTTTTGCCCATAATAGCCTCATTGCATCATGCTGTTAAAATTGAAAACTTGAATAGGTTAACTAAAACCAATTCACGTCATTAAATCTTTTCGACTTTCCACTCACCTGACACATTCACCAATTGGTGAGTTGCGTGCGGTACCGAGTTTAAAGTGTCATTTCCAAGTAATTGAATTACACCAAAGCCTTGTGTACGTGCATTTGAAATTGCTTTAAGCAAATCTGCATCGGTGCCTTTGGGTGCAACAACCACATTTAAATCTTTAAATTGACCTGCACTTAATGCATATAAGTCACAACTAAAACCTGTTGCAGGGCGTGCACGACCAAAATGTTCGCCAATGCCGTCATAGCGACCACCTTGAGCCAGTGGAGCCGCACGGTTTGGTGCATAGACTGCATACATTAAACCAGTGTGATAATGGTATGAACGTAATTCTACAACATCAATACCAATATGCAGATTTGGCCAGCGTGACTGAATTTCGATTTGAGTGGTTTTCAAGGCATCAAAGGCTTGCTTGAATGCTTCATCTGCGAAAATTTCAGCACTTAAATTGTCTTTTAATGCATCCAGATCACTTGAATAGCGACCTAGTGTATAAAAATCTGCACCAAATTTTAATTCTTGGGTAAATTCAGCCAGTTCAGGTAATGCTTTACGTTGATAAAGGTCTGAAAGATGACTTTCCACAGCCTTGGTCAAACCCGCATGTTTCACCAAACTACGGAACAAACCGACATGCCCTAAATCTAGATGGGTACCTTCTGCCAAGCCGGCTTGTTCAATTAAGCCCAGCATGACATCAACCATTTCGACATCTGCATCAATACTGTCTGAACCAAATAGCTCTGCACCTAATTGCAATGGTGCACGTGTGGTATTAAACCCTTGTGGTTTCGTATGTAAAACCGTTCCCGCATAGCAGTAACGAGCCACACCATCAACTGGATGTACATGCGCATCAATACGAGCCACTTGTGGTGTCATATCGGCACGCACACCAAGCAAACGACCGGATAACTGGTCGATGACTTTAAAAGTGGCTAAGTCTAAATCTTGATTCGATTCTGAAAGAGAAGATAGAGATTCGATGTATTCGATAAATGGCGTGTACACCAATTGATAACCTCGAGATGCGAGGAAATCTAGTGCGTCACGACGCAAAGTTTCAATCACTTGCGCCTGTTCTGGTAATACATCAGCTACACCATCAGGTAATAACCATGTCTCTGAAATGGGCATGTTGTAAACCTAAATTCTGTCAGAGCGGAAGTTATCCGCATAAAAAAATCGGGAGCACACCCGATTTCTCCTAGTCTAGCACGATAGTTTTGGCTGTGCACCTGACTTTTTCACAAAAACAGGCGGAATACTTATTGTTTAATCAGACAAAAATAGTCCAATTCGACTAAAGCACTCACACCGCTCAAAGATGAGGCTAAAACTGCTCTATTATTAACCCAAGGGCAGTTCAGTGGTTTGTTTAATCTTTTGTAATGGAATTTCCGTTTTCACATTTTGCAGACCTAAAATTTTATTTAAATGATGAATCTGAAACTGACGATACGCATCTAAATCAGCCACGACAATGCGCAAGAAAAAATCACAATCCCCTGCCATTAACTGACATTCTACAACTTCGGGCATATCCTGAATCGCATCTACAAACTGATCGACAGTTTCAGCGTCCTGACTCTTCAGCCAGATGCGTGCAAAAACCGTTAAACCCAAATTCACTTTCGCCGAATCTACCAAAGCCACATATTTTTCAATAATGCCATCATCTTCAAGTTGTTTTACCCGGCGTAAACACGGTGATGGAGATAATCCAATCACCTGAGCCAATTCATTATTTTGCAACTTTCCATTTTGCTGTAAGGCTTTCAATATACGTTTATCGGTCTGATCCATTTCACCCTACTCAAAAATTTAATTTCAATAAAACAGCAATTATTAATTTTTAATGCTCAATTCAATCTAAATCAAGCTAATTTAAGCGAAAAATTCCACACTAACACTCATAAAATAGCCTTCTTGCAAATCAGATATTCTCGCTTAGGTAAAACCGCATGTTGACATTCAAAAATACCGCCCAAGATTTAACGTATTCAAGTAATTATGTTGAATTTAAGCGTGGTGTTAAAACGTCTGTTCCTATGCTGTTGGGCATTATTCCTTTTGCACTGGTTTTAGGTGCTCAAGCCACACAGAAAGGTTTTAGCTTCCTGGAAGTACCATTACTGACAGGACTGAATTTTGCGGGCGGTTCTGAGTTTGCCATTCTGGAAGTCTGGACCAATCCACCCAATATTTTCATGCTGATGTTTATTACTTTTTTGGTAAATAGCCGACATTTACTCATGGGCGCGAGTTTGGTGCCATATTTGCGCCATCTGCCCAATAAAAAGGTTTTTCCGGCCCTGTTTTTTATGGTCGATGAAAGTTAGGCAGTCAGTTTAGCCGACGCGCAAAAGAGACAATCAGTCTGGGGTGATCAACACGCATTCTGCATGCCATTTTATGCAGGGTTATGCTTTGCCCTGTATATCATGTGGGTCGGTTTTACCAGCTTAGGTGCAATCATTGGTCCGGTTCTGGGTGACATTAATCGCCTCGGTTTTGATATGGCATTCCCTGCGGTATTTTTGGTGTTATTGCGCAGTATGTGGAAAGGGATTCAAGCGGCTCGCCCATGGCTAGTCAGTCTGGTTGCCGCTGCTTTGGCTTATTTATATTTACCGCAAGGCTGGTATGTACCCATTGGCGCAATTTCCGGAATCATATCTGCGTTCTTTTTAACGGGAGATGAACAATGATTCACTCCGCAACGCTGATTGCTATTGTTTTTATTGCAGTAACGACCTATCTCACACGTGTCTTAGGCTATGTATTATTAAAAAACAAGACTTTAACAAATCGCCAAAAACGCATTTTAGAAGTCGTTCCCGGCTGTGTGCTTATTTCTGTGATTGCACCATATTTTGTCAAGGACAACCCGGCTGACCTGCTTGCAATTGTGATTACCCTCATCGCAGCTTCTCGTTTTTCATTACTGCCTACCGTTTTGATTAGCATGACCTCAGCAGCCATTTTAAGATTCGTTCTTATTTAAACCTTAAAAAGGATGAATTTATACGGAGGGTCTGTCCGAAGAATTGACCGCCTTTGCCAACAATCCCACCAATTCGGCATTTTGCAACTCGACTTGACTCAGTTTAGCGCTGGTTTTATCCAGCACTTCTTGCTGAATGTGCATTTTTTTGGCCAAGTCCTGCATAATTTCCAAGGTTTTCTTTAAGTTCAGTTCCAAATGAATCACTTTTTCTTCGAGTTGTAGATTCAATTGCATTTCACTTAACGCATCATTCTGATTGGTAAATTGAGCCCAAATCAAAAAAATGACTGCAATGGCTAAAAGGAGAATAAAACCCCATATAAATATCAACATAGCTGTGCTACTCTTCTCTTATTTAGTTATTATTCAACATCATGGCGAATAAATGATGTGAATTTTTAAAAGCTTGATTCAAGCAATTTATTTTTTCTATTTAAAATTACTGTAAACAAGCTCGGCCTTTTTCCAAACTTATCAAAAAACCATTTCAACTTACGGAAACTTACTGAATAGATTATATTTTTATCAAACTGAACTTATATTTATTCATCGATCAAAAATAATTAAAACATCATTTTATTGGTGTTTATATAATCAATTTATTAAGATTTGTTCTGTTTTTAAAATTGATTGTCATCCTGAATAGTTCACTTCCATGATCAATATATAGCACACCAAGGAAGGAACTCTTGATCAAGAATATGGCCACCTAAATATAGGCACGTTAAATCCGTAACGTGCCTTAACTTTAGGATGTAAATGATTCACATAAGTCCAGCAGACGATTGGCATAGCCCCACTCGTTATCATACCAAGCCAAGACTTTTGCTTGATGTCCAACCACCATGGTCTGGCTTAAATCCACAATTAAAGAGTAAGGTGAGTGATTAAAATCAGATGACACCAAAGGCTCATCGGTTACATCCATAATTTCGGCATAATCATGCCGTGCCGATTTGATCAACACTTCATTGATTTTATGCGCTGTGACATGCGACTGCGCAACAAAGGTTAAATCGATCGCTGCTACATTAATGGTAGGTACACGAATTGAATAACCATCAATCCGGTCTTCCATTTTTGGCATCACACGTTTTAATGCACCCAATGCCGAAGATGTAGTTGGAATAATATTTTGTCCGGAAGCCCGCGCACGACGCAGGTCACGGTGCGCATGATCCAGTACCGACTGATCCGCCGTTACCGCATGGATTTCTGTCATTAAAGCGCTCTCAATTCCGAAAGCATCATCAATGATTTTTACTAAAGGCACCAGGGCTTGCGTGGTGCAGGATACGCTGGAAATAATTTGATCCGTGTCTTTGACTTCATAATGGTTTATGCCATAGACAATGGCCGCATCTACGCTGTCAAAAGGCGCAGCGCCGATAATCACCCGCTTCGCCCCTGCCGTAATATGCCGAGTTGCAGCTTCACGAGAACGGAACAAGCCGGTACATTCAAGCACCACATCAATATTTAAATCATTCCAAGGCAAGTGTTCAGGTTGTGGCTGACAGAATACCTGTACTTTCAATTGCGCCAAACCGGCTGAAATATGCAAAAAAATCTGTTCATTTTCCAGCACCACTTCAACTTTGCCTTTAAAGCGTCCATGAGTGGTATCGTATTTAAATAAATGCAGCAAAGTTTCTACATCTGCAACATCATTAATCGCAACAATGTCAAAATGAAAATCTTTCGGATTTTCAAACCAAGCACGTAATACATTGCGACCTATTCGCCCGAAACCATTAATGGCTACTCGTTGCATCAGATATCCTTAACTCTTGGGTAGATGTAAACACTTGTGTATGTTAATAGATTTCAACCGAAAACCGATACCATTTCTTCGCGTCTATTTGCTCCATAGAGTGCGTCATTAACGCCATATTGCACGTTATAAAGTGGTTTTGCCAAAAATCAGCAGCAGAAAAAGCAGGCTAAAAATATTCACTCAACCTTTTGTTCAACTTTTATAGCAATTCTCTGTTATAAATTAAAGCTTGGATTGAGCTCAACCCGCCTAGATATCCAATCCAGAGAATTGTCACTAATTCACCTGAAAGTGATTGGTGCATGCGGCTTTTTCCGTTATAATTTGGCGTTTTAAAATTTTAAGCCCAGTGTATTGAGGCAGTTTATCTTCTATGAAAATGCTCGTTACACTACTCGCCAATACGAAATATGGAGTGACTTGGTTGTGAGTACTCGTTTTATGACATCAGCTGAAATTCGTGAAGCATTTTTGCGTTACTTTGAATCGCAAGGGCATACACGTGTCGCGTCGAGTTCACTAGTACCCGCCAACGACCCGACTTTACTGTTTACCAATGCCGGGATGAACCAGTTTAAAGACTGCTTCCTTGGTCTGGAAAAACGTGATTATGTTCGCGCAACATCATCACAAAAATGTGTACGTGCCGGGGGTAAACACAACGACTTAGACAATGTCGGCTATACAGCACGTCACCATACATTCTTTGAAATGTTAGGTAATTTTTCATTTGGTGATTACTTTAAACGTGATGCCATCAAATTTGCCTGGGAATTCCTCACTGGCGATGAATGGTTAGCGCTTCCTAAAGATAAACTCTATGCCACTGTTTATCATACTGATGACGAAGCATTTGACATCTGGAACAAAGAAATTGGGCTAGATGCCAGCCGTATTATCCGTATTGGCGACAAGGGCGAAAAATACGCATCAGACAACTTCTGGGCAATGGGCGATACCGGCCCTTGTGGTCCATGTTCTGAAATTTTCTTTGACCATGGCGATCATATCTGGGGTGGACTACCCGGTACACCTGAAGAAGATGGCGACCGTTTCATTGAAATCTGGAACAACGTATTCATGCAGTTCAACCGTACTGCTGATGGCGTGTTACATGAGTTACCTGCTCCATCTGTAGATACAGGTATGGGCTTGGAACGTATTTCGGCAGTTTTACAACATGTAAACTCAAACTACGAAATCGACCTGTTCCAAAACTTATTAAAATCAGCTGCAGAAATCATTGGCATGGATACCACTGCTATTGATGCTGAAGCTGCTGCAAATAACAAACCGGTTGAATACCCTGCATCTTTAAAAGTTGTGGCTGACCATGCACGTTCATGCTGCTTCCTGATTGCTGACGGTGTAAATCCTTCAAATGAAGGTCGTGGTTATGTACTACGTCGTATCATTCGCCGTGCCGTTCGTCATGGGAACAAATTAGGTGCGACCGGTTCATTTTTCTATAAAATGTTGCAACCTTTAATTACTGTAATGGGCGATGCTTATCCTGAACTTGCAGCACAACAATCACGTATTGAAGCATTATTGTTAAAAGAAGAAGAACAGTTTGCAAAAACTTTAGAGCAAGGTTTGAAATTGCTTGAAGGCGAATTGGCTCACTTAAAAGGCAATGTGATCCCGGGTGAAACAGTATTCAAACTGTACGACACTTACGGCTTCCCGACTGACTTAACTGCTGACATCGCACGTGAACGTGACTTAACCATCGATGAAGCTGGCTTTGAAGTTGAGATGGCTGCACAGCGCCAACGTGCACGTGATGCAGGTAAATTCGCAGTTGACTACAACAGCATTGTGAAAGTTGAAGGCGAAACCCAATTTGAAGGCTATGACGCAACTCAGGGTCAAGGTCAAATTGTCGCAATCTATAAAGATGGCGAACAAGTTGCTGAAGTTGTTGAAGGCGATGAAGCACTCATCGTATTGAACCAAACGCCTTTCTATGCTGAAAGCGGTGGTCAAATCGGTGATACCGGTTTATTCAAAAACGATACCGGTATTTTTGAAGTTCAAGATACCAAGAAATCTGGTGGTGCATTTGTACACCAAGGTATCGTGACCATGGGTAGCTTAAAAGCTTCTCAAAGCGTTGAAGCAACGGTTAAAGCTGACATTCGTGCTGCAACTGCACGTAACCATTCTGCGACTCACCTTTTACATGCTGCCCTACGTCAAGTTTTGGGTTCACATGTACAACAAAAAGGTTCACTGGTTGCAAGCGACATCCTGCGTTTTGACTTTGCCAATGACCAACCGGTGACATTTGAACAACTTCAAGAAGTTGAACGTTTAGTTAACGCTGAAGTGATTGCCAATACTGCTGTATCTACTGAACTGCTTGATATCGAATCTGCGAAAGCCAAAGGCGCGATGATGTTGTTCGGTGAAAAATATGGCGATGAAGTCCGTGTACTTTCTATGGGTTCAATCACTGAAGATAAAAACTTCTCGATCGAACTTTGTGGTGGTATTCATGTGAAACGCACGGGTGACATCGGTCTGTTCAAAATCACCTCTGAAGGTGGTGTTGCAGCAGGTGTACGTCGTATTGAAGCAGTAACAGGTACCAAAGCAATTGAAGTGACGCAAAAAACCGATCGTGATGTTCAATACATCAATGGTCTGTTAAAAGCACAAAATCATCAAACGGTAGAAAAAGTTGAAGCCGTTGTTGAAACTGCACATCAATTGCAAAAACAAATTGAGCAATTGAACCAAAAACTTGCGAACTTCCAGGCATCTGAACTTTTAAGCCAAGTTCAAACTATTGCTGGTCGCTCGACATTGATTACTACCGTTCAAAACTTGGACGCGAAATCACTTCGTAACCTGCATGACGGTGTGAAATCTAAATTAGACAATGCAGTGATTGTGCTTGCGGGTGTAGAAGGCGATAAAGTTAGCCTGCTTGCATCTGTAGCAAAAGAGTTCACTGCAAACATTAAAGCAGGCGATATCATCAAACACTTGGCGACCGAACTCGGTGGTAAAGGGGGTGGTAAATCTGACTTGGCACAAGGTGGCGCGCCACTTAACGAGAAGTTTGTACCAGTGATGGCAGATTTAGCTGCTTGGCTTGAGGCAAAATAAGACTTCACTTTTTGTGTAACGGACCCTGATAGGTACATCAGGGTCATGGCTTTTATGGAACAACTATGGCATTAATCGTTCAAAAATATGGCGGTACCTCTATGGGTACTCCCGAGCGCATTTTAAATGTTGCTCGTCGTGTAAAGCGCTGGCATGACCACGGCCACAAGGTAGTGGTTGTTGTATCAGCAATGAGTGGCGAAACCAACCGTCTGCTTGCTTTAGCGAAGGCCATTACCGAAACCCCTGACCCGCGTGAACTCGACCAAATGGTCTCTACCGGTGAGCAGGTTACGATTTCTATGTTAGCGATGGCACTTAACTCTATTGGTGTTGAAGCAAAATCGCTCACTGGTCGCCAAGTTGGCATTAAAACAGATAGCGCATTCACTAAAGCACGTATCGAAGCAATTGATACGGATGTTTTAACTGAAAATCTAGACGCAGGTCGTGTGCTGGTTGTTGCTGGCTTCCAAGGCTTTGATGAACAAGGCAATACGACTACTTTAGGTCGTGGCGGTTCAGATACTTCTGGTGTTGCACTTGCTGCTGCACTGAAAGCGGACGAATGCCAGATTTACACAGACGTGGATGGTGTTTATACCACCGACCCTCGTGTTGCGCCTAAAGCAAAAAAAGTTGATCGTATTTCTTTTGAAGAAATGCTTGAAATGGCATCTTTGGGTTCTAAAGTTCTTCAAATTCGTTCAGTTGAATTTGCTGGTAAATACCAAGTGCCTTTACGTGTATTATCCAGTTTTGATAATGACAATGATGGCGCATTTGACGAAAACTTTAAACAAAACGTCGGCACTCTTATTACTACTGAATTGGAAGACAACATGGAACAGCCAATTATCTCTGGTATCGCATTTAACCGTGACGAAGCAAAATTGACTATTTTAGGTGTGCCTGATGAACCAGGTATTGCAGCTAAAATCTTATGTCCAATTGGCGATGCTAACGTTGAAGTGGATATGATTATCCAGAACGTTGAAGAAGATGGTACAACTGACTTCACCTTTACGGTTAACCGTGGTGAATTAACCAAAGCCAAAACCATTCTTGAAGATACCGCCAAAAAAATTGGTGCTCGTGAAGTTGCAACACGTTCTGATATCGTAAAAGTATCGATTGTGGGTGTAGGCATGCGTTCACATGCGGGTGTGGCAAGCAAAATGTTCACTGCCCTCGCTGAAGAAGGAATCAACATTTTGATGATCTCTACTTCAGAAATTAAAATTTCTGTGATCATTGAAGAAAACTATTTAGAGCTTGCCGTGCGCACTCTTCACACTGCTTTCGGTTTAGACCGTGAATCTGGTGAATCAAGCGTACGTGCATAATATCGGAAAATGTGTCACAAATTGTCATTGTTAGACAGTTTTTAAAAAAGTATAAAAAAACAGAGCCACTATAGTTTTTCTTATAGTGGCTCTGTTATATTAGCCATGTGCTTTTAAGAAAATTTTAACCAAATGATATATGGGACGAGGTTTGTCACATTACGTTGTTAAAATTTTCTTTGATATTTAAGGTTGTACTTTTTATATTTTAGATCAATTGCAGGTTTAGCATTTTGCAAGGAGATAAACATGCTGATTCTGACTAGACGTGTCGGAGAAACATTAATGATTGGGGACCAAGTCAGTGTAACTGTGCTTGGGGTTAAAGGAAATCAGGTTCGAATTGGCGTTAATGCTCCAAAAGAAGTATCCGTTCACCGTGAAGAAATTTATCAACGTATTCAACATGAACGCGCTATGCACGAACATCTTCAACATCTCGATCAAGATTATCAACCTTCTTTCGAAGAAGATAATTTTCCACAGAATACCCAGAATGACTTTAATCGCTAAGATTAAATGTTTTTCTCCTAAAGCGGCTTATATAAGCCGCTTTAAGTTTATCTAGCTATTGGTTTTTAGCTTTGTTCAAGCAAGGCCAAGGCTTTTTTGACCGGTGCATAACTGCGACGATGCTGATCAATAACGCCATGCACCGCAATCGCCTCAAAATGAGCTTTGGTTGGATAACCCTTGTGTTTCGCAAAGCCAAATTGCGGATATTGTAAATCAAGCTCTACCATTTGATGGTCACGGGTGACTTTTGCCAAAATACTGGCAGCTGAAATTTCTGCGTGTATAGCATCTCCGCCCACCACTGCATCACAGCTCATCATTAAGCCCTGTGGGACTTTATTTCCATCAACCAACACATGCTCAGGCTGAATTTTTAAAGCCTCTACAGCGCGGCGCATCGCCAACAATGACGCTTGAAGAATATTGATCTCGTCAATTTCTTCATGACTCGCTTCAGCAATGGCCCAAGCCAAGGCTTTTTCCTGTATTTCTACAAACAGCTTCTCGCGTTTTTTTTCAGTGAGTTTTTTAGAATCATTCAAGCCCTCAATCGGGTTATTCGGATCTAAAATAACTGCAGCTGCAACCACAGAGCCCACAAGTGGACCACGTCCTGCTTCATCTGCACCAGCGATTTTCATAACCTATCTACCTACAAAAAAAGAGGCTGAACAAGTCAGCCTATTTATTACTTCATTAACAATTATTGCACTGCTTCAGCGACACAGGCATTAATGGTTTTAGTCACTGCATTTGAAACGATCGTAGTACGTGCAGCAGGATCAATCGCTGCGGTTGCCAAATCTACTGCTGTCACGCTTTGTGGCGCTTTTTCACTTACACAGCCACAAATTTCTGACTGAATATTTTGTTTTTGAGTTGCAGTCATTAATTTAGTGGCTGTTTGCCATGCAGCAATGTTATTCAGCTCAGTTGTACATTTTGCATTGATGGCAATTTTAATTGCCGCGCTACCCAGTTGCTGAGTTGCTGATTGTGTACCTGTTGCACCTGCTGTACCTGTCGTTGTGCCCGTTGACACACATGCAGTGAGCGCTAAAGTTAAAGGTGCAAGTACAGCAATTAGTTTTTTCACAGTTAAATCCTTTGTTATAAAATCTGTTGCGCATATTCTGCCGAAACTTTCCCCTAGAAGAAATCTATATTTCAAATGAATTTTCCAGGTGAGTATTGTCTGTGCAAAATCAATACAGCTTTCAGCGTTGCAAGGATTATACGCTTCGTTCCATATTCATCGTTTTTTAAAATATGCGATTTGATTAGCATGCCTAGACTTATAAATTACATGTTGGTCGAACATGACAAGCACTTCACAACACTATAGCCGTACAGCACAAATGCTGCATTGGCTGATGGCGGTTATTTTCATTGCCGCATGGTTGATTGGTTTTTATAGCGGAAATTTTTTAAGTTATGATGTTGATGGCAGCTTTAAAGGCCAAGTCATCAGCTTGCATAAAAACATCGCGACGACGATTATATTTCTGGTCTTGATTCGTCTGTTTTGGCGCTATACCCACCCCGTTCCACCACTGCCAGACACGATGTCGCCACTCATGAAAGTCTTGGCACATCTTGGGCATTTGGCTTTATATTTAATGTTGCTTGCATTACCCATTACCGGCTGTTTGTTTAGCTGGAGTGCCGGGCATCCTGCGCCTGTTTTGTATCTATTTGAAATCCCGCGTCTGGTTCAAGACAACCCTGAACTTTTAGCCATGGTTAAGCCTGTCCATATTTATTTGTCATGGTTTGCTGGTTTTCTGGTGATTGGACATTTTGCTGCAGCGTTAAAACATCATTTTATTGATCAAGATCATGTTTTACGCAGTATGACTCGACAAGAAAAATAGCCAAATAAAGTGCAATAAAAAAGCCGCATTAGTTTATATACCGATGCGGCTTGTTCTTGGCTAAAACTCACTTCAGAGCCTCTTGAGCACAGCCTTTAATGCTATTTAATACGGCTTGTTTAATCAGACTATTTTTAGTCTCTTCACTGACGGATGCCATGGCCAATTCTTTCACAGACACATCATTCAGTGCATGGTCACTCACGCAGCCGCAGATTTGTTTTTGCACCGAACTTTGACGTTCTGAACTCATGAACAAGGCAGCCGATTTCCAGATTTTCGAATCATTTAATTCACTTTTACACCCTTGTTCAACCACGGGTTTTAACATTTTCTGGGTTAAAGTAGAATTTTTATCCGTCGCAAAAACCGAGATTGAACCAACCAGCAAAGCAATAACCGCTATCCAGCAAAGACTCTTTTTCAAAATAAAACCTAACTTTTTACACGCAGTATGATTTAACAGCCATGATTAAGCGGATCAATATTTCAATCCGCTCAATCCAAAAGTATTTTCAAATGGGTGAATTACACCAAAGCATCAATCTCGTGTGACCATTTTTGCTTTTCAGCATCAGAAATAAATGATGCTTCAAATGAATTTTTAGCCAATTGCTTAAGTTCGTCACTGGATAAATCCAAGGCTTCAGCAATCGCAATAAAGTTGTCATTCATATATCCACCAAAATATGATGGATCATCCGAATTTACAGTCACATGCACGCCTTGCTGCAATAAGCGACGGATATTGTGCTGCGCCATATCATCCACAACGCAGAGCTTTAAGTTACTTAAAGGACATACCGTTAAAGGCATTTTTTCCGCGATTAAACGCTGCATCAGTTTCGGATCTTCTTCTGAACGTACGCCATGATCCACCCGATTGACTTTAAGCAAATCCAAAGCTTCCCAGACATATTCAGCTGGACCTTCTTCACCGGCATGCGCCACCACCAAAAAGCCTGCTTCACGTGCCTTTGCAAATACACGTTCAAACTTAGCAGGTGGATGTCCTACTTCGCTTGAATCCAGCCCTACAGCAATAATTTGATCTTTAAACGGCAAAGCCTGTTCTAAAGTTTCAAATGCTGCCTCTTCACTTAAATGACGCAAGAAACACATGATTAAATGCGAGCTAATGCCAAATTTGGTTTTTGCATCATCACAGGCATGTTGTAAGCCATTGATCACGGTTGCAAATGCTACACCACGATCTGTATGGGTTTGCGGATCGAAGAACATTTCAGTATGCACAACTTTATCTGCAGCACATTTTTCAAAATATGCCATCGCCAGATCATAAAAATCTTGCTCGAGCACCAAAACATTGGCACCTGCATAATAAATATCGAGGAAAGACTGCAAGTTATGAAAGTTATAAGCCTGTTTCACTTCATCTACAGATTTATACGGAATATCAATATGGTTACGTTGAGCAATGGCGAACATGAGTTCAGGCTCAAAAGTCCCTTCAATATGTACGTGTAACTCTGCCTTTGGCAGCGCTTGAATAAGCTCAAGTTGATTCATATCTCATCCTTATAAAACTTTTTTCAAAAAATAAAAAAGGGTGCAAACTGAGTTTACACCCTACTGTGAATTTGGTGAATTAGCCACCAAATGCAGCAAATTTCAATGCCCAAAGTACAGCAATAATCCAGACCATATATGGAACAGTTTTCGCCTTACCTGTGAATAGTTTGATCAATGCATAGCTGATAAAACCCATCGCAATACCGTCTGCAATTGAGTACGCAAAAGGCATAAACACAATGGTCAAAAAGGCAGGAACCGCTTCAGTAATGTCATCCCATTCAATATGGACGATACCCTGAATCATCAACACACCTACAAACAACAAGGCCGGAGCTGTCGCGAAACCTGGCACAGATTGCGCAAGCGGTGCTAAAAACAGGCATAACAGGAACATCACGCCAACCACAACAGCGGTTAAGCCTGTACGGCCACCCGCCGCAACACCTGCAGATGATTCAATATAAGGTGTTGTTGAAGATGTACCCAAAGCTGCGCCTGCAACAATTGCAGTTGAATCTGCAAAAAGTGCTTTTTTCAAACGCGGTAATTTACCATCTTTCAATAAGCCTGCACGATGTGATACACCGACCAATGTGCCTGTTGAGTCAAACAGATCAACCAGGAAGAATACAAAAATCACGCCCACTAAGCTTGCAGTGAACAGCCCTTCAAAATCCATTTGCATGAATGTCGGTGCAATAGAAGGAATCTCACCAACCACGCCCTGGAACTGGTTATAGCCCAATGCTGTAGAAATGGCAGTAATCACCAAAATACTGATAATAATCGCGCCACGCACCTTAAACTGGTGCATCACCACAACCATTAAGAAACCAAGCAAGGCCAGAAGTACTGAAGGTTGTTTTAAATCGCCCAAGCCCACCAAGGTTGCTGGATTATCGACAATAATGCCGGCATTTTTTAAAGCAACCAGTGCGAGGAACATACCAATACCGCCACCAATCGCCAGTTTTAATGACATTGGAATTGCGTTGACAATGGCTTCACGAATTTTAAACATGCTGATCGCAATAAAGATCAAACCTGAAACAAATACCGCAGCCAATGCAGTTTGCCAAGGCACACCCATTCCCATACATACCGAATAGGTAAAGTAAGCATTCAGGCCCATACCCGGCGCGAGTGCAATTGGATAATTTGCAACAAGTCCCATCACCAGACAACCGATTGCGGCTGCGAGACAGGTTGCGACAAACACAGCTCCATGATCCATGCCTGTTTCGGACAAAATCATTGGATTGACAATAATGATGTAACACATGGTTAAGAAAGTGGTTACACCTGCAAGAACTTCGGTGCGAAAACTGGTTTTGTTTTCGCTTAACTTAAATAAGCGTTCAAGCATATTCTCTGAAGATGGATTAGGAGTCGTCATGACTTTACCCCGGTAAGTAAACTTTATGCCGTCAGCACGCTATAAAATTAATGATCCGCTAGGTCGAATCACCATTAATTTTATAGATGTCTAAGCAATGGATATGCCAACTTTTATATTTAAAAACAAGTAGATTGAACAATTTATCAGTGCAGCTAAAACGACCAGATGACAAAAATTGTAAAACAAAAAAGCTGCATAAATGTTATGCAGCTCTACTTCATTTAAATAAATCATATACTTATAAAATAAATATAATGATTCAATTATGGTCGTGGCAAATTATAGCACAATGATTTTTTATTGTTTCTAAAATTTATTATTCAATAAAATTCAATAGCATATCTATATTTTTTAATTTACCAATCCCGGTTTAGCGACTAAAGTTCACTTGATTTTGCAATTAAGTGAACTGAAGAACGAATTGCAACGACTTCATCGAGTTTCTTATAAATAAAATTATGAGGAGATGGCTCAATAATATTGAGTGACTGAGAGCTTTCATGAATTAACTGATTCACCTCTCTCTTTTTTTTCATTTCTGCATCTTGGTAAACCCAATAGCCCAGCACTAGCACGGCAAAAATGATGCTTAGAATTAATAATCTTTTCATAACAAAATTTTATCATTCAGGTAACTTTTTATTATATTAACAAACAATCACAATAAAACGTGATGTATTTCACACTTTTCAAAATATTTTTTGTATTTAAATATAACTATCTCATCATTATAAAGATTATTTTTTCAGCTTTAAAAAATCCCGATCAGTTTCGGGATTTTCCATTATCTACAAAACAACTTTAAGCTGCCTGCTGCTCATCCCGCTTAAATACCAGCTCGCCTTTAAGTGAACTTTCCGCATCAAAATAATAACCATCAATATTAAATGATTTTAAATCTTCAGCCCGATTGAGCTGGTTTTCAATAATATAGCGTGCCATCAAACCCCGTGCTTTTTTTGCATAGAAACTAATGACTTTGTATTTGCCATTTTTTTGATCCAAGAATACAGGCTTAATAATTTCAGCTTTAACTTTAGGCTCAATGACAGATTTATAATATTCATCCGATGCAATATTCACCAATAATTCTGAATTGGCATTTTCCAGATCTTCATTGATTAAGCCGGTAATACGATCGCCCCAGAATTGGTATAAGTTATGACCACGTGGATTGTTCAATTTTGTGCCCATTTCTAGACGGTACGGCATCATCAAGTCTAAAGGACGCAACAAACCATAAAGCCCAGATAACATACGTAAATGATCTTGTGCAAATTCAATATGTTGATCATTCAGATCATAGGCATTTAAGCCGGTATACACATCTCCTTTAAAGGCAAACAAAGCCTGACGTGCATTAGAGAAATTGAACTCGGACTGCCAGTCATTGAAACGCGCAACATTCAATTTGGCAATTTTTTCACTTACACTCATTAAGTTGGATAGATCTGCAGCAGACAATTTACGACTTACGTCTATAAGTTCTTGTGAATGTTCCAGCAGTCTTGGTAAGGTATGTGCATCAGTTGGTAGTGCAGATTCATAATCTAAAGTCTTGGCAGGAGAAATTAAGGCGAGCATGAATAACCTGATCAAAAAATAATTAAACAAACTATAACAGTAGACTTATTTTATTTCCAATTTGTGTTTTTACTGAACATTATCGGTAAAATACCTCATTCTCCTGTTATTCATCGGTTGTAATATGTCCGAGCAAATTTTCATTCAAGGTCCTATGGGTCAACTTGAAATTTTTGTTGATTATCCACAGGGTGAAGTGAAAGGATTCGCGGTTGTATGCCACCCCCATCCCTTGCAAGGCGGTAATCCGCAGCATAAGGTACCTACACTTTTGGCTCAAATGTTTCTTGAGCGTGGTTGTATTGTTTATCGTCCGAGTTTTCGTGGCTCAGGTCAAAGCGATGGCTTGCATGACGAAGGCTATGGTGAAACGGATGACATTTTAGAAGCCATTAAACAAATTCGCAGTAAACATATTAGCCTGCCTTTTTATGCAGGTGGTTTTAGTTTTGGCGCCCATGTGATGGCAAAAAGCTATAATGTACTACCTGATGAAATTAAGCCTAAACAATTGATTTTATGTGGCTTACCTACTGCAACTGTGGCAGGCTTGCGGCATTATGTTACCCCTGCCATTAAAGGTGATATTCTGTTTATCCATGGTGAAGCCGATGAAGTCACTTTATTATCTGACTTAATCGAATGGGCTAGACCACAACGTCACCTGTTAACGATATTACCGGGTGCAAACCATTTCTTTACTGGATATTTAAAGCAATTGCGTGTTGCAATCTCTCGCTTTTTAGTTGCTTAACCGGCATAGAAAATGGATCAAAAGGCCGTCATCAGACGGTCTTTTTTTAATTTAATTTTTCCAGTAAAAATAGCTGTATTGAAATCGCTTTTTATTATTTTTACCAAGCGTGCAAATCCAAAAAGTGACCCATTAAAAATTGAGATGAAAAAAATGCGACTTATAAAAGCCGCATTGATACTTATATTTTAAGATTAGCCTGTCGTCCATTTAAACTCGCTAAAAGATTCATCTTCTTTTAAAGTGTTCTCAACCGCTTGAGCCAATTGATTTAATAGACTTTGTTCGGTAATACGATCTAGCCAATCCTGCTCTTCATCTGGATAGGAGGTAATCTCGCAAACTAAATGCCCTTCTTCATCATGACTCTGGCAAGTAACAGATAAAGGTAAAGACTGATTGTCTACACTTACAGCAACCTGATCACCACTTTGCGACAAGGTCTGAAAACCGTATTGACCCAATTCTTTAGACAAAAGATCTGCCACATATTCCTGAGTTACATGACAATCTTTCGGTTGCTGCGACACATGATCATGCTTTTCACAGTTTGCAGTAAATTGTAATTTTCTCATCGGTGCATCCAAACGCATTTTTCTTGTATGGTTTTAGCATAAGCAATAAAAACAAAACAGCCAAGCAAAAGCTTGGCTGTTGTATAAAAAATACACAATATTAGACTAATTACTCACTCACTTGAATCGCTAAACCGGCTTGATTTGCAAGTTCAGTAAATGTCGGAAAACTGGTGGCCACAGTTTCTGTACCGATAATTTTGATTTCGCCTGAAGTACGTAAGCCCGCCATAGAAAAACTCATCGCAATACGATGGTCATGATGCGATTCAATTTCACCACCATTGAAAATTGCAGACCAGTCACCTGATTTACCTTTACCTTCAATAATGATGCCATCGTCGGTTGGTGTGCAGTCAATGCCCATGGTTTTTAGGCCATCTGCCATGACTTGGATACGATCCGATTCTTTCACACGAAGTTCGGCAGCACCGGTCAAAATGGTTTGACCTTCTGCACATGCAGCCGCGATAAATAATGCCGGGAATTCATCAATCGCCAATGGCACCTGATCTTCCGGCATATGAATGCCTTTTAAAGTACGTGTACCGCGAATTCGAATGTCTGCAATTGGTTCACCACCAGCAATACGTTCATTTTCAACAGTCAGGTCCGCACCCATCTGTTTCAAAATTTCAATCACACCGGTACGGGTCGGATTAATGCCGACCGCTTCAAGAGTTACATCTGAATTTTCAGTGATCGCTGCACCGACCATAAAGAATGCTGCCGATGAAATATCAGATGGCACCTGAATTTCAGTAGCTACAAGTTTTCCACCACCTTGCAGTGAAATACGGTTGCCTTCAGTTTTCACCTCATAACCAAAAGCACGCAACATACGTTCGGTATGGTCACGGGTAGGTTCTGGTTCGGTTACCGAAGTTTCACCCTTTGCCCAAAGACCTGCCAACAAAATTCCTGATTTTACTTGAGCAGATGCCATAGGTAAGTCGTAGTGAATGCCTTTTAGTTGCTGATTACCTGTGATGGATACTGGCGGTGTACCGCGTTCACCTGTAGTTTGAATCTGTGCACCCATTTCACGTAAAGGCTTGGCAATACGTTCCATTGGACGTTTAGACAATGAGGCATCACCAGTCATTACTGAATCAAATTTCTGTGCACACAACATACCGGAAAGCAAACGCATAGAGGTACCCGAGTTACCCATGTATAAGGCACTTAAAGGCTCTTTTAAGCCATTAATACCAACACCATGAATGGTTACTTCGCCATTTTCAGGACCTTCAATGCTGACACCCATAGCACGGAACGCTTGAAGGGTTGCCAATGCATCTTCACCTTCCAAGAAACCAGTCACATGCGTTGTACCTTCGGCAATCGCACCAAACATGATAGAGCGATGTGACACAGATTTGTCACCTGGCACGGTAAATTTACCCTGGAATTTTTTAGCGCCAGGCAAAATGGTAAATTGTTGTGTCACTTTATTTTTCTCCATCAAGGTTTTTTTAGAAAGCATGTGATTGAAATGCTGACGAGCCGCTTGAGCATGTTCAAGCAATCCCATCAATGCTTTGGAATCTTCATCTTCAATGAGTTTGCGAATTTGAGCCAGTTGCTGTTCAAAGCCATCAACCGCATTCAAAATTGCTTTTTTATTGGCAAAAAAAATGTCATGCCACATCTGCGGATCACTGGCCGCAATACGCGAAAAATCACGAAAACCGCCGGCAGCATAACGGAAAATATCCAAGTTATCTTCACGGTTCGCCAGTTGCTCGACCAAATTAAATGCCATTAAATGCGGAAGATGACTGGTATGGGCCAGCACTTCATCGTGCTTGTCGACATCCATACAAATCACTTCCGCTTTTGCGGCTTGCCACAGTTGAACCAGTTTATTCACGGCCCAGTCGCTACTCGTAGGAAGCGGAGTCAAAATTACTTTATGATGGGCAAATAAATCGACCTTACCTGCGTGTACCCCAGTATGTTCTGCGCCTGCAATCGGATGACCCGGCACAAAGCCTGCCGGCAAGTTTTCACCATAGACTGCTTTTGCAGCATCCACCACATTGCCTTTGGTACTGCCTACATCAGTAATAATGGTTTTTTCTGACAGATAAGGTTTGATGGTTTCCAGCACTTTTTGCGTTGCACGAACAGGCAAAGCCAAAACCACCAGATCGGCACCTTTGACTGCATCGACAGGATTGCTATAGCCTTCCTGAATCAGTCCAAGTGCTTTTGCATCATCCAGCGTTTTTTGCGAGCGCGTTGATGCAACAATTTGCTTCGCCAATTTTTCAGCAATGATGACACGAGCCAGACTTGAGCCAATCAGCCCAAGTCCAATGAATGCAACTTTTTCAAACAGTGGCTGAGACATGGCTTAAGCTTTTTCCTCTACAGCGCTGCTGGTCAAATTCAGAACTTTGGCCAGTGCTGTCAAGAACTTCGCATTTTCAGCTTCAGTCCCAATCGATACGCGAAGATGATTTGTAATGCCGACAGGACGTACAATCACGCCTTCTTTCAACAAGGCATTGAACGTCTGCGCAGGATCAGCCTGTACATCCACCAAAATGAAGTTGGCACGTGAAGGTACATAATCCAGACCCAGCGCCGCAAAACCTTGTTCAAGCTGCTTCATGCCCGCTTTATTCACCACACGTGATTGCTCAATAAAGTCTTCATCTTTCAATGCTGCGACAGCAGCCACCATTGCAAGATGATTCACGTTAAACGGTTGACGAATACGGTTTAAATAATCAGTCACTTCTGCCGATGCCAAAGCAAAACCGACACGCAATGCAGCCAGACCATAACATTTAGACAAGGTACGACTGACAATGATGTTTGGATATTGTTCCAAGAATTTTAAGCTATTGAAGTTTTCCGGAAAATATTCCACATAAGCTTCATCCAGAACCACAATCACATTGGCCGGTACTTTTTGCATGAAGGCTTCAAATTCAGCTTCTTCAAACCAGGTTCCGGTTGGATTATTTGGATTGGCAATAAAGACCAGTTTGGTATTGGCTTGAATTGCTGCTGCCATGGCATCTAGGTCATGGGCAAAACCTTTTGCCGGTACTTCTATTGCTTTTGCATTAATCGCTTGAGTCACCAAGGCATATACCGCAAATGCATGCTGGCTATATACCACAGAATCGCTTGAAGACACGAATGCACGGGCAAACATTTCCAGCAAGTCGTTTGAACCATTACCCAAAGTAATCCGGTCAGCAGTCACGCCAAATTGTGCCTGAATCTGGTCTTTTAAGATAAAACCGCCACCGTCCGGATATCGTCCGATTTCTGCCAGTTCAGCCGCTACAGCTTGCTTGACCTTATCAGAACAACCCAAAGGATTTTCATTTGAGGCCAATTTAACGATATCAGTAATCCCTAACTCGCGCTCAAGTTCACTAATGGGTTTACCTGGTTGATAAGGCTTTAACTTTGAGATGCCTTCATTGGCAGGTACAAACGACATGTTACTCTTCCAGTTATTTCAAGTGATAAATGTGGCCAACTTCAATGTAAAAATTGACCATCGCTTTGATGGATAAGATTTACAATACTGCAATCGGGTAAGAACCCAAGACTCGAACTTCTTTCACCAAAGGACGAATTTCTTCAATTGCCGCTTTGACATTTTCTTGATCGACATGGCCTTCCAGGTCAATAAAGAACACATAAGCCCATTTTTCAGGCAAAGCCGGACGGGTTTCAATACTGGTTAGACTAATGTTGTGTTTTGCAAAAGGTGCAAGAATTTCCAGCAATGCGCCGGCACGGTCATGTGCAGAAATCAATAATGAAGTTTTGTCATTACCACTTGGCGGCACTTTTTCACGGCCAATTACCAAGAAACGTGTGGTATTTTCCGGATTATCTTCGATGTTGCCATGTAGAATTTCCAGGTCATAAATGCTTGCAGCCACTTCAGATGCAATAGCTGCTGAATGCCATTCATTGCGAATACGGCGCGCCGCTTCGGCATTTGAACTTAAGGCAACACGTTCAACACCCGGATAATGTGCATCTAACCAGCCACGGCATTGCGCTAATGTTTGCTGATGTGCATAAATCTGTTTAATGCTGTCTTTACGGGTATTGGATGAAACAAGAAACTGGTGATGAATACGCAGTTCCACTTCACCAATCACGTTTAAATGCGAGGCTTTAAAACAGTCTAAAGTATGGTTCACCACACCTTCAGATGAGTTTTCAACCGGCACTAAACCATAATGTGCACTGCCCGCTTCGACTTCACGGAATACTTCATCAATGGTTGGCAGTGGACGGACAATGGCATCTTGTCCGAAATGTTTGAGGACTGCTGAATGAGTAAACGTTCCAACAGGACCCAAAAATGCAATACTTTGCGGAGCTTCAAGCGCCAAGCATGCTGACATGATTTCGCGGAATAAACGCGCCATGGTCACATCAGATAAGGGCCCTTCATTACGCTGCATAACATTACGTAAAACTTGTGCTTCACGTTCAGGACGGTAAAACAACGGATTCTCTTCAGAAGCAAATTTTGCTTTTGCCACTGCTTCTGCCAATTTCGCTCGACGATTGATAAGTTGTTGAATCTGCTGATCTACAGAGTCAATATCCTCACGAATTTTAGCCAGATCAAGAGAAGTCGTGGTGTTTTGATCGTCGTGGATCATTGTTATGTCGCCCTTCGAAAACATTATGCAAACAGTATAACAATAGTTAGCTTTCAAATGTTACGCAATAAGACTTTGATTGATTCAGTCTTAAAAACATACAGTTGATTTAATCAGTAATTTTATTGCTGAGGTTTTTGCCATGAATATTTAAAATTGATGACTTTTTGCCAATTTGCTCAAAATTTCGCAGCAAGCGTAGATTTTTAAATACACAACAGTCATGCCGATTTCATGGCATTTAATTAAATTAATTTATCGGCATTTGCAAATAAAGTCAGATTTTAAAACTCTTAATGATGATTATTTTTCTCTAGTTTTTTTCAGTTTCCATCTTACTGATTGGCAGACTTGATCATTGCGCAAAATACCTGTTTACTCGATGTTAAAAGACCAATGTCAGGACTGACATAAATAATCAAAACAAAGTTTAAATAAATTTAAGGATAATCGATGAGTCATTATGCACAGCGCCCATGGGAAAAACATCTACCAAGCTCCTTACACGGCTATCAACTTCAACCCGAGCAAGTTCGAGCTAATCTGGCAGAATTACTCACCCATACCACAGCGCAATTCCCCCAATCCCCCGCATTCAGTGTGGTATTACCGGTTGGCTTAAGCAAGACTTTAACTTTTCAGGAAATTGATGATCTCTCGACTGCATTTGCCAATTATTTGCAACATCATCTTCAGCTTCAAAAAGGTGATGTGGTCGGTTTGCAAATGCCGAATTCCCTGCAATACCCGATTGCAGTATTTGCCTGCTGGAAAGTCGGGCTGATCATTAGCAACATCAATCCGCTGTATACTCCACGTGAGCTTGAATACCAATTGACAGACAGTGGTGCAAAAGCGCTGATTGTTTCGGAGCTGTTTTTAGCGACCTTTGAACGGGTCATGCAAAATAATCCTCAACTTAAATCGCTTGCCTTAGTCACAGCCAGTTTAAGTGAATTCTTTGATGAACCGTATAGCGGCATGATTGCACAAAAGATGCAGGCAGATGCCGAAGCGCAAGGTCGCTCACTCAAGCCCAGTATTGAATATTCCACTTTCGCCGATGCTATAGCCATTGGCAAAAATCTGGAACAATACCTCCCGATTCAACATGATATTGCCCTATATCAATATACAGGTGGAACCACTGGACGCAGTAAAGGCGCGGTAATTAGCCATCAAAATGTAGCATCACTGATCAAAATCACCGGTGATTATTTACGCGCGCATCAGTCTGGATTTAATCATCAGGACTGCATTTTAACCGCGATTCCGCTGTACCATATTTTTGCTTTTAGTGTGAATTTCCTTATGTTCTTTGAAGGGGGATCTCATAACCTGTTGATTCCATCGCCACGACCAGTCAGCAATTTAAAGCCCGCTTTTGAGAAATTTAATGTCACCTGGCTAACCGGTGTTGATACTTTATATGCAGGACTTTTGGCAGAAGACTGGTTTGTACAGCATCCACCGAAACTGACCTGTGCCATTTCCGGTGGCACAGCTTTGCGCCCGGTTACAGCCGAAAACTGGAAAGCCAAAGTCGGTACAATTATTGAAGGTTTTGGCATGACTGAAACCAGTTGTGCAGCACTGCTGCATCCACCGATCAGTGAAATTCGCCAAGGCTCTGTCGGTTTCCCACTCCCCGGCTCAGACATTAAAATTATCAATACAGAAGGCCAGGAAGTTCCTTTGGGCGAGGCGGGTGAACTTTGCGTTAAAGGTCCACAAATTGTCTTAGGCTATTTAAACCGTCCAGCCGAGACAGCAGAAACTTTTGTTGACGGCTGGTTACATACAGGTGATATCGCCAAAGTGGATCAAGATGGCTTTTGTTATATTCTAGACCGCAAGAAAGACATGGTGATTGTTTCAGGTTTTAATGTTTATCCCAATGAAATTGAAGCTATTTTGGCAGAACATCCGGATGTCATTGAGGCTGCAGTGATAGGCATACCCGATGAAAAAACGGGAGAATCCGTCAAAGCCTTTATTACCTCCAGTAACCCAAACCTTTCAAGCGATCACATTTTAAAACACTGCGAAGAAAACCTGACTGCCTATAAAGTCCCAAAATTCATTGAGATATTGAACGAGTTACCAAAGTCAACCGTCGGAAAAATCCTGCGTGCCGAGCTTCGACAAATGCAACAACAGCAAAATATTGCCTAGACTCAACTCATTACAGCACTTACATTAAGCCCTGAAGCCCTATTTTCGGGGCTTTTTCATTTGCAATAGCTATTTACCAAAACACATCACAAAAGTGTAATGTTTCCTCTATAGTCTTTTAACAAAGCAATTCAGAGAATAATAATGTCAAAAAGAATCGCCGTTTTAGTGACTCATGATTTTGAAGATACCGAATACTCAGAACCGGTACAAGCCTTTCGTGCCGCACGCCATAGTGTTTTGAATATTGAAAATAGAGCAGGCAATATTGTCTACGGTCATAAGCGCAAATCTGCGGTGACCATTGACCAAAGCATAGATGATGTTTCGGTACATGATTTCGATGCCTTGCTCATTCCCGGTGGCCATTCCCCTAACCACCTGTGTGCCGATGACCGTTTTATCCATTTTATACGTAACTTTGCCCATGCGAAAAAACCCATAATGAGTATTTGTCACAATCCACAACTGCTGATTACCGCAAAAGTGGTTCAAGGCAGGTTAATGACAACCATTAAAAGCTTCGCCACCGATCTGATCAATGCTGGCGCCGTGTATTACGATGTAGGCGTGGTGAATGACAATAATCTATATATCTCTTCACGTTCGCCTGACGATTTACCTGCCTTTATTGAAGAAAGTCTGATGGTATTAAGTCAATAAAAAAGAGCCAGATGGCTCTCTTTTATTGTATGGATTAGCGCCCCAATATACTGCGCGCAACAATCTCTTTCATAATTTCATTGGTCCCGCCGTAAATACGCTGAATACGGGCATCAACGAAGAACCGTGAAATTGGATATTCACTCATATAACCATAACCCCCAAAAAGTTGTAACAGGTTATCGGCAATTTTCATTTGCATATCTGTACTGAAACTTTTTAATGCTGCCGCTGTTTCTACATCGAGTTTACCCTGCATGTAGAGTTCGACATTCTGGTTATAAAATGCTGCTGTTGCCAATTCATCAATTTTTGCCTGTGCAAGTACAAAACGGGTATTTTGAAATTGACTGATCGGCTGACCAAAGGCTTGACGCTCTTTCACATAAGCAACCGTGACATCAATTGAACCACGAATCGCGCCAATGGCTGTTGAGGCAATTGCGGTACGTTCACGTGGTAATTCTTGCATTAAGTAAGCAAAACCTTGTCCTGCCTGACCCAGTAATTGATCCTTTGGAACTTTAATGTTATCAAAGAATAATTCGGAAGTATCTTGTGAATGCAAACCAATTTTATTGAGGTTTGTGCCCTTTTTAAATCCGTCTAAATGGGTATCCAAAAGCATCAAAGACACGCCTTTTGCACGTGCTTGAGGATCAGTTTTTACGGCCAATACCACCAAGTCCGCATGTTGACCATTTGAAATAAAGGTTTTTGAGCCATTTAAAATGTAGTGATCACCCTGCAAAACGGCATTGGTACGCATGGCTTGCAAGTCTGAACCTGCTCCGGGTTCAGTCATACCAATGGCACCGACCACCTCACCCGATACCATTTTCGGTAGCCAGTATTGTTTTTGCTCTTCAGTCCCAATGTGTAAAATATACGGCGCTGCAATTTCAGAATGGCATGAAATACCGGTGGATAATGCACTAAATCCGGCACGTGCAGACTCTTCAACCAGCATCAGTGAATAATGGGTCGGAACGCCATAACCCCCATATTCTTCAGGTACATCGACACACAAGAAACCATTTTCGCCCATCAAATTCCAGATAGAACGAGGCATAATGCCTTGCTGCTCCCATTGTTCATAATGCGGTGCAACATGCTCATTCATAAAGCGTTTGTAGTTATCGCGAAATAGTTCTAAATCAGCGTCATAAGCCAACATATAGCGTCCTTGTATTGGGTTGTTGTATTTATTTCTTCCCCATCCTATTCATTTTATAAACATCTGTCATGTTCTCTAGCGGTGTTATTTCATGACTTTTGGGTCAATAAAAAAGGAAGCCGAAGCCACTGCTGTCCCACAATTTTTACAAGAGGAAGCTCATTTAAGCTTCTCTTGTTTGATGGGGACTTTATCGGGTGAAAATAACGCTTTTAAGGTTTTTATTTCAAATAAATTCACTTGAATTATTCTGAGTAAGCGCTGAACTGTCCAG
>NZ_SJNZ01000024.1 GCF_004331155.1 Acinetobacter terrestris
AAACCAGGTTAAAAGAACAAGGGATTGATCTGATTACTTATCATCGGAAAAATATGCAGGCTATTCAACTATCTGCATCAAATGGATATCACTTAAAACAGCGTAATAAGATAGAAACGTTATTCAGTTTACTGAAAGGACAATACAATTTAGTGACGAGTAGAGCACGTAGTATGCATGGATTTCTTAGTGGTATTTATGCATCGTTATGTGCATATCAATTATGTCATCAGAATAAGCCAACAATTCAAATTATGGAATCGTTGGCTTAAACAGGATTCGGGTTATTTAATATCTAGATTATGTCTTTGCGTTAAAAAATGAAAAGCGTATGATTGGTGCGCTTTTCCACCATTATAAAATGATCATTGCAAAGGATTTATGCAAAAATTTCTCCAAGACTTCTCTGTCCCTGCTGTCTTTGCAGGTTTTATTACTTTCCTTGTCGGTATCAGTGTTTCCTCTGTATTGGTGATTCAATCTGCTCAACTTTTGGGGGCTTCTACAGCACAGATCACCTCCTGGTTCTGGGCATTGGGTTTGGGGATTGGTTTAAGCGGTTTAATCCTGTCTTGGAAGTTTAAATATCCTGTTGCGACCTCATGGTCAACCGCAGGACTAGCCTTAATTCTAGCCACAGCCAATGGTTATAGCCTTTATGAGGCGATTGGGGCATTTTTAGTTTGTGGATTGCTGACAGCGATTTTAGGTTTTTCCGGTATTTTTCAGAAAGTTTTAACCCATATTCCGCAAAGTTTAACCAGTGCCATGCTCGCAGGTGTGTTGCTGAAATTTGGTATTGCACTGTTTGCCAGCATGCAAAATGACTGGGAGTTTATCCTGTCATTATTGGCCGTCTATATTCTGTCAAAACGACTGTCTCCACGTTATAGCATTGTCATCACGGTGATTGCCGGTGTTGTACTGTGTCCTCTGTTTTTACAGTTTCATGTCTCAACCATTCAGTTCAGTCTGGCTCAACCAGTATGGATGGCGCCTGAATTTAGCTGGTCGGCCATTTTCGGTTTGGCTCTCCCATTGTTTGTCATTAACATGGCGTCCCAATATTTGCCCGGTCTTGCCATGATCAAAAGCTATGGTTATCAACCAAATGTGAACCAGCTGATCGGCTGGACCGGAGTAGCACAGACTATTTTCGCGCCTTTTGGATGTTTTTCTGCGAATATTGCCGCCATCAGTGCCGCCATCAGTCTGGATGATCAGGCCCATCCTGACAGCAAAAAACGTTATATTGCCGGTATGAGCTGCGGCTTCTTTTATATCCTAATGGGTTTGTTTGCCGCGACACTGACCAGTATTTTAATGTCTTTCCCTAGCGTATTTATGACTGCTTTGGCGGGTATTGCGCTGTTAGGCACTATTGGCCATAACGTCGCCATCGCCTTTCAGGATGTCAGTGAACGGGAAGCAGCTTTAATGACCTTCTTATTCAGTGCTTCAGGAATACAGTTTTTCGGGATTGGTTCCGCGTTCTGGGGGTTATTATTTGGCTTTGCGGTGTCTATCATATTAAAGTTTAGAAAACAGCCCTCATTCAAATAAGGTAGGTTTTTACGACTTATATCCCTAGATTGGGATATAAGTTTATTTTATCTCGTTATATTTCCCCGATAAATTCATTATTTAATAGCGTGATTATTCTTAAATGAAGTCATTTTATACAATCAATGCCCCACTGACTTAGAAAAGACATTCATCACAATCACACCACCCATAATCATCACGATCCCAATCACAGCAGGTAAATCCAGACTTTGCCTGAATATGAAAAAACCAATGCACGCCGTCAAAATAATACCTATACCACTCCAGATGGCATAGGCAATGCCTAAAGGAATGGTTTTAAGCACTTGTGATAATAAATAAAATGAAATCGCATAAAAGATAAAAACCAAAATGCTCGGAACTAATTTGGTGAAACCTTCAGATTTAACCAAGAAAGTTGAGCCGGTTACTTCGGAAATAATCGCCAAGGCAAGTAAAGCATAGGCCATAAAAACAGGATTCATATCAGCCTCTTCAAAATATATAACTTAAGGACTAAGTTATATATCTGAGTAAGAGATATATTCAATCTGCCGAAAGTAAAATGATGTCATGTACTTTTTAAAAAAATGAAGCACTATATTTTTGAATAAATTGAATGGTTTTTGCAAAGGTCTGCTGACTGGCTTTTTTACTCATCATAAATTGATATTCATGCACTAAAAATTCCTTAGAGTCTGGATAAAAAACCTCAGTTACCGGTATTTTTTGATCTATTAACGCTTTTACAAAAGGTAAAGACTGCGTCCGGGTTAAAAAATCTTTATTTCCACCACTAATCAATACCGGTGGATAATTAGGGGTTAAATACTGAATGGGTGAAATGCTTTTTAAAAATTCAGCATCATCTTTTTTATTGCCGGTATAGGATTGAACCAGATTAAATACCCCCCATTCGATTAATTTCAGCTCATTCGGTGCAGTATTAATAAAAGCATTCATATCATAAATACCGCAATGTAAAATCAGGCCTTTAATCTGGTCGCGTTGAATTAACGGCGTAATACCTGACTGCTGAGCAAAGTCCGGATTACTGATTAAAGCTGCATAATGACTGACCAAATTCGCACCTGCGGAATCACCCGCCAAATAGATTTGATTGGCATTTATATGATATTGCTGCGCATGCTCGCTTAGAAACTTTAATGCCTGATTAATTTGTAGCAGCTGATTTGGATAAATGGCGTGGGGGGCAAATTGATACTGTACTGAAACCACGTTATAGCCCTGATTGGCCAAGAGTTTAAAATAGCCACGTGCATGCTCTTTAGAACCTGAAACCCATCCACCTCCATGAACCCAGACTACGGTTGGACGCGGCTCAAATTGCATCACATTTTTGGGCTGGTAAATATCCAAAGTTAATGAGGGTTGCTGCATATACATTATGTTTTTCTGTACCAGAATTTCTTGGGGTGCATATCGATCAATCATCTTTTTTTGCACATTGGTGGAAGCATTAAAAACACTCGCAATGACCTTGGTACTACTTTGGGTATTCTGACACCCACTACTATTTAGAGCAGCAATTAAACACAGACTTAAACCGAAAAATTTTGAATACACAGGCTTCCCTTATTAAATTGATTTCGCCTGCAATTTAATGAAGACGCTAATATTTTTAGGCATTTTAATCCCTGTTTAAATATTTAGAAATACTTATGCAAATCTTGAGTTTCCCGCTCAGGTTTAAATGCAAAACAGAACACAGTTATATTGATGATATTTATATAATTTAATGAATTTTAAAACATTTTTCACAGACTAAATTGATCATTTATACACAATGTGCTATCTATAATTAATAGCTATATAATAAACGCCAAGGAACAAGTCTTATGTCTTATCAAAATATTTTAGTCCCAGTTGACGGTTCTGACATTTCATTATCTGCAGTTAAAAATGCGGCTCAGATTGCCCAAGCGTTTGGTGGCCAATTAACATTAATCAGTTTAGTCACTGAAGATCCGTTTGCTGAAGCAGACTTTTACTATCCATCTCCAATTATGAAAGAGTATTTCGTCCAGGCCTATGCCAATGCCGAAAAATCACTGAAACAGGCACAAGCCATTGCCAGCGAAAATGGTATTACTGCCAATACTCAAATCGTTAAAGGTAATGTCTCGGAAGAAGGCATTATTGACACTGCGGAAAAGTTGAAAATTGACCTGATTGTTATGGGCTCACATGGCCGCAAAGGGTTTCAAAAGTTCTTACTGGGCAGCTTTGCTCAAGATGTTTTAAAAGGCACAAAACTTCCTGTTCTCATTGTTAAAGAATAAATATTGATCAATACACCCTGCAGTTGATGTGGGGTTTATTTAACGCTTCCCATGAGCTTCTCATTTTTCATAATGACTTATTATCACAATTAAAACATCTTCCCAATTCATCTCTATTCATAAGGATAATTTCATGACTTATAAACATATTTTAGTTCCGGTAGATGAATCTCCTATTTCTTATGCAGCGGTTGAACAAGCATTATCTTTGGCCAAAGAACTGAATTGCCAAGTCACCATTACCAGTGTGATTGCTGTAGATCCCTTTGTGGGTGTGGACTTTTATAAAGTCGCGCCTGCAATTACAGACTACTTTATCCAAGCTGAAAAAAATGCGCAGTTGCGCTTAACTGAAATTAAGCAATCCTTCATTCGAGATGGCATTGATGTAGATACCAAAGTTATTCGGGGTGTCTCGCCTGCGGAAGGAATCATTCATGTGGCAGATGAAGTCGGTGCTGATTTAATTATTATGGGTTCGCATGGCCGCACAGGATTCAAAAAATTAGTGCTGGGAAGTGTGGCGCAAGCGGTACTGACCCAATCCCCTATTCCTGTACTGATTATAAAAGTTTAAATCTCAAAAAAGTCCCTTTAAAAGGGACTTTTTTTATAAACGAATTTTTAATTTATTAAAGAAATGGATTAACTCTTTTATCTGATTTATAATCAGTATTTCTCTTCGGATCTCCGGATAAACCAAGTGACATGTGCTGATGATTAATGTGAATATTTTTAATCATAGTCTTGTCTTATATATTTCCAACGTTATACATTTCCCAGTATATTTATGACTACAAGAAAATCAATCCACCTATAATCATTACTAAGCTTTTATTTAGATGTTTATCATCCAAACTTATTCTCATCAAAGACTCATTTTTAAATAGGTTTAATTCGTCAGATTAATAACGATATACAGGATTTATTTGGAAATGTGCTGATGCAAAGTCTGCAGATAAATTTCGGCTTCAATTTTACTGTCAAAAGTTTTTTGATAGGTTCCCATCGCCTGAATATTATTCGGCGTATATTCAATCACGACAACAAAATGTCCCTCACTGGTACTTTTTGAAACTCGAATAGCAATAATATGTTGGGAGTTTAAATAAAAACCATCTTCAATTTTAACTAACAAAACCAACCTCCAGTCCACTGAATAAAATGACAGGCTTGATTTAATAACAGTCTGCTAAATAATTAAAGCTCATCTTGAGATGAGCTTTAATATCCTCATTTTACGACATTAATGTGATTTAATCGACACTTTTAAACCGATCACGCAATAGTAAATATGTCTTATAATTTTATCTTTTAAGTGAGTTATTCTAAACAGCAGTTCATTTATTGTTCTGTTAAATTGCGCTGTAGCTGTAAAAATAAAAAAGCCTTTTCTCGGTTTTAATCAAGAAAAGGCTTTTTAGTCATTTAATCAATGCGAAGTTAAATACTTAACATGCTATTCAAGGTTTCTGAAACGTTTTTAGATTTCACTTGCGGTTTTAAATTTTCAAGCGCAGTTTTGACTTCTGTACGTTGTGGCTCTGCCAAGGTATACCAGCGCGAAAGCACTTGCAGTAAACGTGAACCGACAATCGGATTTTTCTCATCCAGATATTTAGCCAAATCAATATAATGCTGAACACCAAAGCTCCATGTATTGACTGGGTTGACATTTAAACCGCCACTGACTGCACGAATACGGTTTGGTGTACCCAAATCATAATCAGGGTGAGAGGTTAAATACTTGATGGTTTCTGCATTTGCTTTCGGATGCGCTGCCTGAACCATAAACCATTGATCCAAAGACAAGGCTTCATCCTCAAAGCGGCTATAGAAGTCTGCCAACGCTTCTTGAGCCTGTGGTGCATCATTCCAGACCAGTACTTTAAGCGCACCCAACCGTTCAGACATGTTGCCTGTATGATACTGCTCATAAGCCAGATCAAAGGCAGAAACATCACCCTGACGTGCAATCATACTGAGCATAATGTTTCTCAGTGCACGCACACCCATCGCTTGAGAGAACTCACTTTGCATATCCGGGTCTAACTCCAGGTAAGTCTCTTTGCAGAATGTACCAAGTTCACGTGCCAATCTATTCAGCAAGGCATTACGCTGTTCCTGGATTTTGGCAGGTTGATAGTCGCTATCAATACGGCTGCCCAAATAACCTTCGGTCGGCACATCAAACAAACGTGAAGCCAAGAGTGGATCTTTTTGAATGACCTCAGGCAAGGTATTTTTCATGGCCTGGATATAGATATCAGAGTCATGACCTTCCAGTAAAATACGTTCCAGCAGAGTTTGGGTGGCCTGCCACTGGTTGAAACCGTTGGTTTCATGTTGCATCAAGAAAGCCAACTCTTCATCTGAATAGTTAAAGTCCAGATTGACCGGTGCAGAGAAGTTCCGCAGCAATGAAACCACAGGTTTTGCAGTTAGGCCGGTAAATTCAATGGTTGCTTCACTCTGATCAAATAAATACACGCCATCTTTGACACCATTTTCAAATAGTGATTCAGATTGCAGCGTATATTGCTCACCTGTTTCTGCATCAAAAAGTGCCAAAGCAACAGGAATTGGCACCGCTTTCAGGTTTGGATATTTTGCATTGGCTTTTAAACTTTGCTTAAAGCTTAAACGATAGGTTTGTTTTGCAGAATCGTACTCGCCTTTGGCTTCCAGTTTAGGTGTGCCTGGTTGGTTGTACCAGATCAGGAATGCCGATAAATCAACACCTGAACCTGCGGTCAATGCTGAAACCCAATCTTCTACTGTCACCGCTTGACCATCGTGACGGCGGAAGTATTCGTCTGTGCCTTCACGGAATTTTTCTTTACCAAGCAAGGTTGCCATCATGCGGTTAATTTCCGCACCTTTTTCATATACGGTCGCGGTATAGAAGTTATTAATTTCCACAAAGTGATCTGGACGTGGCGGATGCGATAATGGGCCGGAATCTTCAGGGAACTGGTGTGCTTTCAAGACTGCAACATCATCGATACGCTGTACCGCAGCGGACTGTAAATCTTCCGAGAAAGACTGATCACGGAAAACGGTCAAGCCTTCTTTCAAGCAAAGCTGGAACCAGTCACGACAGGTAATCCGGTTACCGGTCCAGTTATGGAAGTATTCATGTGCAATTACAGACTGAACACGCATAATCGCGGCATCAGTGGTGAATTCTTCATCGGCAAGCACACATGAAGTATTGAAAATGTTTAAACCTTTATTTTCCATTGCACCCATATTGAATGCACTGGTTGCCACAATCATATAGTTGTCTAGGTCATATGGACGACCATAGTGTTCTTCATCCCATTGCATGGAATGTTTCAGCGCTTCCATGGCAATGTGACATTTTGGAATATCTTTTTCGACAGCATAAATTTCAAGTGCGACGTTACGGCCTTCCGAAGTCACATAAGAATCTTTGAGTACCGCCAAATCACCAATCACGCAGGCAAACAAATAGCTTGGTTTCTTGGTTGGGTCTTGCCAAATGGTATAGTGACGACCTTCACCTGCCTCACCGGCTTCCATTAAGTTACCATTGGCTAAAAGTACCGGGAATTTTTTATCCGCTTCTACGCGTGTGGTAAAGACAGACAGGACATCCGGACGGTCTGGATAGAACGTGATTTTGCGAAAACCTTCAGGCTCGTTTTGAGTCACGAATAAATCATCACCCGCCTGATATAAACCTTCAAGCTGGGTGTTGCTTTCAGGATGAATCACCACGGCAGTTTCTAGAATCACTTCATTGGGTGCATTGCGAATCACCAGCTGTTCTGCATCCAGCGTGTAATCAGCTTCGGTTAACAGCTTGCCGTTTAAAGTAATTGATTTTAATTCCAGGTCACGACCCAGCAGGACCAAATCCTCTGCGGTCTGGCGCTTCATCACCAATGTTGCGTTTACATCGGTACGATCTGTATGAACTTGAATATCTAAGTTGATTGAATCAACCAAAAAAGAGGGTTTTTCGTAGTCTTTTAAATAAACAGTTTGGTCTGCTTCAACCACTGGGTTTGCCGCGATATTCATATAATGTCCTAATCCTGTAATTTTTAAGCCAAGACTTTGTTTTTTGTGAGTGCTTCGATCATACGGCAACTTTCACAATCTGTCTGTGCGATTGATTTGAGTTATATATGGGCACTTTGCTCACAATTTTCAATTCATTGTCTGAGCATTGCTACAATTAATCGTTCAGTTGCTTAGTTCTCATACGTACAGTTAAAAATGATGCGCCATAACGCCAATATCTTTCAATAATGTAAATAGAAAATAACTGGATTTTGATATCTCTTTATATTATTTGAGCAAGCTTTATCTGGCTTATACCCTGACTTAACTCAAAGTGACAGACATTTTCAAGATGAATACATTTTGAGCACGCTTCTTGCTTGTATCTATTTGCACAAAGCGCACTATAAAATTAATTCAAAATTAGAAGAGGTGTCCCATGTATTTAAAAGACCATATTGTCCGTGTGGAAAATATCAAGACCATGCAAACTCTCGATGCTGCCGGAATCGATCATAAGGTGATTGCGATGTTTATGAGCTGCGAAGGTATTCCAATGCAATCGCCCGATATTTGCGCAATTTTGAATAATTACGATTCATTAGGCAGCAAAAAGATTCCATCTAAAAAGGTTCAGGCTTTAATCAATGCAAAGCAATTAGGTGAGGAGGATGACTCATTACCTTGCCCTGCTTCTTATTAATTTAAGGAATTTAAATCCCTCTCAATAGCTTCTCTTTTTGTGGAGATGGAAGATTTGCTTTTCCATCTCCATATTAATAAATCTCTTTCATAAATCAAAAAATGATCGTTGGTCTATTCATATTTAAATAGATATTGAAAGTCCCTTTTCTCTCTGGGATGAGAAGCAATGCTTCGCAAGGGAATGAGGGGGTTTTTATAAGAACCTTTCCCTGAGGAGCATGCTACGCAAGTCTCCTACAAGGAGAGGGAATTTCCTTTGTTGTGATTAAAAATGATTTATGAAAGAGATCTAATGAATACTTAGGCTATTTATCTAGAGCAAAGTCCGTATATATTTTCCTGCCCGCATTTATTGTGCATTCAGCACGATTCAATCACGTTACAATAAAAGAGATGTGTATAATCGTTTAAATGATTAACCAGACTTGTGATTGACTCTTTCCATGCTCCTTCAGATTCTGCAAAAACAGTTAGATGAAAGTACATCATGCCCTTTGTGTCAGGCATCCATGTTCTGGATTGAAGCAGAACAGTACGATCAAGCACTTAATTTTCATGAATGTAGTCACTGCCAGCATCGTGTCTTTCAAGACGGGCGCACCAACTGTCATTGTGACAAATGTTTAGTCAACCGAAAAAAAATGCTCACCGAAACGCGTCTTCAAGAGCAGCGTAAAATCAAATCGAAAAATAAAGATAATGTTGAATATCGACTCGACCAGATCAGTTTTCTGAATAAACTATTTTTACTGAGTATTCTGGACAATCAGGTTCAGGAACATACCACACATCATGAATATATTGATTGGGAAAGCATTAAATACCATTCCATTACCCCGAATTATTTATTCCAAAATTATCTGGTCAAGCAACTGGTTAAAGAACAAATCCTGATTGCCAAAGATTTTGCCGCCGAGGCCCATCACTACTATGTCAATGTGCGTTTGGATGGTTATTCTGAACCGAGCCTGTTTAGCATCACCCAGCAGCTTAGAAACTGGTTTTATGAAAATTTAACCATGGGCGTGCCCTTTAAAAATGCAGATGAAGTAAAGAATGTGCTTTATTTGGCGCTGTATCAGGAAATTATTCAGTTCGCGCAGTTTTATTGCCGCACTTGGGGTATTCAAATTGCAGGGAACAACAGTTTTCAAACCTTTTGTTATCGCCTAATGGATTCATTGGCTGTGGGGCAAATTTATTATCTGGTGCAAACTGCGCTGGAGTATTTGCATCAACAAAAAGCCCTGCAAGCACGTAATGAAAACTTTATTAACACCAACTTGTTAAAGAAAACCTTGCAGCAATATCGTGACCGTGCCGTGACCGAAAAATGGGAAACATCCACCCTGCCACGTCCTCACAACATACCTTTTAGCAAGATGAGCGAAATCCTGTTTTTCCGTTTTTTGGGCTATGATGAAAGTATTTTTTTCCAGCCAATTTGGCGGATCTGGAAAAAAATTGAACCTCGCTTAAGCTTCTATTCACAAAAACGCTGTATGTATTGTGGTTCCAATGAGCTTACGGTCGACTATGATGCTGAAAATTATGTGACACTCTGCTGTCGCACCTGTAAGCATCAAGACCACTATTTTACCCAATAAAGTTTTACCCAATAGAGTTTCGCTCAATAAAGTTTCACCCAATAGACGGTGATCAATATGTCTAGCCTCTCCAATTCTATGTATAACTTAAGGAATAATCCTATGGATCAAACTTCAACATTGGTCGAGCATATTGTTGAAGCATGGACTCAGCTGCAAACCGAGCAGCCTTTGGTGCAATGCATTACCAACAGCGTTGCAGCCAATTATACAGCCAATGTCTTGCTGGCGGCCGGTGCCTCTCCTGCCATGATTGATAATCCATTCGAAGCCGAAAGTTTTACCACTATTTCCGCTGCGCTCAGTATTAATCTGGGTACACCGACCCATGAGCAAATGCAGGCCATGCAAATTTCTGCACAAACGGCGCAGCGTACCAATACCCCTTGGGTGCTTGACCCGGTCGGTTATGGTCCCGTTTTAAAATGGCGTTCGGATATGGTGGATGAGTTACTGCAATATAATCCAACCGTCATTCGTGGCAATGCTTCAGAAATTAGTACCCTTGCAGGCAATCAGGTTCTCTCCAAAGGTGTGGATAGCACCTTAAATAGTGCCGATGTCTATACCCACGCCAAAGTCCTGTTAGAACATGCTGAATGTATTGCCATTTCAGGTGAATCTGATTTCATTTTAAGCAAAGAACTGGATGCCGTGATTCAAGTCAATGGTGGCTCTTATTTACAACCGAAAGTCACCGCGACAGGCTGCGCGCTCGGGGCTTTAATCGCGGCTTATTGTGCTGTAACCACACCAACCATTGCCACCATTGCTGCACACACACATTTTGCTATTGCAGGAAAACTGGCCTTTGAAAAAGTACAAACGATGGGTCAGTTTAATGTTGCATTTATGGATTACGTCCACAGTTTAAATCCAGATTTAATTCAGCAATATGCCGATATCAAAATCCTTAAAATCTAAATTCCTGAAATTTAAAAAAATTATCCATATTGATGATTGTGCATAGATCTTTATTTTAGTTTTAAACAGCAAGGTAAAACCATTTTTCAGCAGGAAAATACTCAATGGAACTTAGACATTTACGTTACTTTGTGGCTCTGGCTGAAGAACTCAATTTTACCCGTGCTGCGCAAAAACTCTGTACCGTTCAACCTTCCCTCAGTCAGCAAATTAAAGACTTAGAGGAAGAGGTCGGTGTACAACTGATTGACCGCAGTGCACGAAAAATTGCTCTGACTTTAGAGGGTCAAGGTTTTTTAAAATATGCCCTGGAATCGATTAAATACGCGGAACTTGCCGTCGCTCATGCACGTCAAATTGCCAACCAAGGTCAGCAACAGTTGTTTATTGGCGTATTGCACGTTGCGGAAATGACCATCATCCCGCAAGTGATTCAACAGGTTCGTGCTCAATTTCCGCAAGTCGATCTTAAAATTAGAAGTTTATCCTGTAGCGAACAGGTTCAGGCATTGAAAAATTCCGAACTGGATTTAATTTTTAGTCGCGTGTGTATTGATGATCCGGTTTATACCAGTACGATGCTGTTTGAAGAAAAATTATTATTGGTTGCCCATCAAAACTATATTGCCAATCGCAAGATTCAGGACTTAAGGCAAATTCAAAATGATGACTTTATTGTCTGCGACCAGTTTTTTTCTCCAGTTTTCTATCAGCGAATTGAAGAGTTCACTGAAAAAGAAAATTTAAAACTGAAATATAAATACCAAGTCACCAATGCCTTACAGCATATCAATCTCATTAATATGGGTTTGGGCTGGAGCTTTATTCCTGAATATGCACGGCAATTGCTCAACTCCAATGTACAGTCGATTGAACTGAAACAAGACTTGCCGACCTTGCCGCTCTATGCCAGTTATCGAACAGATGCTGAAAATCCGGTTTTGCAATTTACCGCAAAAATCATTCAGCAATCTGTTCAACAACAGGTTTCAAAATAACTTTTAAAACCTGAATACTTTTTAAAACCTGAATTATGCGATTTGATAATTCATTTTTTCTAGCACATGCGTTAATTTCTGCAAGGCGACTGCATCATCATACAATGCCTGCTGATGGCGCCATGCCACGTAACCATCCGGACGAACCAGCAACATACCTGCTTCAGCAATTTCACAGGTTTTTTGCCAGATGCCATACACATCTTTCACTTCTTGCCCGATGGTCACCACATTCAGATAAGGCAGGTCTAACTTTTCGGCAGCCTGTTTCCATGCAGTACCCGATAAACCTGTGACTAAGGTGAGTTTGCCATTCCCCACAATATCCAGCGTGGAAACCTTTTGACCATTCTTAGCATCCACTAACCAGCAATGTGGAATTTTCGCGCCAGGACGTGAGGTTGCTTGTAAATACAATTGCGGATCAGCCTGCCATTGTTCATCACATTCATCCTCTAAAACCACGGCAGCTGACTGATAACGCTGATTCAGCTCGACACCTTGTGCATTAAACTCAAAGTTTTTAATCTCTAAGGCATGATTCAACTGATTACGTAATTCAGCAGCCTCGGCAGTCGGTGCATTCAGTCGATCTAACAATTGTTGTGTGGTTGCTATACCTTGATCAAAACCAAATACATCTTTGAGATGTTTATAATCCATCCGAGACTGGTTGGCACGTGCAACAATTTGCTGGCCAACCGGCACACGCTCATCACTATAAGAGCTCAACAAATCCGCTTTCGCCCACTCTTTAATCACAAAAGCAAGCTTCCATGCCAAGTTAAACGCATCTTGAATACAGGTATTTGAACCCAAACCACTTGATGGCGGATGACGATGCACGGCATCTCCACCACAGAACACACGACCAACTGAATAATGCTTGGCAAACGCCTGATTTACATACCATGCCGATACATTTTGAACTTCAATATCGACATCATCCGTACCAATAAAGGTATGAATACGTTGAATGATCTGTTCTTCGGTATATTGCGGCTCACCTTGAGCAATATCGAAGCCCCAACCTGCAATCCAGTCATTCCATGGAGAAATGGCACGTAATAAGCCCATACCAATTTCGCCAAAGCCCGCGGCAGGATTGACAATCCAGTGCAAAATACTTGGGCGATGTAGCACATACTTGCTTAAGTCGGCTTTGAAACGCACATAGGTCGTCCCAGCACGCGCCATATGACCTTCAATCGGAAGACCAATTTTTTCAACGATTTTGGATCGTGCCCCATCCATACCGACAAGGTACTTGGCACGTACAGAATATTTGCGATTTTCCAAGCGATCCAGGAACCAGACTGTAACGCCATCATCATCTTGTTCATGATCTAGATATTCGGTGTTGTAAAATAGATTTGCACCACGCGCGACTGCATGTTTGACCAGCAGTGCTTCCATTTCTGGTTGCACCAGATCAAATAAAGGCGAAGGACTGCCCTTTACATAATCACCGTGCCGTAAATCGCCTGTTCCCCACGCCTGAATCCGGGCAATTTCTTCCCCAATCAGACTGGTGGTGATCATGCTTTCCCCCATGTCTTGCCATGGCGTGGCTCTACTTTTAGCTTCTTCTTCTAAATCAAATTCACGCAATACTTCGACTGCACGTTGATTGGTAATGTGCGCACGTGGAGAATTTGCCAAACCATTAAACTGGGTATAAAAACGTACAGCAATGCCATATGTGGCTAAGGCCAAAGCCGTCGTTGCACCTGCCGGACCTGTACCAATCACCACCACATCCGTATCGAAAGGCTGATTTGACATCACGTTTCCTTATTCAATTCACTTAAATGTGCACATCCAAATCATTGGATTTGCTTTTATTGAACTATAAGGAAAATGTCGAGATTATTTAAAAACTATCACAACTAACTATGGTCATATTGGTCTGAGCTATAGAAACTCTATATGGAATTTTTATCTTGAATATTAAGCAGAATTTTTTACACACTTTTTTATGGAAAATTAGAATTTAAAATATTCATTAGATCTCTTTCATAAATTAAAAAATGATCGTTCTATTTATATTTAAATGAATATTGAAAATCCCTTCTCCCTCTGGGATGAGAAGCAATGCTTCGCAAGGGAATGAGGGAATTTTTATAAGAACCTCTCCCTGAGGAGCATGCTACGCAAGTCTCCTACAAGGAGAGGGGAATTTCCTTTGTAGTGATTAAAAAATGATTTATGAAAGAACTCTATTGATTAAGTTAATGAATAATAAAATTTAATATACATGTCGATCTAGCCACAAATTAAAAATTGCTTCAGAAATGGTTTTTAAATCCAGTTTGCAGACACACATCAAGCCCATGCCAGCAAAATAATCCGGCACATGCTGGGTAAAGAAATTGATATGTGGGGTCGCTTTACTCCTTAAGCGCTGAATGTCTGCAGGCGTTGTTTGCGGCATTACACTTGGATGGACAAAAATATCTTCTCTGCGCTTTTGCACCTCACTTTTACGCTGCTGAATCATATCTAAAACCTGTAAATATTCCTCAGGTATCCGCCGTCCTTCACGCGGAAAGAAATTCTGCGATCGGGATGCAAAAAGTGTATAGATTTTGGGCTGTATGACTGTGGGTACAAACCATAATGGAATCGAGGGATATCGGATTCGATAATTGATTGCAACGCGAATGGCGGTATTAAGCGCTCTATTTCTTTTACGATACTCAGGCAAAATACCCGCCCGAGAACTCAGCACAAAAATTGGTTTGTCTTGCAAAGAGAGTTTCAATATCGGAATAACATTTTGTCCAATCAATTTATCGTGATGATAATAATGAACCACCTGGACAGAGACCGCATCTACATCATGAACAAGATCATAAATTTCATCTGGAGTAGAATTTGGAAAAATTTGCTGATCAAATGCCAGCATGGTTGCAAAAAAATGATGCTTTTGTTCAGATTCAAGTTTTGTAAAATCGACAATCCTTTCCCTAATACGCATTAGATTCATTCAACTCTTGTTTTTATATCTTTATTATTCATCATTTTATTCACATGCAACATCCCTAGAAATAGCGATTTTTAGGATTGATTAAGTTGCTTGTTCTTTTCATTTTAATACCATCAAATCAGAATTTAACTTACTCTTCCTGATTAAAAGATAAACCAGAATAATTAAAAACCCAACAGCACCTGCTATTGGGTTTTTTAAAGCGCTTGAAAAGGAAACTAATCAGAGATATTGATTATCTTTTTTAGTGTCCCCAATGATCTTCTAGCGATGCGTAATTAAAACGGATTTTATTCGGTTATCATCCAGTTCCGTCACCTCAAAGTGAACCCCGTGATACTCCAGATGAGTACCTACGGTTACTTCTCCATGCGTCTTTTCCAAAATCAGACCTGCAACACTGATATAGCCGGCATCTTCTTCGACCAGATCCATCATGCCAAGCTCTAATTCAAGCTGGTACACATCCAACATCCCCGATGCTTTCCAGGTATGATCATCAATTTTCACTAAATCAAGCTGTTCATCTGCATCAGGAAATTCTCCGGCAATGGCTTCAAACACATCGAGTGGAGAAATTAAGCCTTGCACATTGCCAAATTCATCGCTCACCAGAACCAATGAACCTTTCGAAGTACGCAAGGTATTGATGGCATCAATCACTTTCATTTTCATGAAAATATAGATCGGACGATGGCGTTTGATTAAAGCTTTGAGCTGCTCGTCATCATCAAGCACATCGAGCAATTCTTTGGCACGAACGATACTGATCACTTTATCCAAGCTGCCACGACACACTGGAAACAAGCTATGCGGGACGGATAATACCTGTTCACGAATCTGTTCAGGACGATCTTCAATGTCCACCCAGGAAATCTGGCTACGCGGTGTCATGATCGAGGCAACAGATCTTTCTGCCAGGGTTAACACCCCACCAATCATATAACGCTCTTCATCGGCAAATGCTTCTTTAGCTTCGAAGTGTTGAGCGCTATTCGCCACGGTCTCCATTTTGCCACCCATCAATTTCAGGATGGAATCTGCTGTACGGTGACGCAGTGGAATTTTAGATTCATGCTTGGCTGCATTGCGCTGACCAAACTGGTTAAATGCTTCAATTGCAATCGCGACGCCAATACCTGAATAGATATAGCCTTTCGGAATATGGAAACCAAAACCTTCTGCAATCAAGCTAATCCCGATTAACAGCAAGAAGCTTAAACACAAAATCACCACAGTTGGATGTCGGTTTACAAAAGCAGTTAATGATTTAGAAGCCAGTAACATTACAGCCATGGCAACAATCATTGCCACCATCATCACATAAATGTTGTCGACCATACCAATTGCGGTAATTACCGAATCTAGAGAAAATACAGCATCTAATACAACAATTTGTGCAACAACTGCAGCGAAACTTGCATAAACAATATTGGTGGTGACATTAACTTCAGGTTTGCCTTCCATCTTTTCATGTAGTTCGGTCACAGCTTTATAGACCAAAAATAAACCACCAAATAAAAGAATAAGATCTCGACCTGAGAAGGTCCAATCAAAGACCACGATAAGCGGTTTGGTCAAAGTGACCAACCAAGAGATAGCAAACAATAAGCCCAAGCGCATAAACAAAGCGAGGGAAAGCCCCACTACACGCGCTTTATCACGTTGTTCTGGAGGGAGTTTTTCTGCCAAAATGGCAATAAAGACTAGGTTATCAATACCTAAGACAATTTCTAAAACAATAAGGGTAAGTAAACCAATCCAAATTCCCGGATCTAATAAAAACTCCATTAGTTTATATCTCCGATTTTATGAATTTGGCTAAAATTAAAGGTAGACCTGCACGGCGACGGATCCATAAATATGACCTGTTCAACAATAGATAAATGAATTATGCACAATCTCCAAAATTTGTAATTAGTTTTTTGTATTTTTAGGCCTAAAAATGCCAATTTAAATAAAATAGAGATTAATTTTTGTGACTTACTTCATCTATTCGTCTGATTTTTTGATCTGATCACACACCAGATCAAATAGCCGCATCTTCTGAAAAACTTAAAAAAGTCCAAAAGAAGAAAATATAAGTTATTGTTTTTATGAATTTTATTATAATATTTACTTGACAAATAGATTAATTCATTACATTTATTAACTCATTGTCAGAAATTTTTTGTTAAAAAGATCAGTTCCCAAAGCTATTTTTTTCACTAGAATGAAACACAGCCAAGATTATATAGCTCATAATCGATAGCTAAACTTAGATGCGTAAGTCTCTAATCCAATCAAAAAAACTAACAGGATTATTTTCTATGACAGATGAAAAAGCGTTAACTTTCAACAAGCATCGAAAACGATTGCCAGCATTCGCTATAAAGGTCATATTTTAAGCTAGATTCATGATTTGATCAGTATAATGTTATCTTCAGAAAATTATCAAAATCCTGAAGTGCAGGAAGAAGTTCTGAAGTTTGCCTAAGGCATTGTAGAATTTCATTAAGATCGATAGTGAAACCCTGTCCCTTCTAAACGATGATGCTTGATTTTGATTGATATAAGGAAATTTACAAAATCAGTTTCCTTATTGCATTATAAAAAACTTGATATATATTAATATGCAATAAAAATAATTTAATATATATTGCGAAACAAAATAGCTTTAGATTAGAATGCTTTTCATGAAAAATTACAATTACAACAATGAATTATGGGGCTGTCTACCATGACTAAAAAATACAGTAAGTTTTTACCTTCTCCGGAAAATTTCAGCTTAGAAAATTTTCCATATTATTGGGTTACCCAAGTGCATGCCCAATATGTTCAGAATGTCGATCATGTATTGAAAAAATATGGTTTAGATAATTCTCGTCGCCGAATTCTACTCGCTTTAAAATCTAAACCGCATGCAAGCGTGTCCGATCTTTCTGAAATGGTCGTTTCCAAGATGTCAACGACCACCAAAATTGTATATCGCCTAAAAGATGAAGGATTAGTTGATACTTCCTCATGTGAAGATGATGCCCGAATTACCCGTGTAGTTTTAACGGAAAAAGGAAAACAAATGACCCAAAAGATTAACGATCTTACCAATGTGGTTTTGGAACAATCTTTTGAAGGCTTAACCCCCTTACAAATTGAAAAGATGATGGAAAGCCTTAGACATATTTTCAAGAATTTAGCGCATTAATTTTAGATTTAATTTTAAATCTAATTTACAAATTTAATCAGGAGGCTTTTTACTTTCGTCAAAAGATATATTTTAAATGAATTTTATTCAAAATTTTTCGCAAAACAGTTACAATAATAAAATACAATTACAACAATTAATAACAGGAGAGACATCCATGACAAAAAAATACAGTAAATTTTTACCGTGCGTGGAAGATTTTAGTTTAGACAATTTCCCATTTTATTGGGTTACCCAAGTGCATGCTCAACATGTACAGAACGTAGATCACGCCCTGAAAAAGTATGGTCTGGATAATTCCCGCCGCCGCATTTTACTGGCTTTAAAAGCAAAATCTCATGCAAGTGTGTCTGATCTTTCTGAAATGATTATTTCCAAAATGTCTACAACTACCAAAATTGTATATCGCCTAAAAGATGAAGGCTTAGTAGACACTTATTCATGTGAAGATGATGCCCGAATTACTCGCGTTTTATTAACAGAAAAAGGGCAACAAATGACCCAAAAGATTAATGACCTTACCAATGTGGTTTTGGAACAATCTTTTGATGGCTTGACTCCATTACAAATTGAAAAAATGATCGAAAGTCTGAAGCATATTTTCAAAAATTTAGCCCGTTAAACACGGCTTAATCGAAAAAATTCAGTTGAGAAGTTATTTTCTCGATTTTTGCTTTTGGTACATGAGAACATTCAAATTCCTCTTCAGGAAACCCTTGTACAAATGATCGGATATCTGGAGACTTCCAACTCAGCCATTCATCTAAACGCTCGTGAGGAATAACAATCACTGAGCGTTTAATATTTCCGGGCTCATGAAATTCTTTCATCATGGGATGGTCAATTGCGTCCATCGTAATCATGGTGGCTGAACGAACCACTTCATCCCCGATCTTACAAATTTCGTAAAGTGCTGCAATAAAAACAGCTTGAGCATCTTTGCGACGCACACCCCAACGCTGAGGCTTATGATCAAAATATTTAGATTCATAAAACTCAGCCACGGGAATGACACCAAACTTATATTTCATCAAAGCATTATTAAAGGTGGGTTTCTGAGATAAAGTCTCATTACGGGCGTTATAGGTTTTAGAAGCAATGTTTTTATCTTCTGCCCATTTCGGCACGAGACCAAACATCACTTTACGCCACTCAAGACCTTGCGGCGATTTAAACAATAAAGGTAAATCATAACCCGGATAGACTTCTTCCGGAAATTCAAAAGCAATATCCGGAAGCTTTAGATCCTGCAATTGTTTGAGTGTTAAGGGTTTAAAGTTTGCACACATAGCATAAGAATTGAATGATAGGAATTAAATTAAACTGGCTCAATTATATCCTTAACCGTATCAATATGACTGTATTCGGTCGTTGTGAATCATCAACCAGTGTGTAACTCTGAATACTTCCAGAGTTCCATTGATTACTACATCTCAATTCTAGTTTTTTCTCACTATGAAAATGGAGTATTCATTCAATCCGTCCCTGTAATCAAAAAGAATTATTAAGGGCAATATATCCTGAGGTTGTTTTATTATTTGCTAATCAAAATCAACTGTTCACCTTTTTGATGGCAACCCAAATGCGCCAGTAAATTAAAAATGAAGTTACTAAGTCCACCACGGTACTTTCGATGGCATTGATATGGGCAAGTTCAGCTTCCTCAAACCGACCTTTAAAAATATTAAAAATCAGTTCATAACAAATCATTCCCACAATGGCAAAAATGGAAATTTTAATGGTGATCGGTAAATACAGCGCAATAAAACGGTTTAAGAATGCATAACCTTTTTCACCACCATTGGCTTTAAAAGCGGCATTGGTCCAACTGATCAATAAACCTAAATGAATGACAAATCCAGCCAAACTGATTTTAAGTTCCTCAACCCCAGTCTGACTTAAAGCAAAAAAGCTCAACAAAATCAAAATACCGCTGACCATATAATAATTTTTAAAGTCGCCTTGGATCACACGGTTTTGTTTTAAATCATCAATCAGTTGATCGGTGCGCCAAAAATACATGATTTATACTCCATTATTAGGTGTCGATCATATACAAAAAAAGCCTCACAAGGAGGCTTTTTATTCAGGTCACAGGATTAGTCGCCTGTATAACCTTTTAATTTCAAACGTGCAGCATGCAATAGCGGTTCTGTGTAACCTGATGGCTGTTCGCCACCTTTAAAGATCAAGTCAGAAGCCGCTTGGAACGCGATATTGTTTTCAAAGTCATTCGACATTGGCGTGTAAAGTGGATCATTGGCATTTTGCTCATCCACAATTTTCGCCATACGCTGCATGACTTCTTCAACTTGCGCACGCGTTACGATACCGTGACGCAACCAGTTCGCAACGTGTTGAGAAGAAATACGTAAAGTTGCACGGTCTTCCATCAAACCAACGTTGTTGATATCGAGAACTTTAGAACAACCTACACCCAAATCAACCCAACGAACCACGTAACCTAAAATACCCTGACAGTTATTTTCAAGTTCTTTGGTTTTCTCTTCTTCAGACCAATTAGTGTCTTTCGCTAAAGGCGGAGTTAACAAATCGTCTAAAGGTAATGCTTCAGTCGCCAACAATTCTTGCTGACGGTTTGCTACATTAATTTGATGGTAGTGAATCGCGTGAATCACCGCACCTGCAGGTGATGGAACCCATGCACAGCTTGCACCTGCTTCTGGATGTTCAGTTTTGGTTTTGTACATGTCGAGCAACATATCTGGTTTTGGCCACATGCCTTTACCAATTTGTGCTTTACCACGTAAGCCTGCTTTCAAGCCAACCATCACATTACGGTTCTCATAAGCCGGGAACCAGATTTGACCTTTAACTTCACCTTTACGAACGAAAGGACCCGCTTCCATGAAGGTATGGATTTCATCACCAGTACGGTCCATGAAGCCCGTATTAATGAAGATGGTACGGTCTTTCGCTTGAGCGATACAGTTTTTCAGGTTTACAGATGTACGACGCTCTTCATCCATGATACCGATTTTAAGCGTTTTAGCTGGTAAACCTAATGCCTGTTCAGCACGCTCAAACAGTTCAACTGCAAAAGCAACTTCTTCAGGACCATGCATTTTTGGTTTAACGATGTACATAGAACCTTTACGCGAGTTCTTGATTTCGTTTTCACCCTTGATGTCTGCAAAAGACAACAATGGTGTAACCAGCGCATCCATGATGCCTTCATAAATTTCCGCACCATCTACTAGGATGGCTGGATTGGTCATCAAGTGTCCAACGTTACGAAGAAGCATTAACGAACGACCGTGAATAGACGTCACACCACCAATCAGGTTTTTATGCGTACGATCTTTGTTCAATGCACGAGTAACAGTTTTACCGTTTTTCTGGATTGATTCTTCAAGCGTGCCGCGCATTAAGCCCAACCAGTTACGGTAGCCTTCTACTTTTTCTTCTGCATCAACTGCAGCAATCGAATCTTCTAAATCCTGAATGGTGGTTACAGCTGCTTCAAGTACTAGATCTTTAACGCCGGCTGCATCTGTTTGACCAATTGGACTGGTTGCATCAATTTCAACAACTACATGCAATCCGTTATTTTTAAATACGATTTCAGTTGGTGCAGCAGCTTCGCCGTTATAACCAACAAATTGAGCCTGATGCGCCAAAGTGGTGGTAGAACCATCTTTTAAAGTCACAACCAGTGCATTGTGCTCTACTGTATATTTTGTTGCATCTGCATGCGAACCATTTGCCAACGGGAAAGTTTCATTTAAGAAGTTTTTCGCGAATGCAATTACTTTTTCGCCACGTACCGGGTTATAGCCCTTACCTTTTTCCGCGCCACCGTCTTCAGGAATCACGTCGAAACCGTAAAGTGCATCGTATAAAGAACCCCAACGCGCATTTGCCGCGTTCAAGCAGTAACGTGCATTACGTACAGGTACTACAAGTTGTGGACCAGCCAAAAGCGCGATTTCTTCGTCGACATTTTCTGTGCTGATTTTGAAATCTTCTACTTCTGGTAATAAGTAGCCAATTTCTGTAAGGAAAGCTTTGTAAGCTTCTAATTCAAATTTGTTGTTGCGGTGCCATTCATCAATTTTAGCCTGAAGATCTTCACGCTTTGCTAAAAGCGCCTTGTTCTTAGGACTAAGATCAACAACGACTTGCTCGAAGTTTTTCCAGTATGTTTCGCTGTCTAAACCAGAACCTGGTAATGCTTCATTTTCGATGAAATCGTAAAGTTCTTTAGCAATCGCTAACTTGCCTTTTTGAATACGTGCAGTCATTGTCTTTCCTGATATTGCTACTTTTTATAACAAGAGATTCTAGTATACCGATTTAAATCTAGCTGAATAGTACTATCACACTGCTAAATAGTGGTCATTTTTTATAAAATAAATATGCACATTATTAAATAAAATATGGCTCACCAATGCGATGTCATCATCCACCTGAATACCTTTTTACAGTTTATAAAGTTTTTGAAATGTCGAAATTAGACTTAAGTGCAGATTTAGAGATAAAACAGCAGTTAAACCTGACATTGGTATAGTTATAGAGTAAAGATTGAACAATGACTAGCTTTAAATGACGACTAAATACATATTTTCTGGTCATAAAAAAGCGCCATTTCTGGCGCTTTATTTTAATTTGTTTAGGATTCCACTTTCTGGATTTGTTTATGCGCTGCATTCAGATACTCATCGGACTGCATTTCCAGTAAACGTGAACGCGTGCGTTCAATTTCAAAGGCTAATTTTTCACCTTGATAGATATCAATAATTGAATCTTCAGAGGTCAACAACAACTTTACCCCGCGATCATAAAACTCATCGACCAGATAAATAAAACGGCGTGCACCTTCTGACAGGTAATCTGTTAAATGCGGAACGTTGCTCACCAGCACAGTATTGTAAATATTGGCGATCTCAATAAAGTCGGCTGGACTACGCGGCTTAAAGCACAAATCTGAAAATTCACACCATAAAACATCTTCAGTATGCCCAACAGTTTCCACAATACGGTTATTGATAATAATCGGCTCTTGAGAAATCTTTTGAGTTTGGGTCAAAGCCGTAAAGCGCTGTGCGATCCAGTTTCTATGATCATGGGTCAAGGGAGATTTAAACAATTGCGCCTGTTTCAGCACTCGCAAACGATAATCCACACCTGCATCGACATTTAAAATCACACAGTTCTTTTTCACCATCTCAATGGTGGGAATAAAACGGTCACGATGAATCCCGTTTTTATACAGGCCATCTGGGGCAATATTTGATGTTGCAACCAAGGTAATCCCGCGATCAAATAATTTTTGGAACAGTTCGCTTAAAATCATCGCATCAGTAACATTCGATACAAAAAATTCATCAAAACAGATGACTACCGCTTGCTGGTAAATTTGGTCAGCAACCAATTCCAGTGGATTACGCTGTCCCGATAATTTGTTCAATTCACGATGCACATGCTGCATAAAATGATGGAAATGCATGCGCATTTTGCGGCGAAAAGGAATGGATTCAAAAAACTGATCCATCAACCAGGTTTTGCCGCGCCCTACACCGCCCCACATATATACACCCTTAGGAGATGTTTGACGACGGAAACGACGGAAAGCTTTTTTCGATGCCTTAAAACGCTGCAGCAGTTCTTGCCAGACACGATCCAATTCATGGACAGCTTGCGCCTGTGCATCATCCGGCATGAACTGACCAGACGAGATCGCTTGCGCATAACGTTCTGCAGGTGACAAAGGAATAAAGGCGGTGCTGTGCTTAGAATTTAAGTCTGACATATGATTGAATACTATTTTAGGCTATTGAAAGTATAGCGAAGTTTGGGATGGAAGATATAACACTTTGGCATTACTAAACTTAGGCTATTTAAAGTACTGGCGTGGACTGTATCCAAACCATCGTTTAAAGGCATGATTAAAAGCCGCCGGCTCGGAATAGCCGAGTAACTCTGCAATCATTTCAATGGAATACTCTTTGTATTCTATCAGCCTTAAGGCCTTGTCTTTAATCAGTTGTTCACGTATTTGTTTATAGCTGCTTTGTAATTGCTGCAATTGATGGCGCAAGGTCCGCTCTGGAATTTGCAAGGCTTGGGCAGTTTCAGCCATTGTTGGCATCACGCCTTGCTGCAACTCTAGATAATCCTGTACGCGCTGCACCAATGAAGGCACCTGCTCATCCATTTTTAAGCGCTCCAATTCAGCAATACATTTACTTTCATAGATTTTAAAAGTCATTTTATCTGCAGATGGAATCTCAACATCCAGAACTGCATCATCAAACCAAAATTCTGCGCATTTCGAGCCAAACTTTAACGCTGTACCATAGTAACCATGATATGTATTTAAAAAATCTTGATCTTGTGGCTGTGAAAATGGCAATTCAATATGAATTTGGGGAATGCTCAACCCCATCATTTTATAAAGGTCCTGGATAAATTTATAGGTACCTGAAATTTCACATTGTGCTCGTAACAAACCCAGATCACTGTTTAAATCTTGTGGTTCATAGCATAAAGCAACCTTGTGCGCTGTGTATTTTAAGCTTAAGGTCCCAGTTAAATGAGTTAATGCTTGATATTTAATACCTTGCTCTAAGGCTGTACGCACATTTCCACTGGTGACCAGCAACATGAGCAAAGGGCCATATCCAGCCAGCGCATAATGCTGCCCAATAAACAGACCTTTTTCAGGCGCAACATCCTGCCCAATAACTTTTAAAACATCCCATTCCAAACTCGGATGAATGGTTGAACTGGGATCCAATGCCTCAGCACGCAGCCCAATACTTTGAAGTTTTTGATCAACTGCAATCCCAGCTTTACGCATGCCTTGAATTAAATACATCAAGCCAAGAATTGATCTTTTCATAGCATTGTCTAATTAAAAGAATATGACCATTTTTTACTATAAAATTCCACGCTTGCAAATTGCCGAATATATCAATTTTTTTGGCACGACTATCATGTTGCGAAGCAATCTATTCATTTAAGCTATATAAAAATAAATTTATAAGGCAATAAAAAATGCATGATGTACCTCAAGGCAAACAAATGCCACAGCAAACTCAAGTTGCCATTATTGGAGCCGGGTTTGGTGGCTTGGCAATGGCCATTCGTTTATTACAAAACAATATTCAAGATTTTGTCATTTTAGAAAAAGCCCATGATGTCGGTGGGACTTGGCGTGAGAACCAATACCCGGGCGCAGCCTGTGATGTGCAATCGCATATGTATTCACTTTCATTTGCAGCTAAAACTAACTGGTCGAAGCGCTATGCTGAAGCACCTGAAATTTTTGCCTACATCCAAAGCTTGATGAGCAGTTATGATTTAAAAAAATACTGCCAATTTAGCTGCGAAGTTCTGGCTGCCGAATACAATCAACACAGTTGTGACTGGAAGCTGACATTAAATAATGAAAAAACTTTGATTGCTCAATTTGTTGTTTTCGCATCTGGTCCATTACATGTTCCGCAAATTCCACACATCAAAGGTATTGAAAAGTTTCAGGGCAAAGTTTTTCATTCATCGCAATGGGATCATCAATACGACCTCAGCAATAAAAATGTTGCATCCATTGGTACAGGTGGCAGCGCCATTCAATACATTCCTGAAATTGCACATCAAGTTAAGCAACTGTATGTATTTCAACGTACCGCTGCTTGGGTCATTCCACGCGATGAACGCCGTTATTCACGTTTGGAAAAAAAGCTGTTTGATCAATTTGATTGGTTTAGAAAGCTGCATCGTGCACGTCTCTATTGGTCAAATGAATCGCGCGTAGTCCCTATTGTTAAACCAACCGTGATGAAATACACCCAAAAACTTGCGGAAGCCTATATTAAATATCAAGTGAAGGATAAAAAGCTGGCTCAGAAACTCACCCCTAATTATATTATGGGTTGCAAACGAATCTTAGTGTCCAACAAGTACTATCCGACCTTTAATCGACGCAATGTCGAACTCGCTACTGATGGCATTCAAGAGTTAACCACTGACAGCATCATTACTCAAGATGGCAAAGAACGTAAAATTGATTGCCTGATTTATGGAACAGGCTTTATCACCGACCCACGTATTTATTTAAAGTCCTTTAAATGCACTGGAGAAAATGGTCTCGATTTACGAGAGGCTTGGCATGATGGTGCGGAAAGCTTTTATGGCATGTGTACCAAACATTTTCCGAATTTTTTCCAACTTTTAGGACCCAATACCGTTCTGGCCCACAACTCGGTTATCTTTATGATTGAGTCACAAATCAATTACATCTTGCAAATGATTCAGCTGGTCAAGCACACCCATAGCCATGCCATTGTAGTAAAAGACCAAGTACAAGATCAATTCAATGCAGAGGTACAAAACCTGCTGAATGGAACGGTATGGCAATCTGGCTGTGTAAGCTGGTATCAGCAAGATGGCGGCAAGAACTTTGCACTTTGGCCCACCTATACATGGAAATATTGGCTAAAAACCAAAAAACTTAATCCCGCAGATTACCGCTTGCTAAATAAAACTCCTGAAAGTCGTGCAGCCTAAATACTTAATGCTCATAATAAGCAGGTGTCTTTTCACCTGCCGACTTTTTGTATGCAATCGCTTTGGTTGATTATCCAGCTTCTTCTCTGTTTATTCCTTGGATTCGTTCTTGCACGTAAACTTCCTCGGTGGCTAGAAAATTTAGCGTTTAAAATTCTGCCCTATTTTACTTATATTCTACTGATAGCCATCGCGATTGAATTCTCTCAAACACTACACAGCATAAGCAGTCCGCTGCAAATTTTATCTCATGCACTGACCCTCTCAATTGCAACATCAGTTGGTGCTTTTCTCTGCTGTTATATCCTGTTTAAAAGTATTGGCTATCAACCAACGCAAGGTAAAGTATCCGCAGAGTTATTGGTTAAATCACTGCTCAACATTAGTTATGCCTTTATTGCACTCGCATTCGGGTATGGACTTGCTGAACTATTTAATCATTTTGAATATAGCCTGCATATGAGTACATGGAATCTACTGCTGATTTTCATGTTCTTGATTGGTTTGGATTTAGCATACTCCCCACTCGACCGTTCATGGCTGAACTGGAAAATCATGCTTGTACCGATCGGCTGTATTGTCGGTTCATTAGCCGGTGCATTTTTTACCGCAGCAATTGTGAAAGACATTAGTCTCAAAGACCTGATTATGCTGTCTCAAGGTTATGGTTTTTATTCTATGACAGGCATTGTGGTGACTGAACTTAAAAATGCCGAGCTTGGCAGCATTGCACTAATGAATGATTTATTCAGAGAAATCATTGCAATTCTTTTGATGTATAGCATTGGTTGGCGCTACCCTCGCTCTGCCATTTCATCCGCTGCCGCAACAGCAATGGATGTTACCCTACCTATGGTCAAACAAGCCTGTGGCAATGAGTTTATTCCACACGCCATGGTCAGTGGCTTTATTCTTTCTGTGCTTGCACCGATTATGGTGAGTGTACTTGCAGCGATTTGATTTTTTATTTCCCCTTTCTCTAACTCTTACTTGTGCTTCGTTTAAAGCAGGGATAGAGAACTTGCGCAGGGATAGAGAACTTTATTTTCTTTCAAAGAATGGCATAAAGTCGTCTCCCTCTGGAAGAGGATTTAGATGAGGGAAATAATATTTAGACTTGTAATTTTAAAAATTCAAATCTATTCCCTTTACCAAATCCCCCACAACGTCAAGCACATCCAAAGCAATTTCAGCCACCTCAAAACCTGAACTCCAGTCTGCTGAACTCGCTTGATTCTGCTGCTCTTCTTGCTGCACAAGCTTTTCTACAGGTTGAATCCTCTGTGAAGATTCATTTTTTGACGATAAAGCAAGATCATCAGGTTCAGTCATTGAATTGCTCTTTTGAAATTAATCTTGTTCTTAATGTATTAAAAAAGCCTTTCATCAGAAAGGCTTTTTATAGATATTCGACAAAATGCGAATCAGATTAAATGGTCGCCAAAATATCACGCAAGGTTTGACTTGGGTTTTCTGATTGAGTAATCGGACGACCAATCACCAAATGCGTTGAACCATCAAGCATCGCTTGCTTTGGTGTCACAATACGTTTTTGATCATCTGCATTAGAACCCGCTGGGCGAATACCTGGAGTGACTAAAGCGAAATCTTGACCCAATGTTTCACGAAGCATTTTGGCTTCTTGAGCAGAACAGACGACACCGTCCAGACCACTGTCTTGAGTGAGCTTAGCAAGGCGTTTTACTTGTTCAAATGGTTCAATATCCAAACCGATATCTTTTAAGTCCTCACGACCCATTGAAGTCAACACAGTCACAGCAATCAGTTGAGTGTTGTAATTGCCTGCTTTTAAGCGCTCCACACAGGTTTCCATCATCTTACGACCACCTGATGCATGCACATTCACCATCCATACACCCAAATCAGCTGCTGCACATACGGCTTGCGCTGTCGTATTTGGAATATCATGGAATTTTAAATCCAGAAAAACCTCAAAGCCTTTGTCGTGCAGTGCCTTAACCACACTTGGACCTTCATGGGTAAATAACTCTTTACCAACTTTTACCCGACATAAAGCAGGGTCTAATTGCTCTGCAATGGTTAACGCGTCATATTGGCTTTTAGCATCCAGTGCAACAATGATACTCAAGAGAATTTACCTTCGGTCAGACAAAAAGAAAGCCCATTATAATGGGCTTTTATTTTCGTTGGTAATATCTAATACAGTTTTTTCATGCCTAGTATGAGCTGCAGCTTCAGCAGCAGCCATTTGGGCAGTCTGAATTTGCTCTTTCCGGAGATATTCAATGTCTTTACGCAGTCGTTTAATTTCCCAGTTATTTTGAAATACCCGAAAAATTTGCACACCCAACAATAAACCCAACACCACACCCAAAGCTAAAGTAAGTAATAACAATAAGCCCAAACGCATAGCAGGAACTTGAGTAAATAGCAGATCTACGCTTAACTCAGTGCCATTTTGTAAAACTAAAGCCAGTGAATAGCCAAACAGCACAATGAGCAAAGCTACCAATACGTAACGCATAAATACCCCTTTTGGAATTTATTACTGTGCAGAATCGTTTACTGCATCACGCAACGCCTTACCAGGTTTAAAGTGTGGAACTGCTTTTGCAGCCACTTCAACAGACTTTCCTGTTTTAGGATTACGCCCCACACGTGGATCACGGTGATGCAAAGCAAAACTGCCAAAACCACGAATTTCAATACGATTATCAGATGATAAAGCAGCTATCATTTGATCAATCATAATTTTAACAGCTTCTTCGACCAAAGGCTCTGCTAAGTGTGGATTTTTAATGGAAATTCGCTCTATTAAGTCAGACTTATTCAACGCTTCCGTAGTCATCTGCGACCTCTTTAATTATCAAGCTACTTTGTAGATGATCCGATAATAACGTGTTTAAATACAAAACGGTAGCGCAATAAGTTAATACTACGCTACCGTTTACAGTATTTGTGTAAAAAGTATTAGTTAATTTACATTAACAATACATTTTAACGCCTACTTAGTTACCCATTTGAGCTTTGATCAAATCACCAATAGTCTTAGGACCATTTTCTGTAGAAGTTGTTGCTGTTTTCAAGTTAGCAACTGCTTCTTTCTCTTCAGCTTCGTCTTTTGCTTTGATAGACAAGTTGATAGAGCGTGATTTACGGTCTACGTTGATGATTTTAGCTTCAACTTCTTGACCAACTTCCAAGAATTTAGTTGCATCTTCAACGCGATCGCGGTTGATTTCAGAAGCTTTAAGAGACGCTTCAACTTCGTCAGCTAACTTAACAGTTGCGCCTTTAGCATCAACAGCAGTCACAGTACCTTTAACCAAAGCACCGCGTTCGTTAGTTGCCAAGTAATCATTGAACGGATCGTTGTTCATTTGTTTGATACCAAGGCTGATACGGTTGCCTTCAGCATCTACAGACAAGATAACAGCTTCTACAGTGTCACCTTTCTTGTAACGACGGATAGCTTCTTCGCCTTGTTCGTTCCAAGAAATGTCAGATAAATGAACTAGACCATCGATACCGCCTGGTAAACCGATGAAGATACCAAAGTCAGTGATAGATTTGATCGTACCAGAAACTTTTTCGCCTTTGTCGTGGTCTTTAGCAAACTCTTCCCATGGGTTAGCACGAGTTTGTTTGATACCAAGAGAAATACGACGACGTTCTTCATCAACTTCAAGAACCATAACATCAACTTCGTCACCAATCTGAACAACTTTAGATGGGTGGATGTTTTTGTTAGTGTGATCCATTTCTGAAACGTGTACTAAACCTTCAACGCCTTCAGCGATTTCAGCGAAACAACCGTAATCAGTAAGGTTAGTTACGCGAGCTTTAACGATTGAACCTTTAGGGTAACGGTTCATGATCGCTAACCATGGATCTTCGCCTAATTGTTTAAGGCCTAAAGATACGCGGTTACGTTCACGGTCAAATTTAAGTACTTTAACAGTAACTTCTTGACCAACTTCAACAACTTCTGAAGGATGCTTGATGCGTTTCCAAGCCATGTCAGTAATGTGAAGAAGACCATCGATACCGCCAAGGTCAACAAATGCGCCGTAATCAGTGAGGTTCTTGATAGTACCTGTAACTGTTTGACCTTCTTCAAGCTGAGCAAGAAGCGCTTCACGGTCAGCTGAAGATTCAGCTTCCATAACTGCACGACGTGAAACAACAACGTTGTTACGTTTAGCGTCAAGTTTGATTACTTTGAATTCTAACTCTTTGCCTTCTAGGTGAGTAGTATCACGAATAGGACGAGTATCAACTAAAGAACCTGGAAGGAACGCACGAACTGGACCGATGTCAACAGTGAAACCGCCTTTAACCTTACCAGAGATAACACCAGTAACGATTTCGCCGTCTTCAAAGATTTTTTCAAGTTTAGTCCAAGTTTCAGCGCGTTTTGCTTTTTCGCGTGAAAGAACTGTTTGACCCATACCGTTGTCAAGAGCTTCAACAACAACATCAACAGTATCACCAACTTGAACTTCAAGTTCACGTTGGTCATTTAAGAATTCAGCGCGGTCAACAATACCTTCTGATTTAAGGCCAGTGTCAACTGTTACCCAGTCAGAGTCGATGCTTACAACAACGCCTTGGATGACAGCACCCTTTTCAACGTTGAAATTTAATTCGCTTTCTTCAAAGAGGGCTGCAAAAGATTCGGTCATGATATACCTGATAAAGTTCAGCGGTCTTGGATCAGACAAGGCCGGTTTAATAAAGCTTCCACATAGTCCGTAATAAACTGATCTAGCTATGCTTTGGCTGAAAATTCGTTAATTGGCTAATTGCTTTTCGACAAAATTGGTCATCAACTGGAATACTTCATCGATGCCCAATTCTGAACTATCAATGATATATGCATCTGCTGCCGGCTTGAGTGGAGCGACTGTGCGCTCCATGTCTCGTTTGTCTCGAGCTTGTATATTAGCTAAAATGTCGCTTATTTTAACATCTAGCCCCATACCCTGCAACTGCTTTACACGTCGCGCCGCTCGGGATTCAGCCGAAGCAGTCAGATAAATCTTGGCTTGAGCCTCTGGAAAAATAGAAGTGGCCATATCACGACCATCTGCAACCAAGCCCGGCTCTTGTGCAAAAGCACGTTGACGCGCTAATAATGCGGCTCTAAGTTCAGGAATTGCAGCAACTTTTGAAGCAAACTCACCCACACGTTCAGTACGGATCGTTTGACTCACATCTTCACCGTCCAGTTGAACCTGAGTTCCGGCTTCAGTTGTAACAAATTTTATGTCTAAATTTGTTGCAATTTTAATGCACTGCTCAAGTGCTGAATCTAGGCAATCCAGCAAGTCTTTTTGATGTAATGACAGCCCCAGCAAACGATATAAAGCACCAGAATCCAGTAAATGAAATTGATAGTGCGCTGCCAGTTTAGCCGCAAGTGTGCCCTTTCCAGAACCGCTTGGACCATCGATAGTAATAATTTGAACTGTCATTAATTTTCCACTTTACCCTATACAGTTTTAGCTAATTTCGAAAAACCTAGTTTAATCGCAGATTTAAGCTGTGCAAGAATTAATTTACTTACAAAAGGTGCTCGCGCCTGCAATTCAATGGTGTAGGTCACTAAAGTTTTGTCAGCATCTTTTGCTTCAAACTCGATAATCCCTAAATGATGTTTCACTAAAGGATTTTTAATAATCTGATATTCGATACGCTCATTAGGTTCCAGTAAAGTAATTTGTTCCTGCAGCGGTTTGATTGGGCCAAAACCCATACGGCGTACTGAGCCAATACCATCTGGACGTTCAGGATCTGCAGAGTCTTTAATTCGTTCTACCTGAATGGGTGCAAAAGCAATATTATAAGTTGAGTGTTTTGATAACAAATCAAAAACCTGATCGATGGGTGCGTTAAATTCTTTTTTTACTTGAATGGAATTCATGACTTATCCTAAATTTTAATTGACAATGCTTATTGTCATTTTATTTTACATGATTTGAATTAATGATTCTGACCATTTAAAGACTTTTCTTGTAATCTCTGCAGCCGTTTTTGCTCACGCCGCATCTTAAAAAAATCACTGAGTTGTTTAGAACATTGTTCATTCAAACATCCAGCCTCAATATCAAACTGATGATTATAATACCCTGTTTCAAATAACTTTCTTGCACTGATCAAGGAACCTGCTTTGGGCTCGGTTGCACCAAACACCACTTTGGATACACGTGCATGAATCAAAGCCCCGACACACATGGTACAAGGCTCTAAAGTCACATAAAGGACTGAATCTTCAGGAAGCCGGTAATTATTAAGATTTGCACAAGCCTGACGCAATGCTTGCACTTCCGCATGTGCGGTCGGATCATTCAAAGAAATTGGCGCATTGTATCCGGCGCCAATAATTTGATTTTGACTGACAATAATCGCACCGACCGGAATTTCCTGTTTCGATGCTGCAATGGCAGCTTGCTCATAAGCAAACTGCATCCAGTATTCATCCGTCAATTGTGTTGCATCAGTCATTCTTAACCGATCACACCATAGTGTTTCAACAGATTATTCCAGCTTTCATTTTTGGTCACAGGAGGATAATCCGACAAAATTGCTTTGAGTGAAAAATCCGTACCTTTCGTCCATTCTGGAGACAGGTCTTTATCCACCAAGCGTGCCCGGACACCTTCTACAAAATCTGAATGACGAATCTTCCAGTCTGAAATTTGAGTTTCAAGCTCAAACACTTCATTCCAGGAATGAACCTGCTTGCCCCATTGCCACAATAACCAGGTTAAAGCAGCGGTTGTAGGCGAACCTTTTTGCAAGTTTTCACTCGCCTGACGCAGCCAGTCACTGCGTGCATCACTCAAACCAATAATCGATTCATAGTCGTGCTCAAAGTTCACACCACGGCAAACACTGTGAATCACATCTAATGAGTTTTGCAGCGGACCAGGACCTACAGGGCGGTGCATGCCATTCAGGGTGTCATCAATGGCACGAAAATCACCGGCTGGATAATGTCCCCAATCTATATTGATGACTTTTTCCAACACGTTATCACGCTGTGCATCACAAATATGCGTTGCCCAACCAATACCATACGCACCTGCTGCCGTCATGATGGAACCGGTTAAGCCTGTAAATAAGCCTATAGCTCCACGATCAGCCAAGAAACGTGTCGCGCCGACATCTGGATATAAACCGATGTTAATTTCAGGCATCGCCAAACGTGAATAAGGTGTGACCAGTCGAAAAGGTGCAGCCATAAATAAACCTAGACCACCGCCCATCACATAACCTTCACCCCAAACCAATACTGGTTTAGCATAGTTATGCAGCAATAAATCTAATGCATATTCTTGTTCAAAGAATTTATTTGCTGTCTCCACTTCGTCATTAATCACTAATTGACGAAGTTTACGAACATCCCCACCTGCACAAAATGCTTTTGGTGTAGTTGAATCTAGCCAAACGGCTTTCACAGCATCATCATGCTGAAAATCCTGGAACACGTCTAAAAGTGCAGTGACGATGGATTCATCTAAAGCATGCAGAGATTTTGGACGGTTCAGGCGAACAATGCGCCAGCCATTTCCTGCTTCTTCTACAATAAGATCGGGGTGATAATTTTTTAATTCAGGAGATTGTGTCATGCGTCCAGCTGCCAATTTATCGGCTCAATGCCATTTTGTTTCAGATAATTATTTGCTTTTGAAAATACTTTACAGCCAAAAAAACCACCACGGTTTGCTGCCAGTGGCGAAGGATGTGCAGCTTTTAAAATCAGGTGTTTATTCGGATCAATCCGTTGACCTTTACGTTGCGCATAGGCACCCCACAGAATAAAAACAATATGCTCACACTGCTCGTTTAACACATCAATAATATGATCGGTAAAATCTTCCCAACCCTGTTTTTGATGCGAAGTGGGTTGACCTGCTTCAACAGTTAAAACTGCATTCAGCAATAACACACCTTGTTCAGCCCAACGGGTTAAATCACCGTGTTTCGGAATAGGAATACCAAGATCGGCATTCAACTCATGGAAAACATTACGTAAAGATGGCGGTAATGCAAGCCCCTTTTGCACAGAAAAACTTAAACCATGGGCCTGATTAGGTCCATGATAAGGATCTTGCCCTAAAATAACCACTTTCACACGGTTTAACGGGGTTTTATTTAGTGCATTAAAAATCAGTGAACTCGGGGGATAGATCACTTTATCTGCATTTTTTTCAGCAATCAGAAACTGCCTTAACTCATCCATTTTTGGGCTGAGCAAGAAATCACTCAAAACACCTTTCCAACTTGCATCCAACTGGATTTTATCTAGTTGAGCTTGTTGTTGTTCCGTTAAAGACATAATTGCTTCCTAATCCTTTTTTGAAAACCTAGTATGTGACTCAATGATCCTTAAATCTGTACCTGCAGATCAACACTCGGGTTTTGGAATTTAATTCCTTGTTGTAATTTTTCATACATATCAGGATCTGTCCATTCAGCTTGAACTTGTTCAGAGAACACAATTTGTTCAAGACTCAGCACACCCATTTGCGTATTTTCGATATCTTCGATAAAGCTTTGTGCATAGCCGGTATCCGTTTCATGCACAATCACCGAGTAAACTTCTACATCCCCTTCCCCATTTTGGGTTTCGGTTGATGCAAGCACTTGTTGTGCTAAATAGAAGAAAATACGTGAAAATTGTTCCGCAGAAGGAGAAACAGGTAAAGCTACCCAACGGGCACTAAATTTTTTGCAGGCTTCAATATATTCAGCATCATCATGCTGCCAAAAACAAATGGCATGATCAAAACTGTCAAAAATATCCTTGATTACGCCCTTCAGCAATCCGAAGTCATACACCATTTGACCATGATCTAGCTTCGAAGCTTTAAGCAATAATTCAACTTTATAACTATGGCCATGAATCGAACGCTTACAGCGATCCGATGTGCAATTGCGCACAATATGAGCATTTTCAAACTTAAATAACTTACGAATTAACATGTGTGGTGATGCAATCAAAAATATGTGAATTGAATTTGATTATAAAGCAAAAGTGAAAGTCTGGGCATTAATTTTACAGTTCAAAGCAATTGGTAAAACATATGCGACTTAAACAAGATAATAAGATGGATTATATTTCAGCTTGTTGGTTTATATGATTAAAATGGCGCCATACTGCGATATGCCACATACACTATTTTATCTTTACGCACCAAATCACTACTAAACTGACGTTTACGCCCACTTAACAACACTTCAATCTTGGCTTTGAAATAACTGGATTGCACTCCCAGCAAATCATTCACTTCATTGCGAATATCAGGGTTAACCTGCGTAAAAGGCTCAATCGCCCAAAGATCATTAATATTGGAAAAATATTCTAAATTTTCTTGGCGTTGCTGCAGAGCTTGTTGAACTGCGTTGACATCCAACTTGGGATCAAGACTCGCAAGCAGCATTGCGGATGCTGTATTCACATTAACTTTACTTTCTAATGTAGGTGCTGCACTGACATAATCTGCAATTTGCAGATATTTTTGACCTTCAAAGCCACGGATCAGTTTCAGTTCCTCAACATTATGAAATTTACTGTTTGGCGCTAAATAACCTTGTGGCAAGCCTTGATAGTAGCTTGCCTCCGCGCCCATCGCACCAATGGTTTCATCATCAGCATCTTGCCAATCAATCACTGCTTCACTCAATTTTTCAGGCAACCCGACACGTAGCAACAGTTTTTCAAACCAGGCTTTCGCTTGAGGATTCGCTGTGCCGTCAGCATTAACTAAACTATTTAAATTAAATTTACTTGATTCATCCTGCAAAGCCCCCGATACAAAACCATCTTCTACCGGAAAAGCTGGCATCGGTTTGGCCCAATTTTCTTGCAGATGATCGATATCACCTGCATTTTCAGCATCATCCACCAAAAGCTCTGAAAAAAAGGCTTCTGCGCTTTTGGCATACAATAACGATTGATTTTGACGCATCAAATATGCCGTATTCTCAGCAGTATTGGCCTGACGTTTGGCAATTGTCGCAGCAAGAATCGTTGCTAATGCGACCATCACCAAGATCGTAATTAAGGCAATACCCTGTTGCTGCTTCATGCTTAATCTCTTTAGATTTGGTTATGTTGGATTATTGGAATTATTATTTTGATTAATGTTCTGCGGCTTTAAATAGTCTGTATTCAACAGACTAAAAATCCATTCATAAGCCACATCTTTCACCATTAACTTAATTTTAATGCCCTTGGGTAATATCTGTTTTTGCGTGGCATCATTTAAATCTATTTGTCCATCTGGCCATGAGTTTGACTCATTCGGATTCAGCACCACAATTTCAAACTGGTCGACATCATTTAGCAACACACTGGATTCGGGTTGATCGCGTCCGCTGCTGTTTAAATTACGATATTTCAAACGATAGAGTTTTTTTTCATCTGCACGATATTGATATTCGACACGTTCATCCGGTGAAATACCTTGTTGCAAAGGATCCGTCACACCGGTTTTACTAAAATTAAAGCGACCATTTTGCAAAACCAAAGCGGGCTGAATATCGCTATTTATATTCGCAGTCAATGGTACGGCTTGAACCGTATCGCGTAAAACTTGTTGATAGGCTTCCTGTAACTGGCCCAAATTTACTTCATGTTCAGTATTACGCTCTTTGACTTTGATCAGGTAATCAAAAACTTTCCAACCCAATGCCGAAAGCACTGCAAATATGGCAATCGCCACCAATAATTCAACCAGGGTAAATCCTGAGCGAGGATTAACGAAATAACGTTTCGTCCGAGCGCAAGAGCAAGAACTGTGTTCGGAGTGGGCACGATTACGTCGAGTAACACTCGAACGTGGCGCAAGTCCGAAAGCTCTGTCTGGGGAGTAAGGCTGTGAGTGTAAAGTTTGATTTTTTTTATTTTTCGATTGCATCAAACTTTGGCCTTATAGTTAAAGAAAACCAGATTGGTGATACCGGATTCGACTTTACCGGATTCAGCATTAAACAAACTGACTTGCACTTCTATACGCTGCACATTCGGACTAATCGTCGATTGTGCAGATTTATCAATTTGCCAAGTTTCACCTTGCTGGGTAATCTGTTTGGACTGTGTTCCTTGCAGCCATTCCTGGTTAATTTCCATCACGGCAACTTCATTCAATGCCACGAATTGCGCTTTGGTGCGTAAAATTGCGTTTGATGTCGCTTGGGTATATTGCATCGCCACTTTGGTAAAAGCGATTGCAGCAGTTGCAAAAATGGCTAAGGCCACCATCACTTCCAATAGTGTAAAACCTGAGCGAGGATAAACGAAACAACGTTTCGTCCGAGCGCAAGAGGAAGAACCATGTTCTGAGTACACACGATTAATTCGAGTAACACTCGAACATGCCGTAAGTCCGAAAGCTGTGCTTGAGGAGCAGCGATGAGTGAAACGCTGTTTCAACGCTGCGCAAGACCAAGCGCTCCACTTTGAGTACCTAGCTTTCATTGATTTTACCTAAATGATCAATCTCGATTTCTTCGCCAATCGGACGTTGCTCGAAATAAAACTGGATCCGTACAGGTTTCGCTTCCCCATTGCCTAGCCAAAGTAATTTCGGTGCATTTGCACTCACCAAATCATCGTTATTGGCATTTTCATATACATAATCGAGTGATTGCACATTAAAGGAAACATGTTCGGGTAAAGCCCGTTTTTCAAATTCTGAATAGTCTTGCCATTTCTTATTTTCATTTATTACTGAATTTTGTGCAGCTTGAAGCGTTGGAATCAGATATTCAACGACACCATAACGAAATGGCGATACATCTGTTGCGGTCTGAACATCAAGGGCAAAAATGCGAGCCTGATCATTGGCTTCACGATTCATCCTGCGTAAATCCATGATAAACACTTCACGTGCCTGCATGGCTTTACGCTGATCAACGCCATTGATATTGGTTAAAATTAAAGATGCCATGATTGCCATAATCACAATAACCACCATCAACTCTATTAAGGTAAAACCGCGAATTGATGATGATCCTGTGTGCTTCATGGCATACCTTTAGGCAAATTGTTCCGTGGCGCGGATTTGCTTCGGCATCGCCAAGGCTTGGTCAATATAAGCGACACGCAATGTATCGCGTGAACCCAAATAACGCTGATAAAAACTAGAATTCAAGATTGCGGCTGCACCGTGAGTTAAAGCCCAGATTGAAGCCAAATAATCACGTACTGACATGCTGCTTTGAATGCTTTCCAAATAGCTTTCAGTCATACGAAAAATAATCCGCAAGCGCTGCTTTCTCACCTGATACAGCTCGCTGAACAAATGATGAATGCCTACACCCGTGGTAGAAAGACGTTCTTCAATTTGATGGAACAGCACGGTACGTTCCGGATGGTGTAAATGATGCAGCATAAAGAAAGCCAGATGTTCTGGAAAGGCTTTCTCATCATCCTTAATCATCTCCAGCAACATCTTCTCATTACGGATAATGAGCAGCATGTAGAGTTCATCTTTACTTTGGAAATGTTTATATAGAGTCCCTTTCGCTAGATCGAGTTCTGCGGCCAACGCATCAAGCGTCATCCCTGATTCGCCATTTTCTAATAACAGTTGCTCTGCAACCTGAAAAATTAACGCTTCTCTTGCTCGAAACTGAGCCTGACGATCCATCTTCACCCTGTAACTCTCTTATGCGCTTGTATCAATTCGAATTATTCACTTTAAATTGAGGAGGTTTTCAAAGTTTTGCATGGTAATGAAAGCAATTTCCTCAACTGACTTATCATATACATCACTTAAGGCTTTGGCTACATAGGGAACGTATTTTGGTTCATTAGACTTTCCTCTATAGGGCATCGGTGCCAGGTAAGGACTATCTGTCTCAATCAGTACGCGATCAAGTGGAACCTGCTTCGCCACATCACGTAAATCTTGTGCATTTTTAAAAGAAACAATGCCGGAAAATGACACGTAATAACCGCAATCCAGCACGGCCTTGGCGGTTTCCCAGTCTTCGGTAAAACAGTGCAAAATACCATGAGTCGACTTTTCAGCGCGAATGATATCGACCGTGTCGTGCTTGGCTGCGCGGGTATGCACCACTACAGGTTTTTTCACTGCCTGAGAAGCATAAATATGACGGGCAAAACATTGTTTTTGTTCAGTAATAAAATCTGTGCTATGAAAATAATCCAGGCCTGTCTCACCAATCGCCCAAACTTTTTCAGGCTGCGCCAGTTCAATCAAATAATCTGTGGTGGCGCGCGCCATGGTCGCAGGATCTTCACAGGGATGAACGCCAACACTGTATCCAACATCAGCATGACGTGCGGCAATTTTAGCAAGCTCGATATGGTCATCCAGATCCACCGAGATACTCATGAATTTGGATACACCCGCTTCACGCGCCTGTGCTAGTGCCAGATCTAAATTACCATCATAAGGCGTTAAATCCAGCAAGGTTAAATGGCAGTGAGTATCTACAAACACGGTAAAATCCTAAAGCGGTTAAACAGCTACATAGTGTAACTAGTTCGACCCTCAGACTTAATACCTACCAGCAACTTTTCAGCTTCTGATTTGTAATAAACACCTTTTTCCCCTGTCAACTGCATACCAAAACCTTGTAATTTGATGCCATTTTGTTTTTGAGAAATCCAGATAACTTTACCGGTCAAAGGAATTTTTTGTGATTGCTCAGGCAAAGTTGCCAATACAAAGACTTCTTCACCGATTTTTACCGGCTGTTTGGTTGGAACAAACAATCCACCACCTACAACATAAGGCATATAGCTGGCATACAACGTGTCTTTATCCGGGATATTCGCCTGAATAATACCGCCCATACGTGGTTGCATCATCTTCCCCTTTAAATATTTAGATGTTCATTAGTTTTATACACAGTTGATCAAGCACCAAATTGCTTTGTACATTCTGCTCGATAAACCGTTTAGATTGTTGCAAGTCGGAATAAATCGTGAATAAAAATTCCAATGTATATTGTTCTGATAGCACACTCAAATCCAAATCTGGATTTTTAACCTGCTGATTGAGCTTGACACAAATTAAATCGGACAACAAGTATTCAAACATTTGCGCAAAATCACTAAAACTTAAGGCTTTGTTCCACTTGGTCGCAATTGCCATCGGCATATTCTTTTGTGTCACTAATTTTTGCCAGTCATTTAGAAATTCCTGTCGCTTATTCAACCATTCAGCTTGGGCCAATTGCATGGCCTGCAAAGGCATTTGATTGGACAGATTCAGCAACAGTTGTTTTTGAGTTTGATCTAAACCAGGTAACTGCTGAGATAAATACTCGCCTGCTTGAACTTCCGACATCCGGTCTAAAGCAAAATGTTGCAAACGACTGCGAATAGTCGCAGGAAGTTTCAGATAATGATCGGCTAGTAAAATAATAACAATACGATCGCCCGGTTCTTCAAGGGTTTTAAGTAAGGCATTCGCGGAAGCCATATTTAAAGCTTCTGCCGGCTCAATCACAATCACCCGCCAACCATCTACCGTTTGTTGGACAAAGGGCAATAAATCACGAATTTTTTCGATCTTGATTTTGGCATTTTGCTTTTTATTTTCTTCATCCGTGCTGATATACACATAGTTCGGATGAGTATCCGATTTTAACCACAAACAACTGCCACATTCACCGCAAGGTGCATTGCTGGCATGACGATTGGCACATAAAACCCAAGCCAAAAAATATTGCGCAAACGCTTCCTTGCCACAGCCTTTTTTGCCATAAAAAAGCAAGCCATGCCCAAGTTTGGGGAAACGCCCGGTTAGCGTCTCCCAAACGGTTTGTTGCCATGGATAAACTTGTGCGACCACATCTTTTTGCATTGAATTAAAGCCCAACCTTATCCCCAATTTTACTCAAAGCAGCAAACATCCATTTCATTGAGACGATCCAAATCCGCTTGTGTATCAACGCCTGGTGGCAAGTTGGCTTCAGCAACAGCAATTGCAATACGGTGTCCATTTTCAAGCACACGCAATTGTTCCAGGCTTTCCAGTTGTTCCAGCACACCCATATCCCAAGATACATATTCTTGCAGCAAATTCACACGGTACGCATATAAACCTAAGTGACGGTATGCCTGAGAATGTAATTCTTGGACTTCTTGTTTAGCACCATCACGATCATAAGGAATGGTCGCACGGCTAAAATACAAGGCCTGGTTGTATTTAGACATCACCACTTTCACGATACTGTCACGATGAAACTCGTCCAGGCTGTGAATTGGCTCACACAAGGTAGACATAGAAGATTCAGGCTGTGATTCTAATAGTTGTGCCACCTGCTGTACCAATTGTGCCGGAAGCAAAGGTTCATCGCCTTGTACATTGACAATAATATCTTCACTTGCCCAGCCTTTAATCCGGGCAACTTCGCTTAAACGATCTGTGCCTGACGGATGATCTGCGCTTGTAATGACAACATCCACACCTTCTGCACGGCAAACTTCAGCAATACGTTCATCATCGGTTGCAACACACAAATCGTCAAAACCCGCGACTTTTTTTGCCTGATCCACCACCCGTAAAATCATGGGACGGCCATGAATTGCAAGTAATGGCTTACCCGGTAAACGTGAACTTGCGAAACGTGCAGGAATAACAATATGTTTCATAAACGATGAACCTTAAGAAATTTGAATATCGAGTTGCTGCAATTGCTGATGCAAGACTTCATAACAGCCTGGGGACAGTACCGCCTCAACAGGAACCACCCAAATTTCACGTTTGAAATCTGGATTTTTCTTTAATAACGGCAGCAGTTTCACTGCATCTTTTTCGGTGGTAATAATCGGATTCCCATCTTCAAATTGAAGATCGGTGATTTCATAATCATAATGATCGGGAAATTCATGACCCTGAAATTGGTGAATTCCCATGGAATCTAAAGTTTTATAAAATCGCTGCGGGAAACCAATGCCGACCACTGCATAAAAATTGTCAGCTGGATTAAATGGCGTGCCCTCTACAGCATTGAGTAAATACGGTGTAGCCACTTCCAAATGCATATTTAACGCAGAGCCTGGTTCGGCTGCATGCTCAATCACCGTGCCTGTATTTAAACGGCTGGGAGGCTCACGCAAATACCCTTCAGGCAATAACTTTTGATTACCCAGGCCACGATTTTGATCCAGCACAATCCATTCAATTTGACGTTCTAAAGCCAGATGCTGTAAACCATCATCACTAATAATTAAGTCCAATTCATGTCTGGATAATAAATATTCAATACTGCGCTGACGATTGGAGCCCACGACCATTGGAACCCCGGTGGATTGAACAATCAAACAGGGTTCATCGCCAACGATGTCCGGCACAGATTCCAGATCGACATAGGCTGGAAAAGGGCCTTTCCCGCCATAGCCCCGACTAATCACCCCAACCCGAACATTTTGACTGTGGAGATAATTCACCAGCTGGATCAGCAGTGGTGTTTTACCACTCCCACCCACCGTGATATTACCAATCACCATCACCGGGATTGGGGCTTGATAGCTTGATTTAATGCCCATCTGATAGAGCTTTTTATTCAATAAAAAACCAGCACGATAAATCCATGACAAAGGTCTAAGCACAATTAACCACTTGGCTTGGTTATTCCAAGCATCCTGAATCAATTGTGCAATGGACATAAATCAATTTTCCTCGAAATTACGCTGATGCAACTGATAATAAGCACCATGCTTGGCAATCAGTTCCGCATGGGTACCTTGCTCAACAATTGTACCTTTATCCATCACCACAATACGATCTGCATTTTCAATGGTCGATAAACGATGCGCAATCACGATGGTGGTCCGATCCTGCATGGCTGCATCAAACGCCCGTTGAATAAAGTATTCCGATTCATTATCCAGTGCACTGGTGGCTTCATCAAGAATCAAGATCGGTGCATTTTTTAAAATCGCACGTGCAATAGCAATACGCTGACGTTGGCCGCCCGAAAGGTTCAAGCCCTGTGCACCTAATGGCGTATTGTAGCCTTGCGGCAAGGCTATAATAAATTCATGCGCATAAGCCGCTTTTGCTGCAGCAATAATAGCTTCATCAGATGCACCTTCAAGCTGACCATAGGCAATATTTTCACGCACAGTCCGGTTAAACAGCACCACTTGCTGATTTACCATCGCAATCTGGGTTCGCAAGGTATTGATATCCAGCGCTTGAATATCATGCTGATCCAAATAAATATGACCTGAGCTGGCTTCCTGAAAACGCACCAGCAGATTCACTAAAGATGTTTTACCAGCGCCTGAACGCCCCACCAGTGCAACCGTTTCACCCGCTTTGACATTCAAGTTAAAATCATGAATGGCTTGATGACCATCGGAATAAATTAAATTCACGTTTTGGAATTGAATATTACCTTTAAGTACCGGCGTTAAAGTTCCTGTATTTTGCTCTGCAGGCAAATCGAGTAAGTCAAAAACTGAATGCGCTGCCGCCATACCGCGTTGTAATTTTTCATTCACATCGGTTAAGGCTTTAATCGGTTTGCTTAACATTCCCGCTGCGGTGATGTAAGCAACGAACTCACCGGCACTGGTATCACGCAAAATTTCTGGTCGTAATGCAATCCAGATAACAATAGCCATAGCAAACGACATAATGAATTGCACAACAGGGCTATTCAGCTGCTGTACCACCACCATTTTCAAACCACGTTTTAAGTTTTCAAGCGAGTGATCTTTAAACCGGGTTTGCTCATACGCTTGCCCACCAAAACCCTTGACCACCAAATTACCATTTACCGTTTCTTGCACCACATGGTTAACATCACCCATGGTGTCCTGAACTTGTAAAGATAATTTACGCATCCGTTTCGCTGCCTGACGAACCAAAAAACCCATAAGCGGAGCAAAAATCAAAATAATCAGAGTAAGTCGCCAATTGCTATATAACAGAAAGCCGAGTAACCCAATCGCAATCAAACCTTGTTGCACAATGGTTTTCAGTGATTCTGAAGAAGCTGCGGTTAACTGCTCCACATTGTACATAATTTTAGCAGTGATATGACCGCTGGTATTGTCCAGATAATACTGCGATGGAAGCGTTAACAGTTTGGCAAAAACTTCCTGACGAATATTAAAGACCAGATTACGTGAGATGACTGCGGTATAGTAGCCCCCGATAAAGGAACCCAATCCCCGGAAAAACATCAGTAGAATCACCAAGAAGGGAAATATAGAAGTAAAGCCTTGGTCTCTATGCTGGATTGCGGTAATGATTTTTTCTAACAACTTTGCAATAGATACTTCTGTGGCAGCACTAATTGAAAAACCGATAAAAACCAATATCGCTACACCCCAAAAAGGCTTCAAATAGCCCAAAAGACGTAGATAGACTTTAAAATCTTGCTTCACTAATAACCTCTAGACGGAACTTTAGTACTAATATTGATATTAACAAAACCCAGTTGACCTGCAACATCCATCACCCGAATCACATCCTGATGCGTGGCTTTGGCATCCGCGGCAATCACAAACATTAAATCACGACGATCATTAGAAATCTGTTTAATTGCAGTATTTAAATCTGCAACCTCTTTACTTGCAAGCGATTGTCCGTTAATTGAATAATGCCCGGAAGCATCCACAACCACTTCAACTTTATGATCATATTGCTTCGGTGGAACACCATGCGCATCTGGCAAGGTTAAATTCATGCGACTAAACTGGTTAAACGTGGTGGATAACAGTAAAAATACCAGAATAAACAGCAAGCAGTCGATCATGGGGGTTAAGTTAATATGAATATCTTCAACTTGTGTGCGTTTGAATTTCATTTTCCACCCTAACCTGCTTTTCTAATATCTTGTTCTTCAGCTGTAGAATTTTGATAGAAAAGTGCTGCATGGAATAAGGTCGACTGTTGCTCAAGTTCAGCAACATACTCTTGCACCAAACGCTGAAAATAACGGTAGGCAAACAATGCTGGAATGGCAATAAACATCCCCGCTGCAGTCGTAATCAACGCTTTTGAAATGCCGGGAATCATCAAGGTTGGATTGCTATTAGTGCCTAGGTCAATCACCAAGAATGATTCGATAATACCCAGAACGGTACCTAACAAACCTAACAATGGTGCTACTGCACTGAGTGTACCCAAGAAATTAATGTTTTTTTCCAAATAGCCAATTTCTTGAGAAGCAGTGGTTTCCATCTGTGCGCGGGCATACTGCTCATTTTTAGTTTTACTTTGATAACCTGCAGTAAAGATGCGCCCCAAAGTACTACTTTGCAATACTTTATCTTTTTGCAATTGCTGCATGACAACATCGGCATTTTGCGTTTGATTCAGTAACAATGCCTTGGGCAAAATCATTGATTTTTTTAATCGAATAAAGCGCTCAACGGTTATTGCTACTGTAAAAATCGAACATAAAACAAGAGGAAGCATCAGCCAGCCTCCTGCTTTGACTAATTCCCACATCTGTTTTTCCCCAATAAAACCAACAAAAAATTATTCTGCGAAACAAATATTCAAAATACCATCTAATTCATCCAGTGAATGATACTGAATGACCAGTTTTCCTTTACCTTGCTTATTATGATCAATCTTTACATCTGCACTAAAACGCTCTGCTAGGCGCTGCGTCAACTGCTGGATATCTGGTGCAACATCCACTTTGGTTTTTTCTTGTTTAGGCGCGTTTAAATCGCGGACCAGTTGCTCGGTTTGACGCACCGATAAACTTTTTTCAATCACATGCTCTGCAACTTTAAGCTGATCTTTGGCTTTTAAAGTTAAGATTGCACGCGCATGCCCCATATCCAACAGACCTTGCTGCATGAAGTCTTTGACGGATTCAGCCAAAGTCAAAAGACGCAATAAATTACTGACTGTGGTACGTGCCTTACCGACTGTATCGGCAATTTCCTGGTGACTTAAACCAAATTCCTCATGAAAACGCTGTAATGCCATGGCTTGATCAATCGGATTCAAATCTTGACGTTGAATGTTTTCAATTAAGGCTAATGCAATGGCAACTTGATCGGTCAAATCACGCACAATTGCCGGGATTTCAGTTAAGCCCGCAAGCTGTGCAGCACGCCAACGACGCTCACCAGCAATAATTTCATAGGGAAATTTTTCATCATCGATTGGGCGAATGACGATGGGCTGCATCACCCCATGTTTTTCAATCGAAGCAGCAAGTTCCTGAAGATCGGGTTCATGAATAAAACGACGCGGTTGGTATTCACCCCGTTTAAGCAAATGCACATCAATTTGTTTCAACTGGCCATGATCTAAACCTTGCGCTTCCATCTGTAATTTTTCTTTTTGGATTGAACCAAGCAAGGCATCCAAACCACGACCTTTAGCTAACCCGCGTTTTTTTGTGGTCATGCTTTAATTCCTTTTTTTACTTTACTTTTCTTTAACACTTCAGCCGCTAAATTTAAGTAAGCAACTGCGCCTTTTGAATTTTTCTCAAAATAGATAATTGGCAAACCATGCGCAGGCGCTTCAGCCAGGCGTACATTACGTGGAATCACGGTGTCATACAGTTTTTTACCAAAGTATTGTTCAAGTTCTTCTGAAACATCGCGCGTCAATGCATTTCGTGCATCATACATGGTGCGTAACACACCTATAATTTGCAAATCCGGATTAAGTGCTTGTTGAATCCGGTCAATGGTTTGGGTTAAATCCGCCAAGCCTTCCAGTGCATAATATTCACATTGCATTGGAATCAGCACACTATCCACCGCTGCCAAAGCATTTACCGTAATTAGGCTTAAGCTGGGTGCACAGTCCACAATAATATAATCAAAAGAATGTTCTATTTCTTTTAAAGCTTCCCTCAGAATAAACTCACGACCATCCTGTTCCGCAATCGCAAGCTCTACACCAGCCAAATCACGGTTAGCCCCTAAAACCTTATAGCCGACTTCCGCTTTGCTAATTGCGGTTTCAATCGGAACTTCACCCAATAAAACATCGGTTACCGAATACAGAAGATCATTTTTTTGGATACCAGAACCCATCGTGGCATTCCCTTGTGAATCCATATCCACAAGTAAAACGCGCTTTTTTAACACAGCTAACGATGCTGCCAAATTTACTGCGGTTGTGGTTTTGCCTACACCACCTTTTTGGTTCGCAATCGCAATAATTTGTGCCATGGTAACCCCAACCCTTCAAAAATAATTAAATACGTTTTAATAAAAGCAGATGACGCTGTTCATCCAGTCGCGGAACCTTTAATGCAATAATGTCACAGCTAAACTCTTGCTGAATGGCAGCGACTTCTTCTTCAGGAATGAGGCCTTTCATTGACGCAATAATACTGTTTTCATGCATATAAGGTTTTGATGCAGCAACAAAGTCGGTTAATGATGCAAAGGCACGACTGGTAATGACATCGAATTGACCCAAGTCATGAATACTGTCTTCATTTTCGACACGGGTTTGCACTGCAATCACATTTTTTAATTTTAAGTCAGCAATAAACTGCTTCAAGAAACGAATTTTTTTGCCATTTGAATCCAGCAAAACACATTCACGCTCTGGCTGACACAATGCAATGATCATGCCCGGCATACCGCCACCCGTACCAATATCCAGCAGGCGCCCTTGTGGCAAGTCTTTTAAAATACTTAAGCTATCCAGTAAATGCTTGACCAGCATTTCTTTTGGGTCACGAATTGCAGTCAAATTATATGCTTTGTTCCACAACACCAAAGCATCTTGGTATTTGAGTAATAAATTTAAAGCCTCATCGCTGAGCTCTAAACCCAAAGCCTGACTACCCTGCTTGAGTTCTTGAAAAAACGTATGCATATACAATTAACGTCTCGAAAAAGTTAGGTGAAGTATACCGATTTATACATGAAGTCACAGTAGCGAGTGCTTAGTGAATACGCACTTAAGCGTACAAGCCTTGCTTAATTTGTTGATCCAGTACATTTAATCGTTCCGGAGTGCCAACATCGACCCAAACAGCATGCATCTTCGAAGCAGATATTTTCTGTTCGAGCATGGCCTGTTTCAGCAAGGGTGCCAATGGGCGTTTACCACCTTCCAGACCCTCAAACATTTTAGGATCAATCACCGCTACACCACTATAAGTGAGCGCTTCACCCGGCTGTTGTTGTTCGAAGGTATAAGCACGACCATTTGCCAAGGTAAAATCACCCTGCGGATGCTGTTCCGGATTGGTTACAAATACCAGATGTGCTAAATCTTCTGCAAGCTGCACATTCAATAAACAACTAAAATCCATGCTGGTCCAGACATCACCATTGACCAGAATAAATGGTTCTATACCCAATAACGTCAAGGCATTAATAATACCGCCGGCTGTTTCCAGGCCTTCGCCCTCATGTGACCATAGAATGTTCACGCCAAACTGTGAACCATCCCCTAAAGCACTCGCCAGCTTGTCGCCCAACCACGCAGTATTAATGACAATTTCAGTCACACCGATTGCCTGTAATTTTTCAATATGCCAGACAATGAGTGGCTTGCCACCCACTTCAAGCAAAGGCTTGGGTGTATGTAGCGTCAGTGGACGCATACGGTTACCCATCCCGGCCGCAAGAATCATCGCTTTCATTATGCAGCAACCTCATATGTGCCATATTTGGCTTCAAATTTTGGCATCACTTTGGCTTGGATGAACTGCATAAAGGGTTGTAACTCCGCATAATCTTTACTTTCTTCAAGTAAATACCACATCACACGCGGCAAATCTTTCAAGTAACCTGTTTTTCCATCACGTTCAAATAAACGCACAAAGATACCCAAAATTTTAATATGACGCTGAATCGCCATAAAGTCCGCATCACGTTTAAACTGTGCAAAATCACGATCTTGTTTTGCAGTTTCAGGCAACAAGTCATAGAAGACTTTAAACCACTCATAAACACGATCCGCATTCCACTGCACATAAGCATCGCGTGTGATTGAAATCAGGTCATAAGTATCTGCACCAATCACGGCATCCTGGAAATCAATCACCCCGAGATCTGTCTCACCTTCAATTTTCATCAAGTTACGACTATGAAAATCGCGATGTACAATCACTTGCGGTTGTGCCAATGCAGCATTAGCCAAAATGGCAAAGCTACGTTTAATTAAGGCTTGTTCATCTTGAGTTGGCTGGATTTGTAATGAAGGTAACATCCACTCTGTGAGCAATTCCATTTCAGAAATCAGCTTTTCATAGGAATAAGCCGGAAAGTTTTCTGTACCATCAATTGCTTGCAATTCGATCAACTGTTTAAAGCTTTGCGCATAATAAGCATCAACAGTGGCATCGTTCAGCAAGGTTGAGAGCAAAACATCACCGAAATCCTCGAGCAATAAGAAGCCTTGTTCCAGGTCTTTTGCAACGATATGCGGTACACGGACACCATGACTATCGAAAAACTGGTCAATCGTCACAAAAGGCACACAATCTTCTTTTTCTGGTGGTGCATCCATGAGCATAAATGTTTTATTATTCAAATTGATTCGTGCATAACGACGGAAGCTTGCATCGCCTGGCAAAAAATTAATTTCAAATTGATCTGAATCAAGTACAGATGTAATCCATGTATGTATGATTTGTTCACGTTGTGTTTTCATTTGCGATAAATTCTAAAACAGGCTGAGTTTTTAAAGTACTAAGTGTAGCCACTTATAAACTTTTTCTCTATGATGCGAGAATAATTAATTGCGATTAAGCATACTTGGTTAATGATACAAATGAAGCATCAGTTCAAATTTAATCCTTTAGCGACTGCTATCTTGACCCTTTTATGTGGCAGCTCGATTTCAAGCTATGCTGAGTCCACACTTCCAGCTTCGACTGTCGACAACCAAAAAATGAAGGACAGCATTCAGGAAGCTTATCCTGGACAACAATTTTTTGAACAATATTACGTTGATAAATCCTCACCGGAAGCGCAACAGCGTCAGGGACAAAATTTAAGTTCCGCCTATTGTAAAGGTGCCTGGGTTACGCCGATTAGCCCGGAGACCCAAGCGGTAGATCCGTCTGAAGCCACCTCAGTTGTGACTGCAGATTATGGTCATTACGATCCAAAAGGTGACTCTGTCCTTGAGGGCAATGTCGTTATTGATCAACAAGGTCGCCAGATTCGTGCCGATAAAATCACCATTGACCAGACTCAAACTTTTGCCAATGCTGAAGGTCGCGTGCAAATGGCACAAGCCGGATTGCTCGCACAAAGTGATCAAATCAATTACAACTTAAAAACCCAGCAAGGCGATTTAAATAACAGTTTCTATATTTCTGAAGAACAACATGCGCATGGCCGTGCGGAGAAAATTGCCCGTACTTCTGAAAATGTTGTGGTGATGAACAATGCGACCTATAGCACTTGTCCACCCGATGAAACACCGACCTGGAAAATTCAGGCAGATAAAATCACTTTAAATCAGGAAACGGGTCGCGGAGAAACGCGCGGAACCAAGCTCTATGTTAAAGATGTTCCCGTTTTGGCGGTTCCCTACTTTAACTTCCCGATTGATGACCGTCGTACCACGGGTATTTTGACCCCAAGTTTTGGCTTTACCAACGACGGTGGTGTAGAACTCGCTGTTCCGGTTTATTTAAATCTGGCGCCAAATTACGATGCTACCGTTACGCCACGATATATTGCTGATCGTGGAGCCATGCTTGAAGGCGAATTCCGTTATTTAACCGAGAATTACGGCTCAGGTATGATTTGGGGCGGTTATTTGGCTTCGGATGACAAATATGATGGCCAAGACCGTAAAGACTTGCATCTATTGCATCAATGGCAAATTAACGATCAATTTTCTACCAACCTGGATTATAACTACGCCTCAGATAAAGATTATTTCTCTGACTTAAACAACAACCCCAACTCGAAGACCGACTTAAACTTGCGTCGCGCTTGGGAACTTAACTATAAAAATGGTATCCCCGGCTTAAAGGCCCAGTTAAAGGTTGAAGATTTCCAGACACTGGACAAGTCTGTTTCTGATCAAGACCGTCCTTATGCCCGTTTACCACAGTTCCTGTTAAATTATAAAACAGGCAATCCACTGGGTTTACAATACGAATTTAATAATGATACCGCTTACTTTAAGAAAGACATCAGCCTTTCTGATACAGCCAATACTGGCTCCTATGAGCCAAGTGGTACCCGTATTTATAATGACTTTGCTGTTCGTTATAACTACCGTAATCCATGGTCATTTGTCATTCCGGAAGTGTCGATTCGCAATATCAATACTTTCTACGATCAAGACACCATTAATGCCAACCAGAACACCAATTCTTCAAGTGAAAATCAATCGGTCACTGTGCCGCAATTCACTTTAGATACCGGTTTAACCTTTGAAAAAGAAGGCAAATATTTACAAACCATCACACCACGTGCATTTTATGCCTACGCACCGTATAAAAATCAGGATGGTCATCCAAACTTTGACTCAACAACAGCATCGATCAATTATGACCAGTTATTTAATGCACGTCGTTTCTATGGCCATGACCGTTTAGAAGACAACAATTTCTTATCTTTAGGTCTAAGTTATAGCTTATTTGATGAAATTGGTCTGGAACGTTTAAAAACCAGCGTTGGACAAAGTTTTTATTTTGAAGATCGCCGAGTAAGTTTAGAAAATGAAAGCAATCAGTTTGATACTGAACGTCGTACCGGCCCTGTTTTAAGCGTATCTAGCCAGCTGTCACAAAATTTCACGATCGGTGCTAACTCGGCATGGATGTCGAATGGCGACAACGCTCAACGTGACTTCCAGCTTTATTACACTGGTGAACAAGGTAACCTGTATAACGTGGGTTATTTCTATCGCCAAGATATTCCAAACCAGCAAAAACAATATGACCAAGTCGTCGCATCCTTCATTCAGCCAGTCTCTAACAACTGGCGCATTATGGGACATGCTCAATACGACATAGACAATAATGTAGCGCGTGAATATCTATTGGGTGTAAATTATGAAGCGTGTTGTTGGGGTGTTTCGGTTTATGGACGTTCTTACTATAATGACCTGGACGATGTGAATGCGGATGGCGTGAATGCAAAACGCGCCATCATGGCTGAAGTCAGCCTTAAAGGCTTAGGTGGTTTCAACAAAAAGCTTTCATCATTACTAGAAAACCGTATTCTAGGTTTTAATAAAATTAATCAATCTTGGACACAACGTTAATGAAGACAATACCGTTAAAACATTTTTTTAAAGCGACTGCTCTTGCTTTAGCCCTTTCTTCATCAATGGCTACATTCGCACAACCAACAGATGAAGTTGTTGCTTTGGTAGATAACAGTGTCATTTTGAAAAGTGATTTAGATCAAAGTATTGCAGAAGTAAAACATCAATTCGAAACCCAAAAAAAACCTGTTCCACCAGAGCAATTCCTAAAACAGCAGGCTCTTGATCAACTAATTATTCGCCAAGCTCAACTTGAGCAGGTCAAACGCTACAATATCAAGCCCAATGAAAAAGAGCTGAACGAAGCTGTGCTGAAAGTTGCTGCTCAGTCCGGCGGCAATAGTCTGGAAGCATTTCAGCAAAAACTGGATGCGATTGCACCTGGAACGTATGAATCGCTGCGTAACCGTATTGCAGAAGATTTAGCCATCAATCGCCTACGCCAGCAAATGGTGATGTCACGCATTAAAATTAGTGACCAGGACGTGGAAAATTTCTTAAAAACACCGCAAGGTCAAGCAGCATTAGGCAATCAAGTGCATGTATTACATGTACGTATTTCCGGCAACAACAATGTAGAAAAAGTTGCTGAGCAAGTGAAAGCGGCATTAAAAGACAGCAATGATATTGCTGCAATTGATAAGAAATTTACTGCCAATGGCGTGAAAGTCGAAAGTGCAGATACGGGTTTTCGCAATCTGTCTGACATTCCAAGCGAACTTGCGGCACGTGTAAGTCCACTCCAAGTTGGACAAACCACTGATCTTATTCCTGTGCAAGATGGAATACATATTTTAAAACTCGTTGATCGTAAAGGTGCTGATCAAAAAGCCATTGTGCCTCAATATAAAGCACGCCATATCTTGATTCAACCTTCTGAAGTGGTGAGTCCGGAAAATGCTAAACAGCAAATTGACAGTATTTACAATCGCTTAAAAGCAGGTGAAGATTTTGCAGTACTGGCTGCAACGTTCTCTAATGATCCTGGTTCTGCGCGTGATGGCGGTAGTTTGGGCTGGGTTAACCCGGGTGTTATGGTTCCTGAGTTTGAAACTCAAATGAAAAACACACCTATAGGTCAAACCAGTGCACCATTTCAAACCCAATTTGGCTGGCACATTCTTCAAGTTACGGATACTCGTCAACAAGATATGACGCGTGAATATCAAGAACGTATGGCACGTCAAATTTTAGGTGAACGCCAATTTGATGCAGAGTTAGATAGCTGGTTACGTGAAATTCGCAGCAATGCTTTTGTTGAGATTAAGGATCCGAGTCTGGATCGCAAAAAGAATAAATAAACTTGCTTTATTTAATTCTTAAAAAACCAGTTGTGATGAGCAACTGGTTTTTTATTTCATTAATATTGGGTCCAGCTCTACATAAGAATTTGGCAGGATTATTTATTTTAAAACTAAAAATTTTTAAATAAAAAAAACCTCTCACGAGGAGAGGTTTTTAAAAATCAACAATTAACGATTATTTTCGTCATCTTGAGGATCTTCAAATTTCGTTTCACCTTCAAAACCAGGGGTAGATTGACCACCGAAGCCACCTTGACCACCGAAGCCACCTTGACCACCGAAACCGCCTTGTTGACCACCAAAACCGCCTTGACCACCAAAACC
>NZ_SJNZ01000025.1 GCF_004331155.1 Acinetobacter terrestris
CCGGGCGCTTATTGCTAAATGGTTATCCAACCGGGGTAGAAGTAAGTGATGCCATGGTACATGGTGGACCTTATCCTGCGACTTCAGATGCACGTGGTACCTCGGTAGGTACATTGGCGATTGACCGTTATTTACGTCCAGTGTGCTATCAGAACTATCCGCAAAGTTTATTACCGGAAGCATTGCGGGATGAAAATCCGCTAAAACTTCTGAGACTGGTAAACGGTGAAATGACCCGAGATTCAATCTAAGAACGATAAAAGAGACCTCGTAGGGGTCTCTTTTTATTTACCACTTTTACTTTTGGTTTTTTAAGAGGGCAGTTTTATTTATTTTGGAATAAACTTGATATCTGTCGGCAAACCCCTCTGTAAAGCAATTTGCGTTGGAGTTAATTTACCTGTATTTAGATCTCGTTTAAACTGACTTATGGTATTACTAAATACGTTGGCTACAATTAAATAATGTCCTGATGCATCAATAGCAAATGCTCTTGTTTTCATGACCCCGATTGCATAACGATCAACCAAGGCTAATCTTCCTGTTTCTTGATTAACCGCGTATGCCACAATCTCATTACTTTTACGACGATTTCCTGCATATAAAAAATGTTGATCTGGAGAGAAAATTAAACCTGCTCCTCGTTTAAAGGATGCATCCATCTGGTCAGTTAAATTTTCTTGTTGAGCTGTTTCATATTTGCCATTCACTTTTTTTAAAACAATTATTTGCGCTCCCATTTCCGTTATGGCATAAGCATAATCACCATTTTTGCTAAAAATGAGATGACGAGGACCACTTGCTGCAGGGAAAGGTAAATCTAACTGTTTTGCTTTTTTTAAGGGTTGTTTGGATTTTGGAATATATTCATAAGCCCGAATAAGATCGCTCCCTAAATCGGTTAAGTAAACCGTCTTTTTATCAGGACTAAATATAATGGAATATGCATGTCCATCTGCTTGTCGATCAGGTTATGCATTGCTTCCTTTTAAGAAGAAGATATTCTGTACAGCTTTTCCTATTGAGCCATCTGCCCGGATTGTAAAAACTGAAATGCCTGCATGCCCAGGTCGAGCAGAGTAATTGGCTACAAACAAAAATTGGTTATCCGGAGAAGTCTCAGCATGTGTGAGCTGTTGTCCCAGACTATTTACAGCATTTAAAAACTTTAAATTTCCTTCTTTATCAATTTTAAATGTCGATACCTTACCGAAAATATTGCCATTGTCTTCATTAGTTGCATAAGATATTGGTGATTTTTAGCAAAGACTAACCAGGATAGATTAGTGATTTGAATATGATTCAAAGGTAATAAAGTGCTATCTGGATTCAAACGAACCTTATAAATCCCATAGCTGGGAAAAGCAGGCTTTAAAGTATCTAATCCATCTGGAGCACCTTCTGTCCATGTGCCTACGAAAAATTCTTGGGCTTGCTCTAATTGGGTTTGAATCAAAAAAGAGACCCCTACGAGGTCTCTTTTATCGTTCTTAGATTGAATCTCGGGTCATTTCACCGTTTACCAGTCTCAGAAGTTTTAGCGGATTTTCATCCCGCAATGCTTCCGGTAATAAACTTTGCGGATAGTTCTGATAGCACACTGGACGTAAATAACGGTCAATCGCCAATGTACCTACCGAGGTACCACGTGCATCTGAAGTCGCAGGATAAGGTCCACCATGTACCATGGCATCACTTACTTCTACCCCGGTTGGATAACCATTTAGCAATAAGCGCCCGGCTTTTTCTTCCAATACCGGTACCACATCTGCAAAGACGCCTAAATCTTCCTCATCTGCAATCAGGGAAGCCGTCAACTGGCCATTCATGCTGCCCAGTGCCTGGATCAGTTGTGCATGATCTTCAACTTCAATCACAATAGTTGTCGGACCAAAGATTTCTTCTTGTAGCAATTGATCGCTTGCGAGTAATAGCTCAACATCGGCTTTAAACAGTTGAGGTTGAGCTTGGTCGCCTTGTTGAGCTTGACCCGCTAAATGTTCAATGCCTTGATGTTTGGTTAAATGCTCCAGACCTGAGACATAGCTTTTTAATGTGCCTGCATTCAACATGGTTTGCGCAGTTTTGGCATTCATGATTTCAGTCAGTTGAACAATCAGCTGTGTATATTCTGGCGATTTAATTCCGAGAATCAGACCAGGATTGGTACAGAACTGACCACAGCCCATGACTACCGAATCTGCCAAATCCTGTGCAATCTGCGAACCACGACTTTTTAATGCGGCAGGCAGCATAAGCATCGGATTAATACTGCTCATCTCAGCAAATACTGGAATGGGTTGTGGACGTGCAGCTGCCATATCACAAAGTGCTCGACCACCCTTCAATGATCCGGTAAAACCGACCGCCTGGATCAGCGGGTGTTTCACTAAGGTTTCGCCCACGCCATTGCCATAGACCATGTTAAATACGCCTTTGGGCATATTGGTTTTCTCGACAGCACGTTCAATGGCTTGAGCGACCTGGTCAGCTGTTGCCATATGACCGCTGTGTGCTTTCACCACAACTGGACAACCTGCCGCTAAAGCTGAGGCGGTATCACCACCTGCTGTTGAGAATGCCAGCGGAAAGTTACTTGCACCAAAGACTGCAATTGGCCCTACACCGATTTTAATCTGACGTAAATCTACACGAGGCATCGGCTTGCGATCAGGCAAGGCGGTATCAATACGGGCACCCAGGAAATCACCCCGACGTAATACCTTAGCAAATAGACGCATTTGGCCACTGGTACGTCCCCGTTCACCTTGTAAACGTGCAAGGGGTAAGGCAGTTTCCTGAGAAATAATATTCAGGAAATCCTCACCAAGCGCATCCAGTTCATCTGCAATCGCTTCTAAAAACAGAGCGCGCTGTTCAGGGGATGTATGGCGATAGCTTTTAAAAGCCTGGCTGGCTGCTTCACAAGCCTGATTCACTTCTTGCTCTGTGGCTTGATGAAATTCATAAGCCAATGCTTCACCTGTCGTTGCATTAAAGCTTTGCAGCAACTTGCTCCCTTGTGCGCTGCGTGAGCCAGCAATAAAGTTTTGTCCAATATTGTTCATCTAATTTTTCCTAAGTTTCTATTAGTGAGAATGTCTCGGCAGGTTCTTCTCATTTATAACGCGCATGTATAAAGTTGCAGGTTCTAGACAACCACCTGTAGATAATTGTCCCACCATATTGCGATATATTTCTTGCCAAGGAGTTTGAGAAGCAGGGAGGATCGGTTTCCATTGTTTACGACGATGTTCTAATTCTTCATCTGAAATAAGAACATTGACAGAGCGTTTATTTAAATCAATTCTTAAACGATCATTTGTTTTTAGTAATGCAATCCCCCCACCCACGGCAGATTCAGGCGACATATTTAAAATAGAAGGACTCGCTGACGTACCACTTTGACGCCCATCTCCTAAACAAGGTAAAGAATCGATGCCTCTTTTAATTAACTCGACCGGAGGAGCCATATTGACGACTTCTGCGCTACCCGGATAACCCACTGTGCCCGCACCACGAATCACTAAAATACAATGTTCATCAATATTAAGTTCAGGATCATTAATACGTGCATGATAATCTTCAGGACCTTCAAAAACGATCGCTCGAGCTTCGAAACTATTTTCTTCCTCAGGATTAGATAAATAGGTTTTTCTAAACGCTTCACCGACCACTGACATTTTCATAATGGCGCTATCAAAAAAATTACCGCTTAGTACAATAAAGCCTGCACCATGTTTAAGCGGTTCTTCATAAGAGTAAATGACATCTGAATTAGAGGTTTGGGACTGTTTAGCAATTTCTCCCATTGTTTTACCGCTGACTGATGCACAGTTTTCATGGAGTACACCTGCTTTTTGTAATTCATACATCACAGCTGGTACACCGCCTGCACGGTGAAAGCCTTCACCCAAATATTTTCCTGCAGGCATACAGTTCACAAGAAGTGGTACATCTTCGCCTACACGTTGCCAATCATCTAAAGTCAGCTCTATTCCCATATGACGTGCAATGGCGATTAAATGTGGAGGACAGTTACTTGAAGCACCTAAAGCAGAGGCAACTGCAATGGCATTTTCAAACGATTGCTTGGTCATGATTTTAGATGGTCGTAAGTCCTCAAGGACCATTTCGCAAATACGTTTACCTGTAATATAGGCCATTTGACCGCGCTCACGATAAGGTGCAGGAATACTGGCGCAGGTCGGTAAAGACATTCCCAATGCTTCAGCCAATGCATTCATGGAAAGTGCTGTACCCATGGTATTACAATGACCTACAGAAGGTGATGCAGAAGTGGTCATTTCCATAAACCCTTCATAATCAATTTCGCCAGATGCCAGTAGGTTACGTGCATGCCAGATGACTGTACCCGAACCAATCAAGTCACCTTTATAGTGACCATCGAGCATTGGTCCACCTGATAGAACAATGGCAGGTAAATCAGTGGTAGCTGCAGCCATTAAGCAAGCAGGCGTAGTTTTGTCGCAACCTGTCGTTAAAACTACTCCATCAAGAGGATATCCATGCAGAATTTCAACTAAACCTAAATACGCTAAGTTGCGGTCTAAAGCAGCAGTAGGGCGACGCGATTGTTCTGCAATCGGATGAACCGGGAATTCCATAGGAATACCACCTGCATCACGAATACCTGCTTTAACACGTTCCGCCAATTCTTTGTGATGACGGTTGCACGGGGTTAAATCGCTACCTGTTTGCGCAATACCAATGATGGGTCTACCAGATTGAAGCTCATCCCGTGTCAAACCATAATTCATATAGCGTTCAACATATAAAGCCGTCATATCTGCATGTTCTGGATCATCAAACCATTCCTGGCTACGTAAAAAAATCCGTTTACTTTGATCATTCATTTCCAGATCCTTACTTTAATATTATGCGAATGAGTAGTAGTTAAAATATTTATTAAATAGAAGTGTAGTGTTAAAACCCTAAAGGCTAAGATCAAAAAATACTATTACACCTATGGATAATATGTGAAATTTACAGTAATTCACGCTGCTTTAAATTACGAATTAATGAATTAATGCCAAAATTCCACGGATTTGCTTTGTCACTTGTAGTAACGGTGTTATAAAGCGTGCCTAATTTGGGCGTATGAATCCAAACCACATCACCAATTTTATGGGTAAAACCTGCACCAGATTTCTCACGATCTTTAGTGGGCGCAAATAATGTGCCTAAGAACAATACAAAACCATCTGGATATTGATGATTTTCATTCAAAGTTTGTTGGATCAAATCTTCAGGATCACGACTAATTTGAGACATTGAACTCAGTCCATTCAATATAAAACTATCTGTTCCCTTTATTTCTAGCTCAACATCACAAGAACGAACATCATCCAAATTAAAAGTTTCATCAAATAAACGGATAAAAGGACCAATTGCACAAGAGGCGTTATTATCTTTAGCTTTACTGAGTAAAAGAGCGCTACGACCTTCAAAATCTCGAAGATTAACGTCATTACCTAAAGTTGCACCTAAAATTTTGCCGCGGCTATTGGCCACAAGAACCACTTCAGGTTCTGGGTTATTCCATTCCGATTTTGGATGAATACCAATATTTTGACCTGACCCCACAGCGGCTAGAACAGGGGCTTTAGTGAAAATTTCTGCATCAATACCAATCCCCACTTCAAGATATTGAGACCACATATTTTGTTCGATTAAATATTTTTTTAGTTCAAGTGCTTTTTCAGATCCAGGTTGAATGGTTTTAAGGCTGTCACCAATAACACTTTGCACCACTGCACGAATATTTTGGGCTTTATGGGCATCCCCAGCCGCTTGTTCTTCAATTACGCGCTCAAGCATACTTGCGGCAAAAGTCACACCCGCTGCTTTAATCACTTGTAGATCAATAGGCGCTAAGAAATAAGCCTTGCTTTGATCTGGTTCAGCTCGAGTATTCGCAAAAATTTCATCAATAGATCCGACCAACTGCCCTTCAACTTTTGATAAAATTTGGGTAGGTTGATCAATTTCTAATAATTCTGAAACAGTGCTGAATTCAGATGAGATATCAAAAACTTGATCTCCTTTTAAAAGAACTGGTGAGGGGCCAGAAATCTTATTGGGTACCCAAGCACGACCAATCAAGCATCCTTCTGTACCGTCTAGAGGTAGTGAATTAGTCGAAGTCAGTGTGAATTTCATGTAAATCATCCTTGTTTTATTTAAAATTATGATAGGATTCTTAATCGATAAGTACCAATGATAATAATTTAGTTATCAATAACATTTAGTTATCGGAAAAGGATTTTTCAATGGCAGATTTGAGCTATTCGAGTTTAAATAATTGGTTTAAATACCGTCACTTAGTGCTGTTAGAAACCTTAGCAAGGACTAATAATATGCATTTAGCTGCTGAACAGATGAATTTAAGTCAACCCGCCATCAGTAAAATGCTGAAAGAAATTGAAAATTTATTGGGTTTTACTGTTTTTGAAAGATTACCTAGAAGTATGCCGGTAACAGCTTTAGGACAACATGTGATTCAATATGCGCAGCGCGTACTCAATGATGCAAAACACTTTGTTGAGGATATTGAAATGCTACGGTTAGGTGGATACGGTTTTCTAAAAGTTGGTGGAATTTTTGCTGCCACTGCGATGGTGATTCCTAATGCTATTATTGAAATAAAAAAACAATGGCCGCTACTTTCCATCGATGTAGTAGAACAGACCAGTGATCATTTGATGGAAATGCTCAGTGAGCATACTTTAGATTTAGCGATCGGACGTTTTACCCAAGCTACGCAAAGTCAATATTTTGATTTTCAAGCCTTGGGTCCAGAGCCTTTTTGTATTGTGGTCAACAATGAACATCCATGTGCACAACAGAAGTTTTGCCCATTAGAGCAATTATTGGAATGGCCCTGGGTGTTGTATCCGAAAGGTACGCCAATTCGAGAAAGAATGGAGGCGGCATTTGCACAGGCAAAAGTAAAAATTCCTTTAAATACAGTTAATACCATGTCTATGCAGACTTTCTTACAAATACTCAGTGGCGCACCGATGATTGCGATGTTGCCTGAGGCCATGGTGAATCATCAAGTAAAAGATGGCAAATTATGTATTATTGAAACTAATTTGATTTTAGATGCACAAGATTATGGAATATTGACCCGTAAAGGTGAACCGATTTCAGAAATTGCTCAAACCTTTATGGATATACTGCTTAAACATTCCAAAAAAAATGAAATTTAAGTGTTTAGAACAAGCATCACGCAGAGTTATGTAAAAACACACTGGCGTGATGCCACTTACAATAACGGACGCAGGCATAGAGACTTACTTTGCAGATCCGTACAAGTCTATTCAACGAGCCAGAAATGAAAATACGAATGGTCTGATCAGACAATATCTACCAAAATCCTCATCGTTTGATCATGTTTCAAAAGAGCGGATAGAACAGATAGAGACTGCTCTAAATAATCGTCCTAGAAAGACACTGGGCTGGTATACACCCAGTGATATTATGGCTAGTTTTTATACTGTTGCACTTGCCGCTTGAATCCGCCAATTGAAAAAGTCACAGCTAATCGATTGAAAACTCCGAGTTAACTGGTCTGGTTTTAATCGTTAACCTTGTTTTATTTTTCTCATGTTATTTTCCTTTTAACATAAGTAGTCCATACCGTAAATAATTTGTATTTACATTACATTAAGATATTTTAATGATGGAGAGGGCGGAATTAACCCTTAAATCGAGCCTCGCCTACACCCGTGATACCTAAACCATAAATCGCAAATACACTGCCTCGGAGTTGGTTGTCTCCGGGAAATCGTGGCAAGGGTGGTTGTGACATAGAGGTAACGAAAAGTACATCTAAATTTTTCCCACCAAACGCGAGACTAGTGACTTTTTTAACAGGCATTTCAATAATGCGATCAACTGTGCCATCAGGCGTGTAACGAATGAGTTGGCCTGAATAGACTTTGGCACTCCAGACATAACCTTCGCTATCGACGGTTGAGCCATCTGCGGAACCGCCATCTTGCATATCAATGCTGCAAAAAACCTGCTTGTTGGATAATCCTGCATCTGAATTGTCATAGTCATATGACCAAATTTCACCTTGCCAAGTATCTGCAAAATAAAATTTATCTCCACGAGGACTCCAACACACACCATTTGAGGTATTAATATTGTCTTCGAGTTTTTGAATGGAAAGATCTGTATTTAGACGATATAAAGACGCAGTTTTAGCTTCTTCCAAACGATTCATTGATCCAAAAACAAAACGCCCTTGACGATCTACGCCTCCGTCATTCAAACGGTTAAACGGCATATCTGGCTCAGGATTGACAATCAAATTTAAATCACCAGTGTCGAAATCTAAGCTATAAACACCATCTTCAAGTGCTACAATCGCGCCATTGTGATGTTCACGTAAGGCATATGATCCAATCTTTTGATAGGTTTCCCATGCTTTTAAGTTAGCACCGTTTTCATCACAGCAAAATAAACGACCGTCTACAATGTCGACCCAAAACAAGCTTTGACGAATCGGATCCCAAGTCGGGACTTCACCTAAACGTGTTTTGATATCTACAAATACTTTAATTTCCATTTATATTGTCCTGAAAAATACATCCATTTATTAAGGCAGTTGATTTTAATGAATAATCACGCATTTTTTTATTAAATTAAAACGGAATAGCGTTTATTACCAATGATTAAAAATCACTATTTGATAAGTAAGGGTTATTGGCAAGAGATTATAGAGATATACACATAAAAAAATAGTATACGAATGAATCATATACATCATAAATCGCTAGAGAAATCTGAATAGAATTAATAATTGATATTAAAAAGTTATCGATATTTAGGAATAATTCATTGGTAATTATTGATCTTCCTGCTTAATTTGGCTTTAACGGCGATTGGATTCGTCAAAGTAAATAAATAGCGGGAAGGAGCACCCATGAATATCCTGATTACTGGCGGTACTGGTTTTATTGGCAAGCAAATCGCAATTAAAATTTTAGAATTAGGTACAATCTCATTCGACGGTCAAGCTGCTCAAACGATTGATAAGGTTATATTGTTTGATGCATTTGCAGGTGAAGAGCTTCCGCAAGACCCTAAAATCCAAGTGATTACTGGCGACATAACTGATAAGAGTTTAGTAGAGAAAATCACAGAAAATATCGATGTGGTTTGGCATTTGGCGGCTGTCGTAAGTTCCGCAGCTGAAGCTGATTTTGATTTAGGTATGAATGTTAATTTATACGGACTACTGACTTTACTTGAAGCTTTGAGAAAACATGGCTCAAAACCACGGGTTATTTTCGCCAGTGGCTGTGCGGTATTTGGGGGAGAATTACCAGACGTAGTCACAGATCAAACTGTAGTGACCCCTAAATCTTCATACGGGATGCAAAAAGCCATAGGTGAATTACTGGTATCAGATTATTCACGTAAAGGTTTTATTGATGGGCGTGTATTACGACTTCCGACGATTGTTGTTCGCCCGGGTAAACCAAATAAAGCAGCATCTACATTCTTTAGTTCGATTATTCGTGAACCGCTAAAAGGCGAATCTGCTATCTGCCCAGTTCAAGCAGATACGCCAGTATTTATTACCTCACCACGTCGTTGTGTTGAATCAATGATTCAGGCAGCAACGCTTTCCCCAAATCAATTAGCGGATAATCGAATTATTCCCTTACCCGGTTTAACCGTGACTGTTCAGCAAATGCTGGACGCATTGGAAAAAGTTGCAGGGAAATCCGCAGTAGATTTGGTGCAATGGCAAGAAGACAAAACCATTCAACGCATTGTGCAAAGCTGGCCTGTGCAAGTCAAAGCAGAATATGCCGAATCGCTCGGATTTAAAGCAGATGAAAATTTTGAAAGTATTATTCAGGCTCATATTGAAGACACCCAGAAATAATGGCTGAGATAGCTGACTAAAGTGAGACAATATTATGGAAGATATTAAACCGATATCTGCTTTGGAAGAGCAGACCGTTAAACGTATTTCAAAAAGAATTATTCCTTTTTTAATTATTTTATTTGTAATGGCATTTTTAGACAGAACCAATATTGGTTTTGCTGCCTTACATATGAATGAGGCGATAGGAATCACTCAAACTATTTTTGGTTTGGGTGCGGGTATTTTTTTCTTGGGGTATTTTATTGCAGAAGTACCTAGTAATATTTTGCTTCATCGTTTCGGTGCCCGTATTTGGATTGCACGGATCATGATTACTTGGGGAATTATTGCTGCATTGATGGGTTTTATTCAAACTGGAACCCAGTTTATTGTTTTACGGTTTCTATTAGGTATTGCAGAAGCTGGCTTTTTCCCAGGTGTGATCTTCTATCTTACATTATGGTTTCCTGTACGCTACCGTGCACGTGTGTTCGCAATGTTTTATTTAGGGTTGCCAATTGCGCAAATTATTGGTGCACCTGTTTCAGTAGGATTAATGCAATGGGGCAATACCATTGGTTATGAAGGCTGGCGTTTGATGTATATTCTAGAAGGCATTCCATCCATTATTCTAGGCATTGTTTGTCTTAAATATTTAACCAATACGCCTAAAGAAGCTCAGTGGCTAACAGGTGAGCAGCGCACATGGTTAATGAATACTTTGGAAAAAGAAGAAAGTGAAAAAGCGAAATCTGCTGATGCAAATTTGAGTAAAAGTGCGGTTATTAAACAGGTATTTAAAAATCCCTTGGTTTGGATCATGGCACTGGTTTATTTCGGTATTACCTCAGGCTCAAATGCGATGTTCTTTTTCTTACCGAGCGTTTTAGAATCCTTTCGTAATACTTTTGGAATGGAAATCAGCTTAATTCAAAATGGTATGTTAACGGCTATCCCGTATGCATTTGCTGCAGTAGGCATGATCTTATGGAGTCGCCGTTCTGATCGTAAACAAGAGCGTTATTGGCATGGTGCAAGTGCAGCATTGATGGCCGCAATTGCGATCGCCATTGCACTGATTGTGAATCAACCTTGGGCAATTATTGTGGGCTTTATCTTCTTAGCCATTGGTGTATTTAGTGCCATTAACATTTTCTGGACTTTACCGGGTCAAACCCTAACAGGTGTCGGTGCTGCTGCAGGGATTGGACTGATCAACTCTGTGGGTAATTTAAGTGGTTTTACTGGACCTTATTTAACAGGCTATCTTTATACCACGACAGGTAATTATACCGTTGCCTTTATGGTCATAGCAGGCTTTGTTGCAATGGGTGGGCTTGGTTTAATTTTATTGGCAAAGTTAAAGTCGGATTCGCTGAAGAAAGAGTCAGGTGTTCTGCATAAGAATATAGTCTCGGAGTTAAAATAATGGCGAATATTGGCTTTGTCGGTACGGGAATTATGGGTTCACCAATGGTGGCGAACCTACTCAAAGCGGGTCATCAAGTCCAAGTTTGGAACAGAACGCCAGCTAAACTTAGTGATTTAGTCAAGCTGGGTGCCACAGCTTGCCAGGAGTTAAATCAAGTTGCCGTAGATGTGGAGTTCCTGATTTGTATGCTCAGTGATGGACAGACCTGCAATGAGGTTTTGTTTCAAGACCAAGGTGCGGTCGCCAAATTAAAACAAGGCGCTACAGTCATTGTTATGAGTTCTATTCCGGTAGAAACGGCAAAGGCGCAAAATGAAAAATGTCAGTCACTGGGCTTTAAGTATTTGGATGCACCTGTGTCAGGGGGAGAAAAAGGCGCAATTCATGCCAATCTCGCCATTATGGTCGGTGGAGAAGAAGCGGTCTTTGAACAGGCAAAATCAATTTTTTCTGCCATGGGTCGACCTGTTTTAGTCGGTGGCGCAGGCTGTGGTGAACTCGCAAAGCTGGTCAATCAAATGATTGTGGCAAGTACGATTGCAACTGTTGCGGAAGGATTGTTACTTGCCCAACAAGGTGGGGCTGATCCTCATAAAGTGAAGCAAGCATTAACGGGTGGATTTGCTGACTCTCCTATTTTGCAACAACATGGCGAACGTATGTTGAATCAAAACTTTAAACCAGGAGGTGCAGCGAGTACTCAGCTTAAAGATACTAATACCGCCATGGCTTATGCGCATAAATTGGATTTGAAATTGCCAGTTGCTCAATTAGTTGATCAACTTTTTACCAACATGGTAAATCAGGGAGATGGTGCCTTAGATCATTCAGGATTAATTCTTGAATTAAAAAGGATTAATCATTTAGAAACCTAATAATAAATATTAGTAAATTATTCACTATTTTTTCCATCATACTGGCTTTAAAACAGCCAGTATTTTTTATTTAAATTATGTGAAATTTACACTTTAGAATATTCGTATTTATCTTTCTAGTTACTCATATTTCCAATTAAATTTTATTTAAAATTAATCATTTATATATTTTAAGCGAATATTGATAACATTTAGTTATTCCCTGGTGGGAAAATATAATTGGAATTAATTAATCGATAAGTCTATCTTTTCTAAAAATTCCAAGGGCAAAACCCTTCGCTTAAAAGATTCATACAAGATTTAAAACTGAAATTAAAAATGGATTAATCCACCCACATTAAGTGGGTAGATGTATAGGGAAATAAGATGAGTTTAAAGAAAGTACATCGACATTCGTGGGTGTCGCTGATCGTCTGTTGGTTAATTTGGCTGATTATTGCATACGATCGTGAGTTAATATTCCGTGCAGCTATTATGATCTGTGAGGAATTTTCACTCACTCCTACAGAATGGGGCTATACTATTGCTGTAATTACGGTTTCACTGGCATTATTGAGTATTCCGGTAAGTGCATATTGTGATTTTAAAGCGCCAGGCTGGAAACGTGCAATTTTTCAATGGCCCTTAATTATCGGTTTCACTTTTCTTTCTTTGCTATCAGGCATTATGTCTTTTAGTAATACTTTCTACAAATTTGTTATCTTAAGAATATTGGTTTCAATGGGCTGTGGTGCAGCTGAGCCAATTGGAGTAAGTAATACTGCTGAATGGTGGCCAAAAGAGCATCGTGGATTTGCAATAGGTGCTCACCATGCAGGTTATCCAGTGGGTGCAATGCTTAGTGGTGTTGTTATGGCATCCATTATTTATTATTTCGGACCTGAAAATTGGCGCTATGCTTTCTATCTAGGCATTATCATTTCAGTACCAGTCCTCACATTTTGGGTAATTTACTCAACTAGACAGCGTTATGATGAATTTCATGACTCGTGTATTGAGCATGGATTTACACCTCCTACAGAAAATGCACCAATAGAAGCTCAATCTGAGAATAAAAAACAAGCTAAAAAAGGATTACTCAAAAAAACCTTAAAATCTCGCGGTATTTTATTTACTGCAGGAAGTACATTAATCACACACATTGTATATCTTGGATTTCTCACCATCTTTCCTGCCTATCTCTACAATATTGTAGGTTTAAATCTCGCAGAAGCTGCTGGTTTAAGCGCAGTATTTACCATTACAGGAATTATGGGGCAAATTTTTTGGCCATCTTTATCAGACAAAATTGGTCGACGTAAAACTTTGATTCTTTGTGGTATTTGGATGGCAGTGGGGATACTAAGTTTCTGTTTAACTCAAGGTGTCACTTCAGTCATTATTATTCAATTAATTTTTGGTTTCTCTGCTAATGCGATTTGGCCTATCTACTATGCAACTGCATCAGATTATGCAGAGCAAGATGCAATGGGCACAGCGAATAGTATTATTACTGTAGCACTTTATGTTGGAGGAGCCATTGCACCAATTTTAATGGGGTCTTTATTGACAAATTTTGGTGGTTGGCATAATGCAACAGGTTATACACTTTGCTTTATTTTGATGTCCGCGTGTGCGCTGATTGGGGTATTACTGCAAGTGATCCTAGGGTATCTGGATAAAAAAGATCATTTAAAACCAGTTTAATAATGAAACAATTCAATCTATTTCGATGGCATTCTCCCGTTGATCATTAGAGTATGGAATTATAATGAGTTTAAAAGTCCTGTGTATTCCATTGGACTAGGTTTCCAGACTGTAGATGGTAATTATGATTTTTCCTTAATTACAGGTATTCCGGCGCGGTATTTTATTGACTGGACACAAGGTCTGTTCAATAAACAGGATGAGGATTCATATTATCTGAATATGAAATATAAGCTCGATGCTGTTGTTGCGGGTCTCGATATTGGTTATCGCTATATTTATGGTGAAAACTTTAAGACGGCAGGCAAAGACAACCGTGAAATTAAGCGGGATATTGTCTTAAATTACACTGTTCAGTAACAACCGCTGAAAGGTTTAGGCTTTCAGTTGCTCTATATTAATTATGATACTGAAGTTGGTAAGGATTATGATGAAGTCCGATTTCTGACCAAGTACAATTTTAAATTTTGATTTATATATTTAGGGGTTGTTGAAATTTTCTGTGCAAAAAGAATAGACGAAATTTGTCTAAGAGAGTGGAGGCTATTCAGTACCACCTTTGGGTTATCCAGAATTATTCAATTGACACGAAGTAAACACAGCATCAACGGGTTGTTAAGGTGATACCCAAAGATGGTATGTGCATTTCGACTAAATAGTTTTCGAGTATAGGAATTACAATGGTCACAATTAGAGGGATAATGAGCTGCCCTCTGTTCTACTTGTTTAACCAATGATGGGTTTCTGATTTTTGCTAGATTTCTTTTCGGCCGATTAGATCTATGGATGTGGTAGATATCAGCTAGCTATACTTTTAACTGTCTGGGTAATGCTTTTCTCTCATCTATAACCAGGCTATATTCTTTTACATAATAGAATCCTAATCTTGTTTACAATAACCCACATACTCCAATAATACCAAGCTCAGCCATGCGATAACATACCTTATGACATAGTTGAATGCTGCTTCTAATCCACTGTACTTGTGAATACTTTTAGATTCAATAAAAGCAATTCTGAGAGATATTATTAGCATATAGGTCTCTAAAAACTAGCGCAATTCTGACATGAGAATAGTTTTATCAATGGCGCTATAGGTATCATTATTAAATAGTTTTTAAATATAAAGTCAGTATTTTGGGTTATATAGGTCATGTCCGTACTTTTGGTTATTTTATATACATGGACTATGTTACTACATCAAAATTTAGCTGTTACCACATCAAAACCTGTAATATGTTTTTCCTGTTACCACATCAAAATGTAAATGTTAGTTATAGTTTATATGTATAAGTCTTTTAAGATTATTTAGGGTTATAAAATTTGCAAGTTTCTGCTAAAGATTTCCCAGATTTGAAATATACATGAATGGGTAAAAATATGGCATAAATCAAAAATAAACCCTCCCATTTGCCGTGGTAACTTCTGTTCAGCTTGGGATACCGAAGACAGTTATGAATCTGTAGAAGAATATATCTTCAAGAAAGTGTCGTACATTGACCGCTTATTTTTAGAATGTGATTCTGAACGTGCAGTTGGTTTTGAGCTATATGAAGCAACAGATAACTCTAAAAATGCAATGCAGGTGTATTTGGACTGGGAGTTCGGTTTAGTCGATCGATTAAAAAGATGCAATGCCTGGTTTTTTGTTGTCTAGGACTTTTTTAATTTTGAAAAGATTCGGCACAGTTTTAATTGTGCCTGAAACTTCGAAATAAGTAACTAGTTCTAATCCTTATATAAATTTGAAAAGAATATACTTAGATTGATGTTAATAAAGCGCAAGTAAAAATTAATTAGGAGAAATTATTCCTATTCTTTTTATTGAAATTATTCTATTGCCTAAAAAGAATATTTAGAGGTATTAAGAATAAAATAACTTATAAAAGTTACTAAACTTAAGTTCATCTAAAATTTACTTCATAATTCTATTTATAAATAATATTTAATAAATTCAATAACTTATATTAATTAAATTCATTATTTTGACTTGATAAGTTCATGAACCTACCTAATTATCCTAGTTTTACAAAGTTGTCCTCAGATCATTAGGATGATTATCTTTTATTTTGGAAACGATATTCGCTGGGTGGCAAATCAAACCATCGTTTAAAGGCACGGCGGAAATTTGCGCTGTCGTGATAATTTAATAAGGTTGCAATTGCATCGACAGACAAATCACTTTCGAGCAAATAGCTGCTGGCTTGTCTGGACAGAATTGAGTCTCGAATTTCTCTAAAACTGGTGCCATCTTGTGCCAGTTTACGTGCTAGTGTGCGTTTGCTCATAAATAAAGCCGCTGCAATCTGCTCTTCATTTAGCTCATGTAAGGAACTCGACAGCATCATCTTTTGAATATCATAAATATAACTTTGCGGTGCAGCTTTCAACTGTTGCAGCATGCTTTCACATTGGCGCATCGCCAGCATATAATTGTCTTGATTGGCTGATGCATTGGGAATGTTACAGAGGCTTAGAGGAAACTCGACTTTGATCTCATCCGATGAAAAAAAATAGCTTCCCGATAAATAGTCCGCATAATCCTGGCTGTAATGTGGCTCTTGATGTGCAAAAAAGATTTTTGCTTCATCCATTGCGCGTCCCACAATAAATTCGGCACATTCATACAAAATCACGGCACAAGTTTCAGCAAGGATCCGATGGACCTGCTCAGAGAGCTGAATATCAAAATGCAGCGCAATATTGACTGAGTCTTGCGTATATTCAAGGCTTAAACGCGCGAAACTGATGCGTGTCGGGATAAATTCCTTAAAGGCTTTTAAAGCCATCAACAGGTTCGGACTACTGTTGACCAGAAAACCCATTGCACCATGTGTCGTTGGCGTGAGCCGTTTACCCAGACGCAAACCAAAATCAGCATGTTCCGATAAAGCCACGCTGTTCTGTAAAATCTGCACCAATTGCCTGGCGGTCAGTAAGGTTTCATCCTGCAGCAATTGTTCAGTACTGAGCTGGGTAAATTGTAATAATTGCGGCAGTTCACGAATATTTAATCCCAACTCTCGACCAATCATCCGGGCATAAGTGGAGGGAATATTGGCAGTCTCTAAATTTTCATTCATCAATGCATTGATTTTTATGGCTTCCACGTTGACATCCTGTCGTGTCGATTTTATTGATTAAATCCAATTTTTTTGGTTTTATTTTTCCCCTGTCTTTTTATGACCCCATCTTGTCAAAAAATGACCTCCTTATGCAGTGTTTATAACATTAGATTGTATTTATCCGAACGAAAACCGATGAATAGCAAGCCAATCACCCTGTGAAGGAGAACATAAATGGGAACGATTACTTTTGTTGAGCATGATGGTACAGAGCATTCAGCTGACTTAGAAGCGGGAAAATCACTGATGCAGATAGCCATCGATCACGGCATTCCAAGCATTGATGCCGATTGTGGTGGTGAATGCGCCTGTGGTACCTGTCATGTGATTTTAGATGCGAAATGGATTGCACAAGTCGGCACAGCTTCAGCGAGTGAGCTGCAAATGCTTGATCTTACCCCAGAAAAAACCACCACATCCCGTTTGGCCTGCCAAGTACAGGTGTCAGACGACATGAATGGCATGCGTGTGCAGCTGCCTGAATATCAAATGTAAAACCTCAGGATTGTATTAGGTCTCCGTGCAATCAGTTCACATCGATATCGAAAATAAAAATAGGCAAGAACAACATGACCCAGTTTGAAGCGGTATTAAATAAAGTCAAAAATGAAGCATCCAATCGACTTTCGCCATTGATTCCGATGGATATGCAAGTCAAAGGCGTGCACCTGTTTAAACGCACTAAACGTCTTATTACGCAAAAGGACTATTTCCCGGAATTTGTGGAACAGCCCATCCCGGATGTATCGACTGTTGATCTCAAGGACATTGATTTAAGTAATCCATTTTTGTTTAGACAGCATCAATGGAATGCCTATTCCAAACGTCTGCGTGACGAATGCCCAGTGCATTATCAGGCCAACAGTCCATTTGGCCCATTTTGGTCAGTCACCCGTTATAAAGATATTGTGTTTGTCGATAAAAACTATGAGCTGTTTTCGGCAGAGCCGCTGATTTTAATTGGCACCGCACCGATTGATGTCGAAACTTTTATTGCCATGGACCCTCCGAAACATGATGAACGCCGTAAAGCGGTTCAGGACGTTGTAGCACCGAAAAATTTAAAAGAAATGGAATCGTTGATTCGTGAGCGAACTTCTGAAGTTTTAGATAGCTTGCCGATTGGGCAGCCCTTTGATTGGGTACACACCGTTTCAATTGAACTCACGGCACGAATGCTGGCGACCTTACTGGATTTCCCCTACGAAGACCGTTTAAAACTGGTGTATTGGTCAGATCTGTTTTCGTCTTCGCCACAAAGTACTGGCGGTGATAAGGACTTGGATGAATCCTTTGTCGGTGTCGCGGATATGGCCAAACATTTTGTTGCACTTTGGCATGACAAGGCTGCACGTCTAGCAGCAGGCGAAACCGCCGGTTTTGACCTGATCACCTTAATGCAAAGCAGTGATGCCACACGTGATCTGATCAAACGTCCGATGGAATATTTGGGCAATTTGGCGCTGTTGATTGTCGGTGGCAATGACACGACCCGTAATTCAATGAGTGGCGGTGTGCTGGCATTGCATCAATTCCCTGAACAATTTGCCAAGCTGAAAGAAAATCCAAGCCTGATTCCCAACATGGTCTCTGAAATTATTCGCTGGCAAACCCCATTGGCGTATATGCGCCGTGTGGCGAAACAAGATGTGATGCTGAATGGTCAGTTCATTCGTGAAGGCGACAAAGTGGTGATGTGGTATGCCTCGGGCAACCTCGATGAACGCGCGATTGACCGTCCAGAGGAATTTATCATCGACCGTAAAGATGCCCGTAATCATTTGTCGTTTGGCTTTGGCGTGCATCGTTGTATGGGTAACCGTTTAGCCGAGATGCAGCTGCGTATTTTATGGGAAGAAATTTTAAATCGTTTTGACCGTTTAGAAGTGGTTGCTGAACCGGAGATTGTGCAGTCCAACTTTGTCCGTGGCTATTCAAAATTGATGGTTAAGCTTACCGCTAAAACTTCAGCATGAAACTGACTGAGCATTGAAAAAGAGGGCATGTGATGCAAAAACTGAAAACAGTGATTATCGGTGCAAGTCATGCAGCGGCGCAGCTGAGTGTCAGCCTGCGTCAAGAGGGTTGGGACGGTGAGATTATTATGATCGGGGATGAACCGCATTTACCCTATCATCGACCGCCGTTGTCGAAGACCTTTTTATCTGGTGATAAAAGTATTCAGGACTTGCTGATCCGCCCAGCTGCATTTTATGCAAAACAGCAGATTCAGTTTATACATAGCCATGTGGTGTCCATAGACCGTGAACGGAAAATCTTAGATCTTGCCGATGGCTCACAGATTTCTTATGACAAATTGGCACTCTGTACAGGGGCACGGGTCAGAAAACTCGACATAGAAGGCAGTGATCTTAAAGGGGTTTACTATGTGCGAAATGCAGCCGATATCGAAGCCATACAGCAGCATATTCAAAGCGCGAAACATGCGGTGATGATTGGCGGCGGTTATATTGGCCTAGAAACAGCGGCTTCATTGAGAAAACAGGGAATTCAGGTTTCTCTGTTGGAAACAGCATCACGAATCTTACAGCGTGTGACTGCACCAGAATTATCTGAATTTTATACCCGAGTTCATCAGGCACAAGGTGTGAGCATTTATCACAATATGACGATAACGCGTATTGTTGGAACAACACAGGTGGAAGGGGTTTTATGCGCAGATGGCAAAACGATTCCCGCAGATTTTGTGATTGTCGGGATAGGCGTGCAGCCGAATATTGAACTTGCACAGGCAGTAGGTATTGAAGTCGATAATGGCATAGGGATTGATGCCTATGGCCGAACCAATGACCCTGATATTGTGGCCGCAGGAGATTGTACCAGTCATTTTAACGTGCATTATCAACGCCAGCTTCGTTTGGAGTCTGTACCGAATGCCAATGAACAAGCCAAAGTTGCAGCAGCAACCTTCTGTGGCAAGTCCAAACCGTATAGCGCTTTACCTTGGTTTTGGTCAGATCAATATGACATCAAACTGCAAATTGCTGGCTTAAATCACGGCTATGACCAGCTGGTGATTCGAGGAGATTTGCAGAACAGCAATAGCTTTGCAGCGTTTTATTTTAAAAATAAGCAACTCATTGCTGCAGATTGCATCAATCGTCCTTTAGAATTTATGATCAGTAAAAAAATCATCAATGATAATATTCAGATTGATCCTGCTCAATTTGCCGATGAATCGATTGATCTGAAGCAACTGACACAATAGAACCAGAAAAAGGACGCATATGGACAAGCCCACTTTAGCCGAGATGTTTCATTCATTGACTACTGAACAGCCATTTACCCCGCCTGAACATTGGCGCCAAGGGCGAACGGCCTATGGTGGTTTTTCATCGGCAATGGCGCTTCAGATTGCCCTCAATCATCTATCTCAGCAACATCCGCCGTTAAAAGCGGCACAAATTGCATTTATTGGGCCTGTCACCGAGCAGGTGTCCTTTCAGGTCGATACCTTAAGACAGGGCAAGTCTGCGACCCAAGTTGCGGTGGACGCACGTGTTGATAATGCCATTGTATTAAGGGCAGGTTTTACTTTTGCGAGTCCGCGAGAAAGTACAATTCATCACCACTACGTTGAATGCCCTCAAGTTGAGCCACCTGAACATTATTCATCTATTCCGAAAAACCTGCCAGTTCCGAATTTTTTTAAAAATTTTGATATTCGTTTAGTCAGTCAGTCGATGTTTTTTTCAGGAGGTGAAACACCTGAACTTTTGGCGTGGGTACGTTTAGAGGGTTTAAACGAGATTTCAGCTGAAGTCGCTTTACTGTTGATTGGTGATTGTCTACCACCGGCATCAACCGTATGTTTTAAAATCTTGGCACCGATCAGTTCAATGAATTGGACCGTCGATTTTACCCAGCCTGCAGAACACAGCGAATGGTATCTGGTGCGATCCTTCAGTTTAGTTGCCGGAGGTGGGTATTCTTATCAAAGCATGCAGGTTTGGAATGAACAAGGTGAATTGGTCTTGTCAGGTACTCAAACAGTCGCTATTTTTGCTTAAGAGAACATCAAGTGAGGTGCTCAAGAGATCAGATCAGGAAAACAAAGCTACTCTTCTTTCCTCATGTTTGAACCATCTCGTGAGAATCGCCTTAACAAATCAGCAGTAGCCGATACTCACCCTCATTTTCTACAGGTGCGCGATGAACACAGGGTAAAGCCTGTTGAGTCGGATGATCAACAGCTAAACGCCATAGATGTCCTACCCCTAAATTGATTGGTTGTGCATTAGGTTTAGGCTGATAATGGAGGTCAAAAAAATATTCTTCTAGAAATTGCTCAAATTCAGCATCTGGTCCGTCATATAACCGCTTTAACTTGTCACGAATCTCTGGAATAAGAATCTTTTGCTCAACTTGAGCATTGGGCAAAATATCACTCGCAGGACCATAATAGGTACATAAAAACGTATCCGTTTCAATCGGTGAGCGATCGACATGGTAGGAATACACATCGGTTGCGATAAAATCAAGTTCATCATCACGTTCATAAGATTTCAGTAAATTCAGCGAAGGAGATGCCCCAAAATCGCTTAACAGTTGCATATCTTTTAAGATGATATCCCGCGCAAATATACCTTGTTCTGACAAGTGTAATGCCAGCAGATCCTCTGTATAAATTTCGGTGATATTGTCTTTTAATTCGAGTTGATCCACGATTTCTTTGAAATCCCCGACTAAATCTCGAGACCAGCAAACCGCATTCATTTGGCCTTTAAAGTTGCAGTGTATGAGATCCGAAAAATGAGAGACTACGCTCAGCTGAGGTGTGGTAGAAAAAATGGTGTGCATACTCGGATGGAATGACTTGTCAATAATGTCACATCATACACGCAGCGCTGTATAATTACAGAGTAATGAGTCGTCATCTAAAATTGCAGAAAGGTAATTTATAAAGCGATAAAATTTAATGATGTTTATGTAGACGAAGATCTGGAATGTTCACCCGAAGTAAAGTTCATGAACTTACTAAATGTATTCTGGTCTTAATGTCTGAAATGGTTAAAAGATTAAAAATATAGCTCATTTATTTAAATATATCTCATCTAGTCACAAGATAAGGTTCAGCAGCCTTCTATTTAAAACTACTTTGGAAGTAGGAACCCATCTAATCGTAGAGCTCAACCATTCTATGAGTCTATGAGCAGTGCACGGCCTTGATGATGGATACAGTGTGGTGCGTAGGTATAAGAATAGAACTGTAAATGGGATTCAAGAAAAAACATCTGTAGATTACAGTCTTGAGATGCTAGATCGTCGGACCTCCTTTTAAGTGCTCGAGTAACTCGTCCAAGACATTGCGTGTCGAGATCCCCGCAAAGAGAATGCTGGAGATCAGAATATTGCCAATGCCTTCTGCATCCGACAATTGCTGTACAGTGTTCCAGTAACGCCAAATCTTCTGAGGAATCATGTTGACGTCCCTGGACGTTTCAGCTCATAGCTTTGGTTAAACAGTATGATCTGCTTGCGATAGCAGTGATACAGCATTTTTTATAACGGACAGAAGTGGCCTCACGTTCAATCACATCTTCAAGTTTCCCTAATAGCACAAAGTGCTGATGATTTTGGTAAGCCTCAAAGAACTGTGCTAAAGGCAAATGCATGGGGATGATCCTAGCCAAAATAATGGACAGCACTTCCCTCTAAAGATAACGTAACGTTAACTTTGGAGTGAGTAGCACTGCTATGCAAGGAAATGGCCAAACGTTTTAGTCCAGAATTTAAACAGCAAGCAATTGATACAAATTTTACTTTCCAAGCAAGAAGGTGGCCGTCTGGCTGTAGTACAGATGGTTGAAGCTTAGAGTGAAAATGTATTGAGCATAAGTTTATCTTGGGTAAACGGCTGAGACTTACATAAACCAAAAGTTTTATAGCGTAATAAAATCATTTCTGCCCAATTACGATGTGTAGCAGGCTCTAACATTGAGCCATGGCTTTTAAATACACTTTTAGCATCTTGCGATAAAATTTGCTGTGCTTCTTGAAATTCTTCGGTATTTATTTGAAGGGCTTGATGAATATATTCAATTTGCGAAGGATGAATGGCAGTTTTAGTATAAATCCCATTATTCATATCTTGGCATATTTCACTCATTAGCAATTGTGTGTGGTTGATATGTTCACACACTGGCGAACTGAGTTGAAAGCCATTAGGAATAAACAAGCCTGCCAATTGTGATATCAGCATGCCCACTGGGGTTTGATAAATTGTAGTATTTTTAGGACGGCGTAAATTTAAACAGGACAGCAGATCATTACCGCCTATTCTTAAACATAAGGTTTTATGAAAATCATATTTGAGTGCTTGATTAAGTTCCATATTATGGCCCATATCAAAAATCTCTTTGGTTTCAAGCGTCGGCATCAGGTTGATATTGGATGGCAAAACGTCCATCCACTGCTTTAAATCGTGCAGCGTAAACTTGGGTAAAATCATTCCGCTGTAAGTATGATTCAAGTCCCAGTCGACGATGTGTTTTGCCATCTCAATATTGCGAGGGCGAATAAATATTGCAGGTGCCTTTGAGTTGTGTTCCTCTAAGCGCTTTTGTAATAAAAGTTTTAAATTGACCATCGCAGTTTGTATATCTTTTTCCAAAACGGCATCTTCTAAGCAGACTGCAATAGATTTTAGTATTGGGAATTTAATCCCTTCGGTAACTTCCCATAACTGCTCATGGGTTGCAGGAATATACATGGTTGCACCAAGTTCAATCGCATGTTGCAGTTGTTTCATTTATTTTTTCTCAACTTTTTTTATCAGAGTCACTGCATGATATGGACCTAACTTTGGACCTAAAATATCTACGGGAATATTCTGTTCTTTGGCAAAATGTAAAAGTAATTGTACATGGGGGTTGGATGAATCACGGATTAATATCTTTTCAGGAACGCGTCTTAATACTGCACGCGTGGCTTCTGCGATGCTGGGTTTAATACGATTAATATTTTTAATACTATAGGTATCAGAGATCCAAGCAATCGTGTCTAAACAAATTTTTTGTTGTGTAAGTCGAATGTGATTATTCCAATGTGCTAAATCTGTAGACGGATTCTGACCAATAATATTTAAAATTTTGTCTATAAAATCTGTAGAAATATCATATTCAGCTAGATGTTTATAAACTAGACAGCTATGCCAATTTTTAGGCTCATAGCAATTTTTTTTTGCTAACTCAAAATCGATATGGTCTTTTAAAATGGTACGAGAGGTTAAACCGGAGATCACGGAACCTAGAATCCCAAAAGGAATTAGCCAATCCTCACAGCTCGCACTTAACCAGGAATAACCACCTAAATCGGCCAAGGTGACAAGGCGAGGAATATCCCAGCCCGGATCAAATAATGCTGGATAATCTGCTAAATTCTGGGTTAACTCTCGACAAATTGCACCTTTACCGGTCCAGCCATCCACAAAAACAATATTTTCTGCGCCATGTTGATCAATAATGGCATGTAAGGCAGCAAAGTCGATGCCGCGATCACGAATAATACTAATGCCGTAATGTACGCACTGCTGATTTTTTTCAATATAGTGTTTCAGCAGTACCCCTAAAGGTACACCTGCACGTACGAGACTGACCAAAATAATAGGCTGATTTTTAAATCGACTCAGTAGAGAGTTACCAATTTTCTGTACATCAGCAGCCAGACGTTCAGCACCTTGCTCAAAAGCATATTGAAAATGACGCATCTGCTCTTTTGAGGGGGGATGCTCTACACTAATCATTTGGGAGTAATGTTTTTCACCCGATTGAATCAAATACTCTTTTTCTGCCAATGGTGTCGGTTCAATATCATCAATATTGAGTAAAAAGGTTACATCTTGCGGTCGATATGAACCATGAAAACCTAAGGTATTAAGATTGGATGCACCAGCATAATTCTTATCCATGTCCTAAATATCCTTTCGCATGATGATCTTGCATTAAACTTTGTGCTAAAAACTTATCCAATTGGCTATTTTTGGGCATACCAAACCAATCACAGCACGCTAAGAAGCCGGCATCAGATAAACTGTCGCCCCAACCTAAGATGGCACGTTCACGTTCAGGGTCATATTTGTTGATAAAAAATTCGACTGCTTTTTGTTTAGAAACAAATTTTGGAATAATCGCCAAATTATTACCATTGATATGTACGTAACAATGCTCGAGCACTTCAGCAGGTAAGTTGGCAATAATTTTAGATAAAAATAATGGTTCCGGATCATTCTGTTTGGCAACGGTATAAATTTTCCCGCCATTTTCTTCCACCGTCCAAGTACGGATTGACCCAAAAGGTTTTGCATAATCCAGTAGTGCATTGGGTAGATCATTGAGTAAGTGTTCTAACTCTGCTGTAGCTTGCTGTTGCAAAACAAGCCATTCTTGATCAACCTGTTTATTGGCCCCTAAAATGGTTCCGCCATGTGAGCAGACTGCACCGTGCTGAAAAGGAATATGTACGCGTTGTAATGCTTCTACTGACCGAGCAGTGACTGGAATTACTTCAGCAGACTCTAATAGCCAATTCACGAATATTTGCTGTTTTGGCAGCATATAAGAGAGCGGTTCACCTAATTTATCTGTAGTCGCAATTTTATGTAAAGGCGTAGGTGTGCTTTTACGATGTGTTTGAAAAAGTGTGTCATCTAAGTCAACAAAAATTAACGGCTTAGCATTCATAACTAATAATTTCCAAGTTTTTTATTTGTTCAAAAAGCAGAGGGTCAACACTATCTTTAGCGGTTTCAATGATTAAAAAAACGCGATCAAATTGTTGATGTTTTACGTTGTATGCATAGTTATTCATATTGAGTCCATAATTGTCTTTAAATAAACAAATACTTTCTATAGCCTGACCTAGCATAATTGGAGAGCGGGTGGTGGAGCTAAAATAAACTTCGGCCCCTTGTTTTTCTAATTGCTCTGCCATGAGGAAAGGAATCCAAGTAAACTCACCCGAACCTAACACTAAAACTTTTTCATGCGCTTGAATGGATTTAATCTGTTGCCACACAGAACAATCCAGAAAAGTCGGTTCGCGTCCCCAGTCATTGGGTGCAATAATTTTTTGGCTTTGTTGCTGGGTTGAACTGACGTTCGGCATTTGAATATCAATTTCTTTGTTGTTATCTTGCCACTGCCAGTGACCATGTAATAAAGCAACCACTTCAACGGGAATACCTAAATCATCTGTGACTAAGTGCTGTTCAGCCCAGTTGACTAAGGTCACTAAAATAATCCGTTCAACCTGTTCTAAACCCGATTTTTTCAGACTGAGAATTAAATTTCTAAAGGTTTTTCCAGTCGAAATTTCATCATCAACTAAAATAAGTGTTTTTGAACTGAGGATGTGTTGATGTTTAAGCGCATCATGACTGGACAAGATAAACTGGTCTTGTGCATGGCTATGTTCTTCTAAAAACAGGCCCAACGTGGGTAAAGTTTCGACTGGATGCCGAGTGGTGGTTAAAAAAATCGCATTTTCCCCGAAATCTGGTTTGAGCTCACGATAGACTCCTGCGCCCAAACCGACTGCGGTTTCAGCCATACCAATCACACTAATGGGATAGGGTAAATTCTTGGGAATAAGTGCAGCAAGGTCTTGATAGCTTTTTTGCATCACGGATGGTGCGACAGGAATATGTTTACCCAGAACTTTAGAAACAAATAAAAATGCACGTTTCGGATTAATTCTTTCTGCAAAGCTCAGCAAATCATCCAATGTCCATTCAGGATGATGATGGTTTACTGTCACACTAATACGGCCACGGCTTAAATCAATATGTTTTATCAATGTTTACAATCCATTTTTATACTTTGTATCAGGGGGAGAACCTGTACTACAGCAGTGGGTACGGGGCGCTTTAAAACTAAGTGCAATTTTTCAGCAATCAATTCTGCAATTAAATTAATTCCAGTATGTTGTGTATAAGCAAAACCGCCAGCGGGACGTGGGTTAATTTCTAAAATATGCCAGGCTCCCTGATTATCTTGCTTGAATTGAATATTGATCAACCCATCGCACTGGAAATATTCTACTAAAATTTCACATATTTCATGACATGGATGCTCGATATAGCATTCTTGATAAAATTTAAATTTTATCCGAGTCACTAAGGCTAGAATTTTGCCATTACTGCAGGCAATATCCACAGAACATTCTTGCCCTTGCAAAAAGGGCATAATCAAATACTCGATAGGCGGATCTAATTGAGCATAAGCTTCTATAAACTGTTGTGTATTACATAGAGTATTAGATTGAAATTTCATAAAATATGAAACGTCATCGCTTAATTGCACAAAACCTGCACCATATACGCCATAAACGGGCTTTGCACAAATAACGCTATATCGTTTTTGATATTCATCAATAGCGTGCTTTAATTCATTCACATGAGCAACTTTTGCAGCAGAAATGCTAGGTAAGTTTAAACCTTCGCAAATTTGTCCAAATAAAAATTTATTATTAATGTTTTCATGCTGACTAATGTCTCTAGCACCAGTCACTAATTGAATATCATGACGAGAAAACTCTTCACGAAACTGCTCAATAAATTGACTATGCTTTCCACAAAATAAAAGGTGAATAGAATGCTCTTTACATTGTTCTAATAACCAGTCTGAACTGTCCTTAACAACCGGTTGTTGAAAAAAATAGTCAGCATGCAACTTCAGTTCAGGACGTTGTTTACTATGAGAACAAAAAATAGTCAGATGGGAGGACAAATTTGAGTTTTTTAATAATTGAATAATGTCATTTTGACAGGAATAACTTTCAGCAATCCAGATATTGTAGTGCGATTTCACAGTAGATTCGATCTCAATTTTCTTTAATACCAATGATGAATTTATGCTTCCATTCTACAGGGAATATATAAAATTTTTCATGTAATAAATTGAATAATTATTCAAAATAAATTTAAAGCTTTGCAAATAGATAAAAGAACTGTTTTAGCTAGGTGGCGTAAAAAAAATATGTTAAAACAATATAGGTTTATTTAAAAAATATTTTTATATATATTTTTATATTCATATACTTAATCAGTTAAATTAAATATTACAAGAGGGTGGTATGCAACTTATTGCGGGTGGAAACATAGCTTTAGCATCAGAAGTGGTCGAAATATCAATAAAAACAAACATTCCTAATCAAGTAGAGGTTGATTGCACTGCATATCTTTTAGCACAAACTACACAAAAAGTGCGTGGCGATCAGGACATGATCTTCTATGGACAAACTCAAACACAGAATCAAAGTGTGGTGCTGACTCAATCTAATTCTAACGACCCATATTTAACTAAATTTAAGATTAATACCGCATTGCTGGATCCACAAATTCAAAAAGTTACTTTATGTGCCACCATTAATGAACCCAATAATTTCAGTCGCATATCTCCTATTCATATTGAACTTTTATCCGGTACTCAAACTATCGCCAATGCATTGATTCAGACTCAGTCTAAAACAGAAAAAGCATTAATTTTGGCAGAAGTGTATAAACATAATGAGAAGTGGAAATTTAGATTTATTGATCAAGGCTTTAATGGGGGGTTAAAACCCCTGGCTGAAAATTTTGGTGTGGTGATTGATGAGACCACAACCAATACTTCACCAACACCAACACCAACACCAACACCAACAAAGTCCAATATAAATTTATCCAAGATTAAGTTAGATAAGAATAACTCGACGATTAACCTGAGCAAGAAAGGTTCAGCTTTTGGCAAAATTTCCGTCAATTTAAACTGGAATAAATCTGCACCTAAATCTGAATCCTTTTTTCAGAAATTAACCCGCTCCCAGTCAATCGACCTGGATCTGGGTGCAATGGTGCAGCTTAAAGATGGCAATATTGATTTAGTACAGCCGCTTGGAAACCGATTTGGTGATTTTGATCGCGCTCCCTATATGAAATTAGACGCCGATGACCGCACCGGAGCGTCACTGAATGGGGAAAACCTCCATATTAATGGTACTCACTGGGATCGCATTGAGCGTATTGTAATCTACACCTATATTTATGAAGGTGCAGCTCAATGGGCTGCCACCGATGGTGTGGTAACAATTCGTATTCCTGATCAACCCGAAATTGAGGTGCGCTTAACAGAAGGTAACCAACTAAATACTTGTGCAATTATAGAATTAAGAAATATTAACGGTGCTATTCAAGCCAATCGTGAAGTACGTTATTTTGAAGGTCAAAAAAGCTTAGACCAGTTTTATGGTTTTGGTTTTCGTTGGACCAAAGGCTCAAAAGATTAAACAAACTGAAAAAATTATATTTAATCACCCAGAGGAAAGATCATGGCGATTTCATTAAATAAAGGTGGAAATCTATCTTTAAGTAAAACCGACCCATCCCTAAACCAAGTTTTGATTGGTTTGGGTTGGGATGCGCGAGCAACTGATGGCGCAGATTTTGACTTAGATGCTTCTGCCTTCTTGTTAGCTGCAAATGATAAAGTCCGTGGCGAAACAGATTTTATTTTTTATAACCAAACTCGATCGCCAGAAGGTTCTGTAGAACATACCGGTGATAACCGTACCGGTGCAGGTGATGGTGATGATGAAGCAGTTAAAATTGATTTGGCTAAAGTTCCTGCTGACGTACAGAAGATTGCCATTACTGTGACTATTCATGATGCTGAAAGCCGTGGTCAAAATTTTGGTCAAGTGCAAAATGCGTTTATTCGCGTTGTAAATGATCAGACAAATGTAGAAATTGTCCGTTTTGATTTAAATGAAGATTATTCAACTGAAACAGCAATGATTTTTGGTGAATTATATCGTCATAATGGGGAATGGAAATTTAGAGCCGTAGGTCAAGGCTATAATGGCGGTCTACGCGCGATGTGTGGTCAATATGGCATCAGTATTTAAACTTTTTTTATTAGGTAAAAAATGAAACATTTCCGTTTTTCAATCATCTTTACCATTATATGTTTAGCCATTTCAGCCTATTGGGGTTTTACCCATGGCCCAGAAGCCGGTTTGTCGGCAATGTTCAAAGTTTTAGCAATCACCTCTATTCTAGCCATTATGGAAGTTTCACTATCCTTCGATAATGCGGTGGTGAATGCCTCTGTACTTAAACACTGGGACCAATTTTGGCGAACCCTGTTTTTAACTGTCGGGATTATCGTTGCTGTGTTTGGTATGCGCCTGGTATTCCCCTTACTCATTGTTGGTGTGACTGCGGACATGGGTATGATTGAGGTTGCTAAATTAGCGTTAAATGATCCTAAGTCTTATTCAGAAAAGCTTATGGCTCATCATGCTGAAATTGCAGCATTTGGTGGCATGTTCCTATTATTGGTATTCTTGAATTTCTTGTTTGATGATGAAAAAGATGAACATTGGTTTCATTGGCTTGAATCAAGACTAGCAGATTTAGGCAATATTCAGGCTATTTCAGTCTTTATTTCATTAGTTGCTCTACTTGTTCTAGCAAGCTTTATCCCTGATGCATCACGTCTAGTCGTTGTGATGGCTGGAATTTGGGGTATTGTCGTGTATGTAGGTGTAAAAGTCATTGGTCATCTATTAGAAGGCAGTAGCAATGATGATGAGTCTGAAAAATCAAATGGTGCATCTGCAACTGGTACTATCGTCAAAGGTGGTATTGGTGGTTTCTTATATTTAGAAGTATTAGATGCATCTTTTAGTTTCGATGGTGTAATCGGTGCTTTTGCAATTACCAGTGATGTGGTAATTATTATGCTTGGCCTTGCAATTGGTGCGATGTTTGTCCGTTCAATGACCATATATCTAGTTGAAAAAGGTACGCTAGATGCCTATATATATTTAGAACATGGTGCACACTATGCAATTGGTGCACTTGCGTTCATCATGTTGGCCAGTGGCACAGGACTACATATTCCAGAGGTTATTACAGGGTTGGTGGGTGTTGCCTTCATTGTTTGGGCTGTTATCTCTTCAATTTCATATAGTAAAAAGCAACAATCTTCATAAATTAAATTTGATAAGGAAACAAAGAAATGGCGATTAATTTATCCAAAGGTGGAAATATTAACCTTTCTAAAACTGCACCAACGATGAATAAAGTCGACTTGGGTTTAGGTTGGAATCCACGCGCAACGGATGGTAAAGCATTTGATTTAGATGCGGTTGCATTCTTAACGGGTGAAGATGGTAAAGTTCGTTTAGATGGCGAATTTATTTTCTTTAATCAGAAAGTTTCACCATGTGGTTCAGTGACTCATAATGGCGATAACCGTACGGGTGATGGTGATGGTGATGATGAAACCATTTCAGTAGACCTGGCTAAAGTTCCTCAAGAAGTGGCAAAAATTGTATTTGCGGTAACGATTCATGAAGGTCAGCAAAATGGTCAAAACTTCGGTATGGTAGATAAAGCCTATATCCGTGTGATTAACCAAGATGCTAATGCAGAAGAATTAGCTCGTTTTGACTTATCTGAAGATGGTAGCACTGAAGTTGCGATGATTTTTGGTGAATTATATCGTCACAGCGGTGAGTGGAAATTCAAAGCAGTAGGTCAAGGCTTTAGTGGTGGTTTAGGTGCTTTAGCAGCAAGTTATGGCGTTGCGGTTTAAGCGACACATCAAGTACTAAAAGAGTGATCTTTTAGTACTTGAAAGTGATTGGTATAAAATTATTTTTATATTGAATTATTTTCAAGTACTACAATAGAGAATAACAATGCAGTTAGTTTCTGGACAAAAAATAGCGCTCAATCAACTTATTCAAAATGATAAAAAATTCACGTTACGAGTTCAATTTAAAGCATCATTTGATGTTGATATATCAAGTTTTGGTGTGGGACAAAACGATAAACTTTTCAATGATGATTATATGACATTTTATAATCAAATTAAGACACCAAAATCTGAAGTGCAATATGGTCAGCAAGGAAACTTGAATCTGTTTACTTTTGATTTAAATAAAATAGACGTGGTACAGACCCCTCGATTTGTGATTTGTGCAACAGTCGCTAATGACCAGGCAACTATGCAAAATATTCAAAATGGTCAAATTGATCTTGTGAATCAGCAAGGCGAAGTATTAGCAATATATCAATTAAATGCATCAGATTTTAGCCAAGAAAAAGCCGTCATGTTGACTGAAATTTACTTTAAAAATGATCTGTGGCGAATTGCTGCTATAGGACAAGGCTTTAATGGTGGCTTAAGTGCTTTGGTTCGACATTTTGGTGCTGAGGTTGCAGAAGACATTGCTCTACCTATGCCAACGCTGTCCAAACTCGATTTAAAGAAAAAAGTGATTTTAGATAAAATTGAGCAGGCAGCACCACATTTATTAGATTTAACTAAAAAGTCGCTGATAAGCTTAGAAAAAAGTAATTTATTGAACGTTAAAGCACGAGTAGCATTGGTGTTAGATTATTCAGGTTCAATGAGCCAACAATATAAATCGGGCGAGGTACAACACGTTCTAGACCGAATTATGCCTTTGGCTTTAAATTTTGATGACGATGGTAGCTTTGAGTGTTGGGCATTTGCAGAAAAAGCCCTCCGTTTAAATGATGTGCATCTTGAGAATTTAAATAACTATATAGCTTCAGAACAGGGAGGCTATAAAAAATGGAATGCGGGAGCTGGCTATAATAATGAGCCTGCCGTTCTTGAAGAAGTATTACATTATTTCATTAAAGAAAGTCCATCAAACCTACCTGTCTATATTGTATTTATTTCTGATGGTGGTGTGTCTGAAGCTAGAAAAATTAAAAAGATTTTACAAGAGGCATCATCACAACCCATATTTTGGCAATTTGTAGGTATAGGTGGCAGAAATTACGGTGTATTAGAGAAATTAGATATCATGGAAGGCAGAGTGGTCGACAATTGTAATTTTTTTAAAATAGACAATATTGAAAGTATTTCTGAATCAATGCTGTACGATTTTTTACTTCGAGAATTTCCGATATGGTTAACAGAAGCAAAAAATAAAAATATCGTGAGTAGGTAGGTAAATGTAATGGCAGAGTTTAATCTTGTTGGTAGCCCAGAACCTTTTTTACATGTCAGTATGAAGCAAGGTGAAGCAATTTATTGTGAATCTGATGCCATGGTCATGGTTGAACAAAATCTTGAAGTCGGCGGTAAATTGCGTGGCGGGATTTTCCAAGCTTTTATGCGTAAATTCACTTCTGGGGAATCCTTGTTTCAACAGCAAATTAAGGCAGTCAAAGGTGCAGGAGAGTGTCTGTTATCACCGAATTTGGATGGTGACATGCAGATTCTTGAGGTAGGTCAACGACAGTATATTTTATCTGATGGCTCCTTTGTGGCAGCAACAGAACAAACTATGATTAAAGCAAAAGTCCAAAGTAATATAGGCGGTGCCTTGTTCGGGGGCACGGGAGGTTTTGTAGTCATGGAAACCAGTGGGCAGGGTAAAGTCTGCATTTCTGGCAGTGGAACTTTACTCGAGCTAGAGATTACACCAGAGCAAGGTGAAGTAACGATTGACAATGGTCATGTTGCGGCATGGGATGCATCCTTAAATTATAATATTGGCATTCCAAGTTCAGGTGGTGGTGGCTTTGTTGGCAATATTGTTAATAGCTTTACGAGTGGCGAGGGTTTAGTAATTAAGTTTCGTGGACATGGTAAAGTGATTGTATGTTCACGTAATCGTGCGAGTTATTTACAGTGGTTAGCTACGGCGTTAGGTCGTGGTAATTCAAATTCAAACTGAGGGAAATTTAAATGGGTATTAGTTTAGTTAAAGGTCAAAAAATTTCTTTAGAGAAAGGTGATGGTTCATCTTTAACTAAAATCTTTCTTGGAGCAGGTTGGGATGTTGCAAAAAAAGGCGGTCTATTCGGTATGTTCGGTGGTGGTGGTGATTCGATCGATCTTGATGCCTCTGCAATCATGTTTGATGATAATAACAAAGCTTTAGATAGCATTTGGTTCGGTCAATTGCAGAGTCGTGATGGCAGTATCAAACATTCTGGTGACAATCGTACCGGCGATGGCGATGGCGATGATGAAGCAATCTATGTAGATCTAACTCAAGTTCCTAGCCAAGTAAAATCAATTGTATTTACAATCAGTAGTTTCCGTGGTCAAACTTTTGAAAAAGTTGAAAATGCTTTTTGCCGTGTAGTTGATGCCACAACGAATGTTGAAATTGCAAAATATAATCTTTCAGCAAAAGGTAACTATACAGCATTAATTATTGCTAAAGTTTATCGTCACAATGGTGCGTGGAAAATGTCAGCATTAGGCGAAACCTGTAATGGAAAAACTATTCAGGATATGGTTCCTTCAATTTTACCTATTTTATAAAATATTTTTAAATGACTTGATAAATCAAATGCCCGATTTATCAAGTTTTTGTAAAGCAAATTTTAAATCTCTACTTGTTATGAATAGCTCTAAATTTTTAAGTCTTTTGGGCTGTGAGCTTTACATTTCTACAGTAAGCGTCTGATGAAATATGAAGTAGCTGAGCAGCCTAGGATTGAGTTATTCGTTAATCACAGACTTCCTGCAAGACTGAGAATTGTTTAAGTTCTTTATCCGACATAGACATCAGCATATCAAACCGTGCGCTTCGATAATCGCAAAAAGTGCGTGTTTAAAAAGCAGACATTTTTATTGGTGAGAATATAGACACTTTAAATGGGTTCTAACAAACTGATTTCGTATAATATAGATTATGTTAAATAGTGTGCAATTCAAAGAGGTCGTTTTCTTATAGCTTTTTAAAGGTAGCATATATTAAAAAGCTTTCTTTGAATTATTAATTATTTGAAATATTTTATTCATCAGCACTGTTCTAAATAGAAATATAAGCTGTAGTTTTCTATGTTAATTACGTTTAAATTCCAACCCTCTCATTTTCCAACTAGCTCAGGTTATAATGATGGCCTCCAAAAATATGGTTTATCTATTATGAACGCCTCCAATGACCCTCTACACGGCAAAAAACTTGCTGACATTTTGGATGAGTTATTGGATTACTATGGTGGCTTTGAAGGCTTAAGTCGTAAAATTGAAATTAGATGTTTTTGTATAGATCCAAGTGTTAAGTCATCATTACGGTTTTTACGTACCACACCATGGGCACGTGAAAAAGTTGAAAGCTTATATTTGTATGTCTTACGTCAAAAAGCCAAACAAAAATCGTAGCTATCAAAACTCAGCATAATATTTTATACCAAACAGTAAACTAAAATTATTGAATAGCCAATAATTTTGTAGACACCTTTTAATTAGTGGTGGACTGCCACCACTCTCCTGGCAAAATTTAGTCTATATCCCTATGGTTTATTTAAAAACTTATTTTCTATCTTTACTAGGCTGTATGATCAAAATCATACTGGCACTCAACACTGTAAATTTGAGAATGAATCTGTACGTACAGACTCATTCCCTATCGATAAAGATATTAGAAATAGCTACATAGAGTTTATTTCTAGCTTATTCAAATTAGTCGTTCAAATTAGGCTTTACTATGGATGAACAATAATTTTTACAGCCGATTCATTATTATGAATCAACGTTTCAAAGCCTTTAGAAACAAGATCATCTAATGCAATACGTTGGGTAATAAAAGGTTCTAGATTAATCTTACCTTGCTCGACTAAACGGATAGTTTCCTGATGATCATTTACATAAGCAATCGTGCCACGAATATCTAGCTCTTTCATCACCACACTATGCACATTAATTGTGGCAGGATGGCTCCAAATAGAAACGATAACGACTACACCAGTTGGTTTCATTGCTGCAACGAGTGTATCCATGACTTTATTGACACTACTACATTCAAAAGCGACATCTACACCGCGGTCTTCTGTAATTTTCATTACCTCAGCAACTACATCAACCTTAGATGGGTCTAGTACATAATCGGCAACACCCGCTTCTATCGCTTTTTCTTTACGTTTTGCACTCAGTTCAGTAATGATGACCGTGAGACCTTTAGCCTTTAAAATAGCAGATAAAAGTAAGCCTATTGGGCCTGCTCCACCAACCAGTGCGATATCGCCAGCTTTTGCGCCACTTCTGACATAGGCATGATGACCGACAGATAAAGGTTCTATCAATGCTGCTTGGTCTAAAGGAATATCATTTGAAATAGGATGTACCCAACGCCGCTGAACTGCAATTTTTTCAGAAAGACCACCACCGCGTCCGCCTAAACCAATAAAGTTCATATTTTTTGATAAATGATACTTATCATTGGGGCCAGTCGGGACATCATCCGCAATAATATAGGGTTCAACTACGACATGTTGTCCAATTTGGATATCGTCTACACCCTCACCAACTGCATAAACTACGCCTGAAAATTCATGTCCCATTGTTACAGGTGCAGATTCTCCCGAAATTGGATGTGGATGACCACAAGGTGGAATAAAAATAGGGCCTTCCATGAATTCATGTAAATCTGTACCGCAAATACCGCACCATGCAACTTGAATTCCAACTGTGCCTGGAAGTACTTTCGGTTCAGGGATATCTTCAATTCGAATATCCCCTCGATCATAAAAACGAGCTGCTTTCATTGTGTATTCCTTATGTTGATATTAACGGTAAACCATTCCACCATCTGTCAAAATAGACTGACCTGTAATATAGTTTGCATCCTCGCTGGCTAAAAATGCAACTAATGCAGCCACGTCATCTGGTGTTTCAGCACGTCCTAAAGCAATACCATCTACATATTTTTTATACGTTTGACCAATTGGTGCACCTGTAATTTCAGAGAACCGCTGATCTATTTCGACCCACATGTCTGTACCAACAACACCCGGACAATAACTATTTACAGTAATTTCAACACTGGCATATTCTTTAGCCGCAGCTTGCGTCAATGCACGAACTGCAAATTTAGTTGCCGAATAAACACCGAGTAAAGCAAAGCCTTCATGACCTGCTATTGAGCATGCATTAATAATTTTTCCAGCCTGTTGGCGTTGTTTAAATTTATTTGCTGCGGCTTGAATCCCCCAAAGTACACCACCGACATTGATGTTCATAATTTGGTTAAATTCACTCGGCGTTACTTCTGCCAAAGCTTTGACTTGTGCAATACCTGCATTATTAATCATGATATCAAAGCCATTAAGTGTCGATTCTGCATGATTAATAGCGTCACTGATTTGTATTGGATCTGAAATATCCGCAATAAATGTGGTGGCTTTTACGCCAAAGGCTTCAACCTCTTGTTGAACAGTATTTAACTTTTCTTGGTGAAGATCGACCAATCCAATATGAACACCTTCTTGTGCTAAACGTAAGGCAATACCGCGTCCAATACCTTGTGCCGCACCCGTAATTAATGCAACTTTATTGTTTAAACCTCTAGGCATGTTGCGACTCCTTAAATATGGATTGCACGTTGCATCGCCGACAAGACCGACTCATGCATCGCCTCAGACAAAGTAGGATGAGGGAAAATGACCTGCGCTAAGCTTTCATCTGTAGCTTCTAGGTATTTCGCGATGGCAAACCCTTGAATGTGTTCGGTGACTTCATGTCCAACCATGTGAGCACCCAACAATTCACCTGTTTCCTGACTAAAAATGGTTTTAACAAATCCTGCGCTATCGCCCAAAGCCAATGCTTTACCATTCGCTTGTAAAGGAAACTTACCCACATTGATATTCAAGCCCGCAGCTTTCGCTTTCTGTTCTGTCAAACCAATACTGGCCACTTGCGGATGGGTAAAGATACAGCCCGGAATTTGTGTACGATCTAAAGCATGTACATGACTTAGGCCTGCAATTTTCTCCACACAAAGAATGGCTTCATGACTGGCTTTGTGTGCCAAACACGGTGCGCCTGCGACATCACCAATTGCATAAATGCCCACTACATTGGTTTTACACCATGAGTCGACTTTAATAAAACCATTCTCAAATTCGATTCCCAAAGCTTCTAGGCCAAGATTTTCAGCATTCGGTTTCACGCCAATAGCTGAAAGCACCTTTTCAACAGTAATGATTTGCACACCTGTGGCAGTTTCAATATGACAATGTACTTGAGCCTGATCAGTTTCTATTTTTTTTACAGTCGCTTCGGTTAAAACCTGCATACCCTGCTGTTCAAATTGCTTTTGTACATACTTCGCAACTTCAATGTCTTCGCTAGGGAGAATCTGCTTGGCAATATCAACCAAGGTGACTTGGCAGCCTAAGTCTTGGTATAGGCTTGCAAATTCACTGCCTATAGCACCCGAACCAATGACCAGTAAAGATTTTGGTAATTGTTCTGGAACTAAAGCCTCTTTATAACTCCAGACCTGATGGCCATCTACAGGAATATGAGGCAAATTGGCCGCACGTGCGCCTGTTGCGACAATAATATGCGGTGCAGAAATCTGCTGTTTTTGACCATTCGCATCTGTAAGCTCTAATTGCTCTTTGGCAATAAACTGGGCTGCTGAGTTAAAAACAGTGATTTGATTTTTTTTCAATAGTTGACCGATACCTTGCACGAGTTGCTCAGAAACCTGTCTGCTATGATGGACCAGTTTTTGAATGTCAAAATCAATCGCGTTAAGCGTAAAGCCAAACTGCCCAGAATGTTTGAACTGCTGCGCAAGCGCAGCCCCGCTCAATAATGCCTTGGTTGGAATACATCCCCAATTAAGACACACTCCGCCTAAGTGTTGTTTTTCAACGATTGCCGTTTTTAATCCCAGTTGCGCTGCGCGAATCGCAGCGACATATCCTCCAGGACCAGCACCAATAACCACAAGATCAAATTGTGTATCTGACATGGCTATTCCTCCTACACCAAAATTAATGCAGGATTTTCGACAAACTGCTTAAATGCCGATAAGAATTGAGCACCCAACGCACCATCAATCACACGATGATCACAAGATAATGTTGCTGTGACCATTTGACGAACAATAACCTCATCATTTTCAACTACAGCACGTTTCTCTGCTGCACCTAAGGCCAGAATTGCACCTTGAGGTGGGTTAATAATTGCATCAAACTGTTGAATACCCAGCATTCCCAAATTGGAAATACTGAAACTTCCTCCCTGAAATTCATCGGGGGCTAATTTTCCAGTTTTGGCACGTGTCGCCAGATCACGCATATCATTGGAAATTTGCGCCAAAGATTTACAGTTCGCTGCTTTAATAATTGGCGTGATCAGTCCGTTTTCAATTGCTACAGCAACAGAAATATCCGCCTGTTCAAATTGTAAAATCTGCTGATTCTCTTCATCAAACTGAACATTGACCTGTGGAACTTTAATCAGTGCAGCAGCAGCAGCTTTAATCAGCATATCGTTAATGGACAGTTTGACTTGCGGTACAGTACTGTTAATTTGCTGACGCAAAACCTGAACCGACTCAACATTTAAGTCTATCGTTAAGCGAAAATGTGGTGCATTGCGTTTTGCCGCTTGTAGCCGTGCAGCGATTGCTTTACGCATACCATTCATAGCTACGGTGGTGAATTTTGCAGACTCTGTTGGATGCGCATACTCAGTATGTTGAGCTTGTACAGGATTTTCCCGTTGATATACAGCTTCAACATCTTCCTTACAGACTCGTCCACGTGAACCTGATGCGCGACAATCATGCAAATTAATGCCCCATTGTTTTGCCAAACGGCGGGCAACAGGTGTCGCTAGAACATAACTGTCATCTGCTTTAGATTTCGCGGCTTTCGTGCTGGCTTGATGACGTACATCTGGCCAAGAACCACCAGCAGCTTGAACTGCGGCCTGAATATCTTGAACACTGATACGGCCTTCACGTCCAGAACCCGTAATCTGAGCCAAGTTTACATTATGCTTTTCAGCCAATTTCAAGGCATGTGGCGTTGCAAAAATATCATCGCTTTGTTGGTAGCCTTGTAACTCATCAGGAATAGAATATCCGCCCTGAGTCACCGCTTTTGATCCATTACCAACACTGTTCTGTTTAGGAGCAGCTTGTACTTTGGTTTCAACTTGAGCCACATCGACTTTTTCAGGAACCGCTGCTACCGCTTTATTTTCAGTTACAGCAGGTGTTCCACCTAAAGACTGTGCAAATGCTTCAACTTCTGCATCGGAAACTTGAGCGTCTGCACAAATTGCAATGATTCCACCTACGACCAGTGTGTCACCATCGTTAGCAATAATTTTTCGTAGCAGGCCATCAAAAGGTGCCTCCAATACATTGACGATTTTTGTGGTTTCAATTTCACAAATTTCCTGTCCTTTACTAAATTGGGTACCTTCCTGAATCAGCCATTGGGCAATCGTACCCTCTTCCATGGACAAACCCCATTTTGGGATTTCTAAAGTTTTAATTTCGCTCATCCTAAGCCTCCAACGTCTTGCGTACAGCCTGTTCGATGCGTTCTACACTAGGTAGCCATTCTTTTTCTAGTACTGGTGAAAATGGTACGGGTGAGTGTGGTGGAGTGACTAATTCGATTGGTGCTTTAAGATAATGAAAGCCTTTCTGGGCAATAAGCGCAGCCACATCATGTCCGAAACCACAACGTGCTGCTGATTCATCTACAATCACCACACGACCTGTTGAAGCTACTGACTCTAAAATGCCATCTTCGTCTAATGGTGAAATGGTTCTAGGGTCAACCACTTCAACCGAAATGCCTTCTTTTGCGAGCTTATCAGCGACTTCATTGGCACGATGCACCATCAAACTTAAGGCAATAATGGTGATATCTGTGCCTTCACGGGTGTAATTTGCGACACCAAAAGGAATAGTGTAGGACTCATCTGGCACTTCGCCCTTAATGTCGTACAACAACTTGTGTTCACAAAAGACTACTGGGTCGTCATCTCGAATGGCTTGAATCAACAACCCTTTTACATCATAGGCACTTGAAGGCACCACCACTTTTAAACCAGGCACTGAGGCAAACACGTTATATGGCGACTGAGAATGCTGCGCTGCTGCGGAAAAACCTGCACCAATCATGCCACGTACAACGAGTGGCGCTTTGGCTTTGCCGCCAAACATGTAGCGAAATTTAGCTGCTTGGTTATACAGCATGTCATAACACACGCCGTAAAAATCCATAAACATTAAATCTGCCACAGGTCTTAAACCCGTTGCAGCAGCACCTGCCGCCATACCAATAATCGCTGATTCTGTAATTGGAGTATCAATGACTCGTTCAGAACCAAATTCAGTCCATAAGCCTTTGGTTACACCAAGTACACCGCCAAAACCTTCCAGCTTATTATCATCGGTATTTTTACCACCATGTCCACCACGAACATCTTCACCGACCACAATGACACTTGGGTCTCGGCGCATTTCTAATTCAATTGCTTCTTTAATCGCGTTTCGATAACTTTTATTTGGCATTTTTCTACTATTCCTTTAGTAAGAGACGTATACATCGGTAAGTAACTGAGAGGCTTCTGGGTACTTAGCTGCACGTGCCTTTGCAACGGCATCGTCTACATTGGCTTTAGACTGAGCGTCAATCGCATCGAGCTTGGCTTCGTCAATTTTGTCTTTGACTTTTTCGCGGAATATTTTCAATGGATCTTTATGTTCTTTGACATAATCCAGTTCTTCTTTAGAACGGATAAGCCCTGGATCACCTTCAAAATGTCCATAAAATCGGTTGGTTACCGTTTCAATCACACTCGGGCCTTCACCACGGCGGGCACGTTCAATGGCTTTTTGTGCAACCTCATACACAGCAAAAAAGTCTGTTCCATCTACTTTTTCAGCGGGTAAGCCAAAACCTGCTGCTCGGCCTGCAATATTCTTACTCCCTACTGCATAATCGTGCGCTGTACCTTCACCAAATCCATTATTTTCAAAAACAAAAATAACTGGAAGCTTCAGTACCACTGCCATATTGATAGCCTCAAAAGTTAAGCCCTGATTTGAACCACCATCGCCAGTAAATGATAGACCAACACCACCATTCTTTAATGTTTTAGCACTTAAAGCCGCACCAATTGCTAAAGGAGGACCACCGCCAACAATCCCATTTGCACCGAGCATGCCTTTATCCAAATCAGCAATGTGCATTGAGCCGCCTTTACCACGACACAAACCATCATCTTTGCCAAAAATTTCTAACATCATGGCGTGAATGTCACAGCCTTTAGCAATACAATGCCCATGACCACGATGCGTTGAGGTAATGAAGTCCTTATCTGTTAAATTTTCACAAATTCCTACTGCAACAGCTTCCTCACCGCTATATAAATGAATGAAACCTGGGATATCACCTGTATTATTTTCATCGTGAAGTCGATCCTCAAATTCACGAATGTCGCGCATTCTTTTGTATGCTGCTAGCAATTGCTCTTCCGTTAATTGCATATATTTGATCCTTATTAACTACGCATAAAATAAAATTTAGAGAATTAAAAATGAATGATCTAAATTTTAAACCGTATACTTATATAAGAATATTTTTATTAATTTTCATATTAGACTAAAAAAATATTATTAAGTAAAAATCCAAATAAATATTAAAAACAAAAAGTTATAGCATCAATAATATTTGTAAATTTTTAAAATATTTCAAACGCATACAAAAACAAACCTTTAACCAACCTTTGTTTTATATAATCAGTTTTTTTGTACTATTTTAATATTATTAACGCACCTAAAAGATCTTATTTAATATGGGGCTCTATATTAATTATTTTAAACAATGGAGTGTTTTAAATGGATTTAAATAATACAGTATTAACTGGAAAGAAGTTACGGGGCGCTAAAAAAATGGCGCATATTCCTATTAAAGTTATTACAACTGAAACAACGCTGAAAAAACCAGAATGGATTCGGACCAAAATTAGTCAACCTGAGGAAGTTCAAGTCATTAAGGATTTATTACGGCAACAAAAACTGCATACAGTTTGCGAAGAAGCAGCTTGCCCTAACTTGCCCCAATGTTTTGGTAGTGGAACAGCAACATTCATGATTATGGGGGATATTTGTACTCGACGTTGCCCATTTTGCGATGTCGCCCATGGCCGTCCTAATGTCTTAGATATTAACGAGCCACTGCATTTGGCTGAAACAGTGAAGAATCTAAACTTAAAGTATGTTGTGATTACTTCCGTTGACCGAGATGATTTAAAAGATAGCGGTGCACAGCATTTTGCAGATTGCATTCGAGAAATTCGTCAAACCAGTCCAGACACTTTGATTGAAGTTTTAGTTCCTGATTTTCGTGGTCGCGCAGATATTGCACTTAAGATTCTGAGCAAAAACCCACCTGATGTCTTTAATCACAATATTGAAACCGTGCCACGCCTGTATAAAGCCATGCGACCAGGCGCTGACTATCAGCATTCATTGGATTTACTTAAGAAATTTAAACACTACTGCCCTGATATCCCAACGAAATGTGGTTTGATGGTGGGTTTAGGAGAAGTTGAAGCTGAGGTTATTGTGTTATTAAATGATTTGAAAGATTATCAAATTGATTATGTCACAATCGGCCAATACCTACAGCCATCCAAATCACATGCGCCAATTCATCGTTTTGTTACATTGCAAGAGTTTAAACATTATCAAACTCATGGAGAGCACTTAGAGTTTAAGAATATTTGGAGTGCACCATTAGTGCGATCGAGTTATTTTGCTGACCGCCAGTATTATGGTGAGGCTGTACCTGTGCCCTACGTACGTGAATGACATTTTCATCATTTAAATGATCCTATTTATGAACATAACGGTTACTTTTATTAACACTTCAGATAGAAATAGTCATTTCCAGTCCATAACAACACTTTTAAAGTAGCTAAAAGGCTGGTAAAACCAAAAAAGAGGTAATTTAACAAAGCCAAGAAAAAATGATTTAGTACAAGTAAGAATAGATTGAATGAGTATAGATCTGGAAACTGATTTCTGAAGTTTAAAAATATTACAGTCTAATCATAAAGGAATATGATATGAACCTGTTCAATACAGTGCCAGCAAAAAAGCTGCAAACAACACATTTAATTAATCAGCACATTGTCCAGGCTGCACCCGTTTTAGCTTTGCCTCAAGAAGATCAGACTTCCCTATTCCGCCGCTCTATTCAGCATAATTATGCCGATTTATTAAGAATTGCTGATGATTCCGATATGGCAATTGGCCTTACAGATCACCATGGTACTCTCTTATGGACCTGGAGTAGTTCCGCGATGCTTTCTTCTGCCGAAAAGGTACACTTTATTGAAGGTGGCCATTGGTCAACGCAGGCGGTTGGGACCAATGCGATTGGTATGGCATTAAATAGTCAAACATCAAGTTGTGTATATTCTCATGAAAACCAAATGGACAGCGTTCGTGATTGGGTCTGTTATGCAGCACCTATCTGGGATCCGACTTCAGGTCAATTTCATGGCATTATCAATCTTTCCACAAAATATAAAAAACATACCCCTCTAGGCGTTCTTGCTGTGGAGCGCTGTGCAGACTTAATACAGCGAGCAATAAAATTTGAACAGAAAAATTTTTTATATATTAAAGCGCTAGGTTCGCCTTGGGTTCAATTTAATGGGCATACTTTGAACTTGAGTCACCGTCAAATTGAAATACTTTGCATTTTAGCTTTGTATCCGTATGGCATTGGTTTAGAAGAGTTACACTATGCCCTTTATGGTGAGCGTAGTGTCAGCCTAAAAACCCTAAAGGCTGAGCTTTCACAACTTCGTAGCCTATTACCTCATTCAATTGAGGCTCGCATTTATAGGCTTACCTGTGAAGTCCAATGTGATTTTTTACGTGCTGAACAATCATTAAATGCAAATCTTATTTCCAGTACATTCTCGCTATATAAAGGTAGCTTTTTATCTAAATCAGAAAGCCCTTTACTAAGTACTTGGAGACATTGTTTTGATGCCCGTTTAAGCCAGTTGATCTATCAAATAAAGGATATCGATCAATTATTACGAATTATTGGGCAAACACATGATCGTATTGATGCGGTACAGCGTTTATTAGAATTATTACCACAGGACAGCACCTACCGTAATTATTTTTCAAATCTGATTTAAATTTGATTTGTTGCTTCAACTCTAAAGTTTTATTGAATAAGGTTTTATTGTGTAGCAGATAGAAATTGTTCATCTAAAGATCTTTATTGTGTTTGAATTGGCCAGTTTGAAATAATGGCTCACTGAAAGCCCAGCCTGACCACCATCGACAATAACGATATTAAAATGTGATTTTAAGCATGTTGATTTAAATTTGCATAGTAGGTTCATAAACTTGCACAAGTAAAATTGCGGATTTTATTAAGATAACTATTTAATATTAATATTAATTATTTATTAAAAAAAATTATGAACTAGACTTTAGGTGAACATAAGTTAAACACATAACAAATGATAATAAATTCATTGATATAGATAAATGACTGAGAGCTTTAATTGCAAGTTTTCTTAAATTATTAAGCTAGATATAGCTGGCTAACTATTTGATTGAATGAATTAAAAATAATACCTTAACAGAATCAATCCGGTACTAACTTTGTACTGGTTGTTAGTACCTCATTGTAAATTTCCCTTCTCCATTCTTGTCTTTAAATTGACATCAAGTCGTCATAGCTTTGTCATTTTTTAGTGTTGAGATAACCCTATAAATTTAAAAGATTGAATGAGGACGAAATATGGCAGGGTTATCGATCTGGCATGTACTAATTTTTGCGATTGTAGTGATCTTACTTTTTGGTACTTCTAAACTAAAAAATCTAGGAAAAGATGTAGGTGGTGCAATCAAGGACTTTAAGAAATCTGTCCGTGAAGAAGAAGAAGCCGAGACCGCCCAACTTCAACAGCCTCGCAATATTGATGCGGAAGTTAAAGCCAGCGAGAGTTCAATCAAGAATTAAGGTATTGCCATGCTCAATATTGGAATGACTGAGCTGCTGGTCTTTGGGGTAACTGCCTTGCTGGTTCTTGGACCGGATAAGTTACCTGAAGCGGTACGGTTTATAGGTAAATGGTCGGCCAAACTCAAAAGGGTCGCCAGCAATATACAAAATGATCTTGACCGTGAATTGCGACTGTCGGAACTACGTGAGCAAATGCAAAGCGAGCTGAAACGTATTCAGGAATTAGAGACCAAAATGCAGGCACAAATGGCCAATATTAATGTACTGAATCAGCCCATCATTAAAAATTCAGAACAATATGTATTGGACCATGAGCTGACTTATCAATTGATTAATGGGCCAGTTTCTCCTGTCCATCTACCGCCAACCCAGCTCAATAGAGCTATAAAACAAGAAAAAAATTATTCTGATATAAAGGTGGCCGTATGAGTATTTTGCCTTCAACTCAAACCAGTAACAATACACAAAAAATTCAGTTAGAAGAAATGCCAATTACCAGACACTTAGTGATTCTGCGTAAGCATCTTTTTAAAATCGTGGGTGTACTTTTGGGGCTATTCTTATGTTTATTGCCTTTTGCGACCCAAACTTATCAGCTGTTATCGGAACCTTTACGTGCTCAGTTACCGGAAAGTTCCACCATGATTGCAACAGATGTGACTGCGACTTTCATGGCCCCGTTTAAATTGAACTTTTTTATTGCTTTACTCATTGCAATGCCTTTTATCTTGTATCAACTTTGGGTTTTTATTAGGCCGGCATTATATGCAAAAGAAAAAAGTCTGGCTTTACCCCTATTCATCAGCAGTATTGTCCTTTTTTATTCTGGTATTGCTTTTGCCTATTTAATCGCTTTACCTTCTATCCTTCATTTTTTTATCAGCGTATCCCCTGAGACTGTCGCGCCGATGACCGATATCAATAGTTATCTGGCCTTTTGTTTAAAACTGTTTTTAGTGTTTGGATTTACGTTTGAAATTCCTATTATCACGTTATTACTCATTCTGATTGGTATTGTCAGTACACAGACTTTGGTGGAAAAAAGGCGGTTTATTGTGGTGGGTTGCTTTTTTGTTGCCATGTTTGTGACACCACCCGATGCCTTATCCATGATTATGCTCGCTGTGCCAATGTGGTTGTTATTTGAATTAGGTTTGGCGGCAGGCAAATGGATAGAAAAGTGATGTCTAGACATAACTGAATAATAATAAAAAGAACACAAAATAAAAAAAATACTCTCTAAGCAGCTTTAGCTGCTTTTATTTTTAGTATATAAATCAATGTTATATTTAATAAATATGCAGTATTAGCTTCATCTGACTGTCATATTTAAACGCTAATTTATTCCTGACTTTAAAACAATCAAACCTTAGTTGTGGGATTAAAACAATGACAGATTACCTACCTTATGATGAAAATCAGGAATTGGACAATAATACTTCAGACAATCATCACTTTCGGGATATTTTAGAACAATCCATATCGCGTCGTGACTTGATTGCCAAAACTGCAAGTGGGGCTGCAGCATTGGCTCTCGCCTCTTCTTTGACTGGATGTGGGGACAACGATAATGATTCTACTATACCGCCAACCGAGACTGCACCAAACCCGCCTGCTATTGATCCCAATACAAAACCAGAGCAACTCAACTTCACGCCAGTGGCCAAAAACTTAAATGACATCGTTACTGTGCCAGACGGTTATGAAGCCAATGTCCTGTATGCACTTGGAGATTCAATTAACCCTGCCTATCCGGACTGGGATGATAACAATATCCCGAACGGACCAAGCTTTCAGTTTCGTTCCGGTGACTGCCATGATGGAATGAGTTTTTTTGGCTTGAACATCGCTACTGGCCGCTATGACCCGACTGTGTCTGAGCACGGTCTGCTGGTCATGAACCACGAATATATCAATCCAACTTTTTTACATCCTCAAGGTCCAACAAAAGTCGATGGTCGTCGCCCTGAAGATGAAGTCATTCGTGAGACCAATGCGCATGGTGTTTCAATCGTTCATATCAAAAAAGATAATTCCAATCAAAAAGTAGAAATTGTCAAAAATTCAATTTATAACCGCCGTATTACCGCTTCAACTGTCATGAGCATTTCAGGTCCTGCGAGTGGGTCTGCCCTTCTATCTACACGTTTTTCACCGGGTGGAAAATTAACCCGTGGCACGCATAACAACTGTGGCAACGGCTATACCCCATGGGGTACCTATCTCACCACTGAAGAAAACTTTATTGGTTATTTTGTTCGTAGCAAAACTGATGATGCTAATCGCGTGCCGCAAGAAAAGCTTGCTCTGGAACGCTATGGCTTAAAAGCAGGTGCAAGCTCGCGTTATGGTTGGGAATCTGCAGTAGGTACAATTGAACCTCAGGATCTTTATGATCGCTGGAGTGCAGATGTCACTGCCGATGATGCAAGTCAGGATTACCGGAATGGTCCGAATACTTTCGGTTGGATTGTAGAAATTGATCCTGTTGATAGCCGGCAAAATCCGGTTAAACGAACGGCTTTAGGTCGCTTTGCCCATGAGGATTGCCGTGCCAGTCGGGCGCGTGAAGACGATAATCTCGCTTTCTATATGGGTGATGACTCGCGTGGAGAATATATTTATAAGTTTGTCTCTGACTACAAATGGAGCGAAAAAGACCGTAATAGGGGCTATGCAGCCGGAGATAAATACATGGATCATGGCAAGCTTTATGCCGCCAAATTCAATGCAGACGGGAGCGGTCAATGGATTGAGCTGAGTTATGGTAGCAACGGTTTAAATGAGTTGAACAGTGCCTATCCTTTTGGTTCTCAGGCAGATGTCGTGACCTTTGCTCGTCTAGCAGCAGATAGCGTAGGCGCGACTAAAATGGACCGTCCGGAATGGGTTGCGGTCAATCCTGAGAATGGAGAAGTCTATGTTACCCTGACCAATAACTCTAACCGCGGTACCACGCATGCGCTAGATGCTGCGAATCCACGTAACTATAACGATCCGGAAGGTGGCAAAGGTAATGTGAATGGTCATATTATCCGTTTACATGAAGATGCAGATACGACTACAGCTATAACGTTCAAATGGGATATTTATCTGTTTGGTGCTGAAGCCAAAATGGCACAGAACATCAACCTGTCGGGTTTAAATGATAATAATGACCTGTCTTCGCCAGATGGAATGTGGTTTGATCCCCGCGGAGTACTCTGGATTCAGACTGATGATGGTGCTTATACAGATACAACCAATTGTATGATGCTGGCTGCACTTCCTGGTAAGGTTGGAGATGGTACTCGAGCAACCACCTCTTCAGGGCAGGAAACTATTGTTGGTGCTCAAGTCACAGATCAGACTTTACGTCGTTTCCTGACAGGTCCGAAAGACTGTGAGATTACAGGTGTAACCATGACACCGGACTATAAAGCTATTTTCATTAATGTACAGCATCCTGGGGAAGATTCCCCGGCCTACAACAAACCAACCAGTCATTGGCCAGCTTCACAGACTAACTCATCTGCCACTTCTCGACCACGCTCTGCAACGGTGGTCATCACTCGCAAGGATGGTGGTGTTATTGCAGGCTAAATATTTAGCTTCTCTCAAAATGCTGGCTCAATGCCGGCATTTTTGTTTTTAATATTTCTAAATATTTGAGTTTTTTCATTTTAAGAGTTAATGAGTCAAAACAGATATTTAAATATTAAAAAGTATTTTTATATTAAATGAGTGCTCAAAAAATTTATATTTTTATTCAAATTAAATGCTAAATCCAACTTTCTTCTTTTGCAATATTTAGTACATCCTCTTTAAGTCTTTCTAGCTCTTCAAAAACTTTTGAATTAAGTTTTGGGCGAACTTTTTCAAACTTAATTTTTAATAAATTTATACTCCTTAAAAGCATAGAAAAAATAAGTTTCTTTCGTCCTAAGTCGTCTGTGGCCTTAAAGGTCGTAGGATCTATTCTTAAGCGAAAATCCATATTTTGGCGTTTAATAGAATAATAGATACGTTCTTCAAAACTATCTTCACCCATTATAATGATTATACAATCCCAACTATTTAAGGGAATATTATAAAATTTATCATTTAGCCTCAGGTTTAAGGTATCAACAACTGCATTACGTGCTTTACATTCCTGTAGAATTTGCTCTTCAGTTAAAACTGCTTTACTTAGCTCAGAGCCTATCCATAATTTCATCAATACAACCCATTATTATAATAATAAAAAAACCCCGACATCCTGATCTGACCCCCAAAAGTTAGACAGTAAGTTAGGCAATTTCTAAGGACTGATTTCTGTATTCTACAGGGGTCAGTCCTTTCAATTTAACCTTGATTCTTTCATGATTGTAATAGTGAATATATTCTTTCACTTTTTGCTCCAATTCATCAACTGATTTAAATTCTTCTCCATAGAAACATTCAGATTTAAGTATTCCAAAGAAGCTCTCCATAGCAGCATTATCTAAACAATTCCCCTTACGTGACATACTTTGGG
>NZ_SJNZ01000026.1 GCF_004331155.1 Acinetobacter terrestris
TTGCTTTATTATTCCAATTTGAAAGAGTTTGCATTGAAATGCCAAGTTGTCTGGCTGTTTCCGATACATTGCCTTGATTGGCTTCAATCAATTTTATTGCTTCAACTTTAAATTCTGCGGTGTAAGTCTTCTGTTTCTTGCTCATGGTAAACTCCTGATGAGTGTCTATAGTTTACCAAGTTAAAACCTCCTGTTTTCTCAGCACACATCAGTCTATGACTTTTAATAAAGGTATTTTATTAGGTGTGGTGAGTATATTTATAGTGGCTTGCTCACCTATGGAAAAAGATAATGGAACTATCACCGTGAATAACAAAACTGATAGTCCCGTTTATAATGTTAATTTTAAGTATAAAACATCAAAAAGAGTAGATGTTATTGGTGATTTAGCACCGAATGCTTCATATAAATATCAAATACAGTATTCAGATACTGAGGATTCAATAAGTATTAATTATACGGACAAAGATAAAAAACTTCATTCTGAGTCTGTAGTAGCATATTCTGCTAAATATGATAAAGAAAATCTTATATTTGATATCAAATAGATATATCAAATTAATTTAAAAAACCACTGCAAAGTGGTTTTTTTGTAGAATTAAAAAAGTTATGGATAATAGAATATTAAACACTATTACTCAGTATGATACTTTATTGCTCTCATACAATTACGGCGCGTGGTGTTTATACCAGTGTTCGGCAATATCCCCACGTCGGCAAATCCAGATCTTGTCATGACTTTGAATATAGTCGAGGAACTTTTGTAGCGCTTTGAAACGTCCCGGTCGCCCTAAAATACGGCAATGCATGCCAATCGACAGCATTTTCGGTGCAGTTCCCCCTTCGGCATAGAGCACATCAAAGGCATCTTTTAAATATTGATAGAACTGTTCCCCACTGTTAAAGCCGCCCGGTGAAGTAAATTTCATGTCATTGTTATCTAAAGTATATGGAATGATCAAATGCGGGCGTGTTTCACCTGCCTGATTGGTCAATGTGCTCCAAAATGGCAAGTCATCTGCATAGTTATCACAGTCATATTGAATCTGCGGAAATTCAGCCAGTAACTGACGGGTGTTTGGACTGTCGCGACCGGTATACCAGCCGATTGGTGCTTTACCAAACAAGGTTTCCAATATGCTAATCGCCTGATCCATATATTGGCGTTCAAGCTCAATCGGCATGTTCTGATAATGCAGCCAGCGCTGTCCATGTGAAACCACATCGTAATTGGCTTCTTTAATCGCTTCGACAATATAGGGATTGCGCACTAATGCCATGCCCACACCAAAAATGGTCATGGGTAAATTTCGTTTTTGAAACTCATTATGAATGCGCCAAAAGCCAGCACGTGAACCGTATTCGTACATCGAATCCATGGACATGTGTTTGTCTGGAAAGCTTGCTGCCCCGATGATGTCAGATAAAAACTGTTCCGAACCTGCATCACCATGTTCAACGTGGTTTTCCCCACCTTCTTCATAGTTCAGTACAAATTGAACTGCAACACGTGCCCCATTTGGCCACTCGACTTTGGGAGGTTCGCCGTGGTAGCCAATCAGGTCACGTGAATAGGGCGCGCTGCGAATGTCATCAATCAGTTCTTGGCCGCGTAAATAAGTCGTGGTCACGTTAAATCCCTAATGTGTTATATCAATTTGTCAATTTTCTATAACAGCGATAAGCAATTTATGCGCCAAAATGAAATCCTATTTTAAGTAGTACTTTTGAAAGGATTGTTTTTGCTTTTTTTAGGTGTTTTCAAAATATCTAACCGAGGATGATTAGGAACAGTTATTTCATATTTTCCTAATATTTTTTCTGCTTTATATAATTGAATTACATTACCAGTTTGGTTAAAAATCTGAGAAAGAATATTTTGTAGTTTTTTATAAAATTCATCATTGGTCTTTAGACCACTTATCACAGAAGACAGAACTATATCTCGTGGATAATTTTGAAATAAACTCTCATATTGCCCATACCTAACTACCCTATATTCTTTTTCGTAACTCCATTCTTCTGACTTTTTTAAAAAAACTTTAGTCATTGTGTCATCATTTTTTAAATCACTCCTATCTAATACTGGGAAATTTTCAGTATATTCAACAGCAGTTGGCACAAAATTGAATTTTTTTAACACATCAAATTTGTTATATGGAATTTTAAATTCAATCATGAAACCTTGGTGAAATTGTGCATAATGAGACCACATGAGATGGCTTAAAGGATTTTGGTTTAAACAACAAATGAAAGCTTTATTTTGAATATCTGTAATTATTGGTAATATATTTGGATTACTGCTTAGCTTATTTCTTACTTTTTGAACATGTAAAATTCTTTTTGCTGCAGGTAAATTCGCATAATTAACATCTAATTTCTTTAACTCAGAAGCTTTTGGATAAAAGCTTTGATCTAAACTAAAGAAGCAATCAAAAGGATCATTAAAATTTTCAGGTTTATTAAATTTTAGTGTTCCTTCTGATAAAATACATAATGAACCATCCGAAGCATCAACATGTTTATATAAATATATGTAATTATCATCTATAAATTTATTTTTCTTACTAGTCATCACTCTACAACCTACATATCTTTTTAAAAAATATTTTAGTAAATTAATTATAAATATTTTATTAGGGTCTGTTGACATTTACTGTATAAAAAATAGCGAGATAGTAAAATCAAATCGCCAAACCTAATTCTACTCTCGCTATGCCTCGTACAATGCTGAAGGATCAACACTGGTCTAAGTTACTTTCCATTTTCCGTCACTTTAATATTTATCTCAAATCAAATTTAAGAAATTTCATTGAAGCTATTTTATTTCGTATTAGAACTTGATCCTAGCCAAAATAATGGACAGCACTTCCCTCTAAAGATAACGTAACGTTAACTTTGGAGTGAGTAGCACTGCTATGCAAGGAAATGGCCAAACGTTTTAGTCCTGAATTTAAACAGCAAGCAATTGATTATGCACTTTCAAACTCACACGAGTCTGTAGCTGCAGTCGCCCAGAAATTAGGTGTGGGTTATGCAACATTAGATAAATGGATTCGTGAAACCCATCCAGCAGGTTCAAGCAAACGTCAACTTTCACCAGAACAACAGCGGATCTTGGAATTAGAGAAATAAGTCAAACAGCTCAGGGAAGCCAATGACATCTTAAAAAAAGCGCATGTGTACTTTCTGACAGATCATGCCAAGAAAAGTACACGGTAATTTAAGATCTAGCTGTGAATAGAGTCACTGTATCTTCTGTCTGTAAATGCCTGGGTGTCAGCACTTCAGGCTATTATGCCTGGCGAAAACGCCAGGCCAATACAGCGCAGAAATATAATGATTTAAAAGCCGTATATTGGCAGCATCATGCACGATTGGGTGCACCTTCATTGGTACATGACATGCATGATTTAGGTTACAGCATGAGTGAACGCACTGTTGGAAGAATGCTGAAAAAGCTGGGTTTACGCAGCAGGATTGCGCGTAAATACAAGCATACGACTGATTCAAACCATCGTTTGCCTACAGCACCCAATCTGTTAGAGCGTCAATTTACAGTCATTCAGCCTAACAAGGTTTGGACAACGGATATTACCTATATCCGTACCAAGCAAGGTTGGCTGTATTTATGTGTGATGATGGATCTATTTAGTCGTCGTATTGTGGGGTGGCAAACCAGCCATCGAATAGACTGTCAATTGGTGTGTGATGCGTTTCATTATGCAATGGCTCGTCAGGGGTATCCAACGGGTGTCATGGTACATTCACTTGCGAAGCAGTGCTTCTCAGGCTCACAGTACTGTAGTCGTGATTTTAGAACGCTATTATTAACGAATAACTGTATTCAAAGCATGTCACGCAGAGGGAACTGTTGGGATAATGCAGTGACCGAAAGCTTTTTTCATACATTGAAAGGTCATGTGGTACATGACAGTGTGTTTGCCACTCGAAAAGAGGCGAATGCTGTCTTGTTTGACTATATTGAGATTTATTACAATCGGGTCAGAAGGCATTCTGCAAATGGTTGGTTAAGCCCAGAAGCTTTTGAACAGAAATATTTTAAGAATTTAGAGGGATCGGTTGTCCACAATACTGTCTAGGATCAAATACTTCCTTGCTTGTTATTATCAAAAAATGGGAAACCTAGCCTCTCAACAGGTTCCCCATACGATAAAATGTTTTAATCAGCTAAACTATATGCAATCACATAATCTCCATGATCAGGCGATTGACGTGCCCCACCTGCGGAAATAACCACATATTGCTTGCCTGTTTTTGGTGAAATATAGCTGATTGGTGTACCTTGGCTACCCACAGGTAAACGCGCTTTCCATAGCTCTTCACCATTTGAAGAGTTAAATGCACGTAAGTAATAATCCTGCGTTGCTGCAAAGAACACTAAACCACCCTGTGTTGCCATTGGACCACCAATAGTTGGCATACCAATCGGTACTTTCAAGCCCATTTTAATACCCATTGGACCTGTATCTTTGACTGTACCCAAAGGAACCTGCCATGCAATTTGACGAGTTTTCATATCAATTGCGGTCATGGTACCAAAAGGTGGTTTTTGACAAGGAATACTTAACGCTGACCAGAAACGGTTTTTGTTTACTTTGTATGGCGTATCTTTCATTGGCACAGCACCCATACCTGTATTCACTTTCTCACCGCCATTGGCTTGAATGGCCAAATCTTCAGGCGTTTGCTTAATTAACTGAATCCAAAGTCCTAGACGCATGTCATTCACAAACATATAACGATGAGTTGGGTCAAATGCAATTGAACCCCAGTTCATACCGCCCAGTGAACCTGGGAAGCTCAATGAAACATCAGTCCCTGGTGCAGTAAAGAGGCCTTCATAACGCATCGATTTAAAATTAATACGACACATCAACTGATCAAATGGTGTTGCGCCCCACATGTCCGATTCGGTCAAAGTTTGATTACCAATCTGCGGCATTTCAACTGAACGTGGCTGAGTTGCGCTGTATTGCTCATCAGGAATATCAGCAGCTTTTACAGGTTGCTCAATGACTTTGGTCAAAGGTTTACCAGTAAGACGGTCTAGTACAAAGAACTGACCTGACTTGGTGCCAATCACAACGGCGGGCTTAGTCGAACCATCTTTCAGTGGGAAATCCACCAAACTTGGTTGCATCGGTAAATCAAAATCCCATAAATCATTATGTACTGTCTGATAGACCCACTTTTCTTTACCTGTAGTCGCATCTAGTGCCAATACCGAAGTATTGTATTTATGATCCAATGGCTGACGGTTTGCTCCCCAAAGGTCGACCGAAGAACTTCCCATCGGTAAAAACACGGTATTCATTTGTGGGTCATAAGACATTGCAGCCCATGAGTTGGCTGAACTACGCTTATAGGTTTCACCCGGTTTAAGTACATAGTTCGGATTTGCATTACGTGGATCGAAGGCCCAACGCAACTGACCTGTAATAACATCGTATGCACGAATTACACCACCTGGCATGTCTGCACCTACGTTATCGGCAATACGGCTGCCAATGACGATTGACGTACCTGCAATGGTTGGTGCTGAAGTGACTTCAAAACGCGGTGCTTTGGTGCCGTCACCTAAGCCTTCAAGCAAATTCACCGTCCCATCGACACCGAAGTCTTTACAACGCTCCCCTGTATCGGCATTGACTGCAATTAAACGACCATCAGGTGTGTTGGTATAAACACGACGTGGACATGCGGTATTGGTTGCCACAGCAGTGACTGCGTTTGCACCGGCCAATGTTGGCTGTACCAAGGCTTGCGTCGAATCGAAATAAGCAACGCCACGGCATCGCTCCCAAGCATCGGCTTTAGAGTTAACTTCGGCTTTCCATATTTGTTTACCTGAGTCTGCATCCAGAGCAATCATGTTGTTATGCGGGGTACATAAAAAGACTTTATTACCGACCTGCAATGGCGTCATTTGATCTTCTGCACCATTACCCGAACCTGTGGTCATATCTCCCGTCCGGAAACGCCAAGCTTCCTTGAGTTTAGATACGTTATTACGGTTAATTTGATCAAGTGCGGCAAAACGGCTACCACCTGTATCACCACCATAGTGATCCCAATTGACCTGTTGTTTATTTGGTGTCACTGGTACAAGCGGTAATTCCTGACCAGAAGCCTCCACTGTTGGATGTGGAATAAACATACCGTACATACCACCCAACATGCCTAGGACAGTCAGTCCACCTACAACATAAGCAGGTGCAGACATTGCAATTTGTTGCTGATATTTACGAATAGAGGGCAAGGTGAATAACACGGCAGCAAATAAACCTGCTGGGAACATTAAACGTGAATGCAGTGGCCAAAATTCCAGGCCAGTATCAATCAATGCCCAAATGACAGTGCCTACAAAGACTAAACTGAATAATCCAACCCCAAGGGCTTTTTTTCTAAAAATGAAAATCGATGAAACGATGATCAATAAGCCTGCAATAAAGAAGTACCAAGAGCCGCCTAAACTAATGAGCTTCACGCCACCCATTAAATAAAATAGGCCGGTTAGCAATAAAGCCAAACCTAATATAAAACACCATATTTTAAATATGGGTTGAGATTGCGCTTCGGACATACTTTTTACTCCAAATGCTGTGTTTTGAATGATCACTTCTGCTGCATTCTGAGGATCATTCACATCACATCTAAACTTTTGAGCCTTCGCAATTGAATTGCTTCAGCAACGAAAAAGAGTGTTTAAATCTGGCGACCGCATTGCCTAAAATTTAAACACTCTTTTCACTTTATATACGATTAAAAATTCACCTTGACGCTAAGTCCAGCCACCCAAGCATCATCAACCTCCTTCACGCCAGAAGGTTGGTAGATATATTGCAGGTTGGGTCTGAGCATCACCGCAGGCGACCATTGGTAGGTGTAATTGAGTTCTACATTAAGTTCATCACGTTGAATCGGGACATAGTCACTCGCAACAGCATCGTAACTGTAATAACCACGCCCTTCGTTGGTGGCGATTTGCTTGTCTGTCGCACGATCATTCACGACATAATTGGCTAAACCCAAGCCAATCGAATCATTGGGGCGACTGTCAAAAGGGCCTTTATACCAAAGTGCCAGCTGTTGTGTGCTTTCTACAGCGGTCGTGTCTCGGTCATTGATGACCCCATTAAAACTAATATATAAACCACGTTTAGAATCAGACCCGCGTTGGGTCAGTTGTTGTTGAGCATTCAACCAGAAACTATATTTGCCATCATGGATTTCTCCTGATGTACCCACATCATTAGCTTCTGCTGTGGAATACAATGCACCTACTTTATATTCGCCCGGTAAAGCGTTAAATGTGGCAAGTTTAGGCTTCCATGCCAGTTCAACCGGAATCGTGGCTCCTTCAACATTGTCCATATCGAGGTTAAAGCCATCACGATCCGAGTCTGTTTTGACATTGTCTGGATTGACTTCATAGACCCCTACACCTAGCGACCAATCCGGTGCAAATTGATATTTGAGGTTTGTTCCCCATAAGCCGACAGGCCAGTTATACCAAATCGAACCGATGGATTTTCCAAGCTGTCCACCACACAATAGTAAGTTCTGAAATTCACATTGTGAGCTGTTAAAGTCATCGGACATGCCCATCCGACCAATCTTGAACTGGACACGGTTGTCATCAAATCCTGTTTTGATCCATGCTTGGGTTAAGCGCCAGATTTTGCCACGACCATAAATTTCCTGGCTGTTACCCAAAGTGCTGGCACGTGGATCTTTAATGCGTTCAAGCGTTAAGGCGTTACCATCTCGCTTGGTAATCATTAAGCCTGCTGTGGTATTTTCCCAACCTGTAATTTTGTTTAAATCAAAATTGGCACCTAAGGTCAACTGTGCAGCATTGTCAAAACTTTTGTCTTCGTTATAACCGCCAGCCAGATTAGTGGCTGACTGGCTCATAATCGAAGCAGTAAATTTATAACCTTGATCTTCCAGTTGCTTCCGTTCACCGTTCCAATCACCGAATAACCATTGACGATCTGCCGAATAAAATTCATTGGCTGAAGCCAATTGGCAACCTAATAATGCCAATGACAATGTGACAAGTTTTAAAATAGGTGGTTTTAATAACTGTTCTTGCATAACCAAACATCCTTTTTTGTGAGGAAAGCTCTAAATGTGAGCTTCCCATGCAGTTTTTATCACTTCACTCGAACGGCTGAACTCAATTCAGAGGTCGCGCCCAAATGGTCTGTGACAGTGGCAGTCACATTGGCAATACCACTGGCTGCCTTCAAAATCGCCTGAGCTTTACCTTGTGCATTGGTCGTTACAACTTGCGTACCTAAATACTGCTCAGCTTCTTGACCATTCGCCTGATGGTTGGCAAAGAACTCAACCTGATAACGCTGGTTTGGTTGTGCCTGGACTTGAGCCATGACTTGGCCTTTGCTATAGCTTAAACGTGGCGCTTGGATGTTTTGGTTTGGCATGGCATTACAGCCTTGCTGGTTTGGTTGAGTGCAGGTTTTTTGCAATTTGGCATCTTCAATCACTACGCCACCACCACGAGAACCGACAAAATCTGCATGTTCAAGCGCAGGCACGGAAAACACAATTGCCCCTAAACGCTGATTGGGTACACATGAACCGCCCGCTTCACAGCGTTTAATATCTTTAGCGTTATTCCAAATTAAATTTTTGGTCAAAGTCGTACGTGCATTGGCATCTTTTTCTGAACGAATGGCTATTCCTAAACGGTTACCATGAACTTTGTTGCTGTCAAAAATGTTGCCATCACCCGTAAGGTTAAAACCAATCGAGTTATTGGTCAGTTCGTTATAGGCGATGTAATTGCGCTTGCCCCAATTGATTTGTAAACCATCAGAGTAGTTTTCAAATTTGTTTCCTACTACAGCATTGTCATTGCCCCACAAGATTTCGATACCTTGCGACGGTTCTGGATTGGCTTTAGTTGAAGTAAACAGGTTGTTGGCCACAAGGTTAAATGCTGCACCACGGGTGAGCTCAAGACCATCACCGTTATCCACAAACAGATTGTTCAGAACTTTATTATTATTGGTGGTGGTTGAGGTCGGATTGCCCTTGCCATCATCACCGGTCAGCATTACGCCCGAACCACCATAGTTATTACTAATGCGGTTATGTTGAATCAAGTTATTGCTTGAACGGTTCACCAAAACGCCAATACAGAAACGACGAATATCGAGTCCTTTTAAAGTCACACCATTCACATCTTGCAAAACGAGACCAGGTAAAGTCGTGGTACGGACATTGGTGCCATACTGTTCAGGGTTTGCCCCCGGACATGCTTTAGCCCCCTCGCCTTTAATATAGTTTGAACCATCAATCGCAATAAACTCGCCCGTTTTGTCCCATTGCGCCCCAATGATCTTCACTGAGGACTTAATCGGCGGTAAAGGTTGATTCAGTTTAATCGCATAGGGTGCTTTACCCACAGCCTGGATTTGAATTTCATTTTCTTGCATCGCATTGCTATTGGATTGTTCAATCGCCCAACGCAGTGAACCATTTGTACTATCGTCTTGATAGCGATCCACAATATATGTTTCTGCACTGGCAAAACCTGATGCCGCTAAACTCAAAACTAATGTGGTTAAACGTAAGGTTGATGGTTTCATATTTAAAATCCTTTTCTATACTTGAAGATCAATAACACAGTGCATTAAGGGGTCGGTTGTACTGTTTTCAGCAACTGTTTGAGTTGGGTTACATCAATTTGACCCGGCGCAGAGGCTTCCCCAATCATGCCGAAACTCAAACTGCCGCCCATATTGGCAGTCGCGACACGCGAAATTGTACCCAACTGTCCCATCGACATAGTCAGCAGTGGTTTTTGACTTTTTTGACTGACGGCCAGCGTGGCATTCATGAGGGTAAAGACATCTTGTTTTGACTTGGGCATCACCGCAATTTTAAGAATATCTGCCCCCATCTGATCTTGTTTCAGTAGGCGGTTTTCTATGTCCTGTTGCTCAGGTGTTTTGGCAAAATCATGATTCGACATGATCACCAACACTTTCTTGTCATGCGCCAACTTGGTTAATTTCGCTACACTTCCAGCATTGCGGAACATTTCGATATCCAGCAATTGCATAAATGGCTTTTTCAAATATTCATGATAAATCTTTTCATAGTCTTGGTCGGACACCGTCATTTTTCCACCTTCGTTATGGGTACGAATGGTGGCAATCAACGGTTTGTCTTTTAAAATTTGATTCAGCTGCTGACCCAGTGCAATCACTTTTTTACTCTCGGCAGAAAACTCCAGTAAGTCGATGCGAAACTCAGCCACATCTGCGTTTGGGTTGCTGGCAATCACTTGCGCTTGGGCAATCGCCTGCTCTGCTGTTTTTGCGGTAATCGGTACAATGGTTTTGACAGGTAAATCACCAATATTGAGATTTTTCACCACATAATGTCGCGCACTTGATTGAACCGCTTCTGCTGCAAATGCTGGCATTTCCGCTAAAACAGCACTGCTTAAGCAAAGTTGCATCGCAATTTTTTTAATCTTAATCATTACATTTCCTTGTATTTATAAACTTATTGCCTGACTTCTGTCGTCAGCAGCAAATATACGTAGGATGGATGAAATGGGTCATGCCATCACCACGCCTAAACTTGAATCATTTCAACAAGAGCAATAATGGACTAGCTGCTCTTGCCAATTCCGACAATTAGATGTCTAAGAAAACTGTTTCGTCTTCGCCTTGCACACGAATATCAAAGCGATACACCACTTCACCATCACGTTCTTCACGCTTGGCAATGAGCGTCTGACGACGAGGTGCCCACTCAATACCTTTCAGCACTGGGTCTTGTGCATTGGCTTCGGCTTCATCTTCAAAATAGACGCGGGTGTTCAAACCGATGTTGATACCACGTGCAAAGATAATCAGTGCAATATGCGGGGCTTGAGTTGTCCCTTTACGTCCCGGAACCGCACCCGGTTTAATGGTATTGAAACTCCAAAAACCAGTTTCGAAGTCAGCCCCTGTACGGCCCCAACCGAGGAAATTGGGATCGACTGCTTTGCCCTGAATATCGGCCGCACTTGGATAGACACCGTTGGCATCGGCCTGCCAGATTTCAATTAACACATCGCGTAACGGCAAACCCAGACCATCAAACACTTGACCTTCTAAGCGAATACGTTCGCCTAAAGTTGTTTCTTGAACTAACTGATTATTAAAATTGTTTTCAAACACTTCGATGTTGGCTTGTTGTGGCAACAAACCAATGTGTACATAAGGTCCACCTGTTTGAGATGGCGTTTCATGCAATTCCTGAAAATTCCAATGGTTCATGTTGTTCTCCCTGAATTAAGTCAAATCATTTTCGAAATAAGTCGCACGACGACCACGTAAAGTGATGTCAAAGCGGTAACAACGGCTGTCTGCTTCAATGAAGTTGCTCTTGTCTTCAAGGGCAATCAGCGCGCGACGTTGTTGTTCCGAAGGAATGGTTTTAATAATCGGACACGAATCAATCAGCGTATCGCCTTCAAAATAGAACTGTGAAATAAGACGCTGCGCCCAACCATCGGCAAGCAAAGAAAAATGGATATGCGCAGGACGCCATTCATTAATGCGGTTACGCCAAGGGTATGGACCCGGCTTAATGGTACGGAACACAAAATAGCCGTTGGCATCGGTCATCATGCGGCCACAGCCACCAAAGTTCGGGTCCATTGCACCAATAAACTGGTCATTTGGATGGCGGTAACGACCTGAAGCATTGGCTTGCCACACTTCGAGCAAGGCATTTTTGACCGGACGACCAAACTGGTCACGCACATAACCATGCACAATAATGCGCTCGCCGACCGGTAAACCTTCTTTGGCATAGTTCAAAATCAAATCATTATCTTTAGGCCCCAACTGCTCCGCACTAAACTGCGGTGAAGTCACTTCTGTTAAAGTTTCTGCAATTGAGATCAAGGCATTTTTTGGCGAGCGTAATACACTGGTTTTATAGCCGGGTGCATATGCTGGCGGATGATCTTCGGTATTGCGTTGTGCATAAGCACCTAAAATAAGTTGTGACATGTGACGTCCCTCTTAATCTTGTTCCATTACTCTTGATTCGTTTGTTCTTGGCTGAGCTGCTGTTCACTCAGTTTTTGCGGGGCAATGCCCAAATCTGCAAAAACCTCTTCTGCCATGTGCATAGCTGCATTGGCTGCGGGTAAACCGGCATACAGCGAACAATGCAAAATCAATTCTTTTAAGTCATCCTTGGTCACGCCATTATTAAAACAAGCACGTAAATGCATACGCAGTTCGTCTTCACGGCCCAGTGCCAATAACACGGCAATGGTGACTAAGCTACGGGTGTGGCGTGGCATGCCTGGTCTAGACCAGACTTCGCCCCAGGCAAAACGACTAATAAAATTTTGAAAGTCGGCATTGAAATCATTCAAGTTCTCAATTGAACGACCGACATGCTTTTCACCCAGCACTTCGGTGCGTACGGCGATTCCTTGTTTATAACGTTGTTCATCATTCATGGAAGAAATCTCAATTAAGTCGCATCGGTATGTGCAACCAGTGATTTAACAAAAATAGCGACTGCTGCTGCCGTTGCAGGAATTAACAGCAGGCTTAAAATGGCAGTAAATGACCAGTCATTCCCCAGTAAAACTGCGCCAATCCAAGCCCCAAATACCGCACCGAAACGGCCAATCCCGGACATCCACGCCACGCCTGTTGCACGGCATTGGGTTGGATAAAAACGAGCACTCAATGCTGGCATAGCCGACTGTGCACCATTTATGGCAACACCTGCGCAAAGCACTAAAATGGCAAGTAATGTCGGGTTAGCTAGGCTCTGCCCTACGGCAAAAGCAAAGATCCCAGCGACAAAGTAGAAGCCTGCAATAATGCGGTTCGGGTTGAAACGGTCCATTGCCCAGCCAATAAATAAAGCACTGAGTACACCACCAAACTGGAACAAACCACCGATAAATGCAGCACGTTCCATGCTTGCGCCAGTTTCACGCATTAAGGTTGGTAACCAACTGGTGAGCAGATAAATCATCACCAAACCCATGAAATAGGTCAGCCACAATAAAACCGTACCTTTGACATATTTCTGAGAGAACAGCATGCCCAACACGCCTTTCTTCTCTGCACCTTCCGTTTTTTCTTCGGGTACATGAAACTCAGTGACACCTTGTATTTTTTCAGGTGCAATACGAGTCAGAATTTTGCGGACTTTTTCGCTGTCACGACCTTTCACAATCAAGAAACGATATGATTCTGGCAGGAAGAAAATAACCAAAATCATCAAGATCAGTGGTAACCAACCGCCCAATAAAAATAAGCTGTGCCAACCAAAAGTTGGGATCAACCAACTGCTGATGAAACCGCCTGTTGCCATACCCAAGTTGTATCCACAGAACATACAAGTCACGAGTAACGAGCGAGAGCGCTGTGGGCAATATTCAGAAAATAGCGTAGTCGCATTTGGCATCGCTGCACCCAAACCAATACCGGTTAAAAAGCGCAGTACCACCAGGGTATTCAGGTCAGTTGCATAGGCGGATGCAAGAGTAAAACCACCAAAAATTAGCATCGATACACTTAAAACAATCTTGCGTCCAAAGCGGTCAGCCGTCGGACCAGACACCAAAGCACCAATAATCATGCCGCCTAAGGCCGCACTCATGACTGGACCCAGTTGCGAGCGGTCAATCCCCCAGTCTTGTGCCAAGGCTGGAGCAATAAAACCCATTGCCGCAGTATCAATACCGTCAACAAAAACAATGAGAAAACATACAATTGCAATCAACCACTGATACTTGCTAATCGGTGCATCATTAATCAGTGCTTGTGCGTCTATACTCGTTTTTTGAGTAGCGTATTCCTGAGACGCCATACCTGCCTCCTTGGGCTGAAAGTCCTTTTAAAAATTCTTAAACTATTGAATTAATACAATAAACTGAATGAGGGTTTGAGTAAAATGCTCGGGCTGCTCAATATTGGAAAGATGCGATGCATCTATCACCGTCAATTCACTGTTTTGAATCTGTTGTTGCATATAGATGCCATCGGCCACTGTAGTGACTGGGTCAAATGCTCCAGCGATGATCAAAGTCGGAACTGTAATCTGCTGAATTTCGGTGCTCAAATCCGCTTTTGCCAATGCTCGACAAGATTCTGCATATCCCAGCGCTGGCGTAGTGGCTAAAGACTGAATGGTGCGCTGTGCCAAAGCATCATGTTGATAATCAAACTGTTCGCTAAACCAGCGCGCATGTGTAGTCGCCACCAAATCTGCTAAGCCATTGGCCGTTACGGCATCTGCACGGGCATTCCAACCTTCCGCAGTCCAAATTTTAGCTGCCGAGTTCGCCACAGTTATGCTATGAAAACGATCTGCATGATGAATACCAAGCCACAAAGCGGTCATGCCGCCCATTGAAATCCCGCAGAAATGCGCTTTTTCAATGTTTAAGCCGTTCAGAATATCAATCACATCTTCTGCGAGATTTTGTACAGTGGTCTGCTCAATTACATCGCTTTGACCGTGACCACGGGTGTCATAAGTCACTACTTTGAACTGTTGTTCGAAGGCAGCAACTTGTGGCTGCCACATGCCTTTATCTGTACCCAATGAATTTGAAAATACAATTACAGGTGCATCTTCTTGTCCGCTCACTTGTACAGCCAAGTGTTTGTCTTGACGATTGGTCATTGTGATATTCACATTGCCTCTCCCTTTGCTTCCTGCAAAACCGCATCAATCTGGTCTTGAATATTGCCTAGATAGGACGCTGGTTCAAAAATTACCGAAATCTGAGCTGCGCTAAAATAAGCTTTGACTTGATCGAGTTCGCAAATGACCTCTTTTAAGTGAATACCTTTTTCAACGGCTGTTTTACACGCGTCCTCTACCAGATGATGGGCCTGTAAGCGCCCCATATGCGGTGCCAAAGCCATCATGACGGCTTCCGCCATGATCAAGCCTTGGGTACATTCCAAGTTGCGTTGCATGTTCTCAGCATTAACTTGCATGCCTTGTAAAACGTCCAAAGTCCGCTCCAAAGCGCCTGCGCAAAGCTGGAAAATTTCAGGCAATGCCAGCCATTCTGCATGCCATCCACCTAAACTACGCTCATGCTCTTGCACCATGCTCTGGTACAAACTCGACATCAACACAGGCACACGATTGGCCGCCGCCAAAACGGATGCCGCAGCGACAGGATTACGTTTATGCGGCATGGTCGATGAACCTCCACGCCCTTTCGCTGTGGGTTCAAAGATTTCAGCAATCTCTGTTTGCATCATCAACGACCAGTCACGCGCCATTTTGCCCAAACTGCCGGTCACCATGGCTAAAACACTCGCAATCTCAACAATACGATCCCGCTCACCATGCCAGGTACAGGCTGGTACAGAAAGCTGCAACTGGGCTGCATAAGCATGAACCACTGCTGTACCTTGTGCCTGCAAGGAAGCCAGTGAACCGACCGCACCGCCTAATTGCACAGTAAAAACACGGGCTTTCATCGCTTCAATACGGGCCAAATCACGATGAAATGCCGAAGCCCAGCGTGCCAATTTATGCCCCAAAGTAATTGGTAAACCTTGCTGCAACCAGGTGCGTCCAATCATCACTTGTGAGCGATACTGTTCAGCTTGGGTCAATGCAGTGCGATAACATTGATGAATTAATGACTCAACCTGTTGCAGCGCAGCACGACATTGCAAAATACAAGCTGTATCTAAAATGTCCTGACTGGTTGCACCCCAATGCACATAACGCGCAGCCTCTTCATCGTTTTGTTTCACAATCGCAGTCAATTGCTTCACAAAAGGAATTGCGATATTTCCCGCCAAACCTGTGGCAACAGCCAAAGCATCAAAATCAATCTGATCAATTGCAGTCTGGGCAACTTGGGAAATTGCAATTGCCGCAGATTCTGGAATGACGCCGACCTGAGCCTGAGCTTGTGCCAAGGCCACTTCAGCCTCAATCATGTAAGACACCAACGCGCGATCACTGAAAATTTCAGTCACCTCGTTTTGGTAAAATAAGCTGGCATATAACTGGCTCATGATCACTATCCTTAAATCTGCTTTAAACGCGCTGAATAATCAAAGCAATGCCTTGACCGACACCAATACACATTGAACATAGGGCATATGTCCCACCGGTTTGCTCTAATTGATTTAATGCCGTGGTGACCAAACGTGCACCTGATGCACCCAATGGATGACCGATCGCAATTGCGCCACCGTTTGGATTCACCTGTGTCGTATCATCCGCTAAACCAAGATCACGTGTTACAGCAAGTGCCTGTGCTGCAAAAGCTTCATTTAGCTCTATCACATCCATCTGCTCTAATGTCAGATTGGCTTGTTTCAATAACTTTTTAATGGCAGGTGCTGGAGCAAAGCCCATGATGCGTGGTTCTACACCCACTGCCGTTGAAGCAATAATTTTGGCACGTGCTTTGAGCTGATACTGTTCAATTGCTTGTTCTGAAGCAATCAGTACTGCAGCTGCACCGTCATTGATACCTGAAGCATTTCCCGCTGTGACGCTGCCCTCTGCTGTCACCACTGGCTTGAGTTTTGCCAAACCTTCTAAGGTGGTAGATGCACGTGGATGTTCATCGCTATCTACCACAATTGGATCACCTTTACGCTGTGGAATATTCACGGAGATGATTTCATGTTTAAAGAAGCCTTTTGCCTGAGCGACTGCTGTACGCTGTTGACTTGTCAAGGCAAAATGGTCTTGATCTGCACGATCAATATTAAATTGTTGTGCCACGTTTTCAGCAGTTTGCGGCATAGTGTCCACACCATACATCGCTTTCAGCTTTGGATTAATAAAACGCCAGCCCATGGTGGTGTCTTCAATCTTTTGGTTACGCCCATAAGCAGTTTCTGATTTGCCCATCACAAAAGGTGCACGGGACATACTCTCCACACCACCGGCAATGATCAGATTGGCCTCACCCGCTTTGATTGCACGGGCTGCCATGGCAATTGCATCTAGGGATGAACCACATAAACGGTTCACAGTCGTGGCAGGAACTTCAACCGGTAAACCTGCAAGCAATGCTGACATACGGCCGACATTACGGTTATCTTCACCCGCCTGGTTGGCGCAGCCATAGATCACATCATCAACTTGCGTCCAATCCACGCTTGGATTGCGTCGCATCAGGGCTTGAATCGGCACTGCACCCAAGTCATCTGCACGTACTGGTGCGAGTCCACCTGCATAACGACCAAATGGAGTACGAATGGCATCGATGATATAAGTGTTTTTCATATTTCATTTCCCTTTGAATCTTCCTAAGCCTCTCCTTTTAGGAGAGGCTTAGGAAGAGGTTCATTTATCCCTGCGTCGCATCCACCAAAGTGGCACCCGTCATCGCCTGTAATTCTGCAAAGCTTAAACCATCTACTTTCTCGATGACTTCAAGACCGTCTGCGGTCACATCAATTACACACAGGTCGGTGTAGATGCGGTCTACACATTTCAAACCTGTCGCTGGGTAGCTCAATTCAGCTACGATCTTCGGTTCACCTTCTTTGGTCACATGATCCGTGGTGATAAAGACTTTCTTAGCACCAACGGCTAAGTCCATCGCACCGCCCACTGCAGGAATCGCAGCTGGTGCACCGGTATGCCAATTGGCTAAGTCACCATTCGCTGCCACTTGAAAGGCACCAAGGACTGCAATATCTAAATGCCCACCCCGCATCATGGCAAAAGAGTCACCGTGATGGAAAAAGCTGCCACCTTGCAGCATGGTCACATATTCTTTACCTGCGTTGATCAGTTCAGGATCTTCTTGGCCTTTTTGAGGTGGTGGACCAAAAGCCAACAATCCATTTTCAGAATGTAAGAACACATCTTTGTCTGAAGGGAGATAGCTGGCAATCTTGGTCGGCAAGCCAATGCCTAGATTGACATAAGCCCCATCAGGAATATCTTGTGCCACACGTTCAGCGATTTGGTTACGGCTGAGTTTTTGATAGCTCATGATGTTCTCCCGATTACACAGCAACAGGTTCAGGCTGAACCTGCACCACGTGTTGAACAAATATCCCAGAGGTGATGATGTGCTCTGGGTCTAAAACCCCTAAGTCCAACACTTCAGAGACTTGAGCAATGGTCACGCCCGCTGCCATCGCCATAATCGGGCCGAAGTTCCGTGCAGATTTACGGTAAATCAAATTGCCCCAACGGTCGCCTTGCTGGGCTTTAATCAAAGCAAAGTCGGCTTTGATTGGATATTCAAGTACATAATCTTTACCGTCGATGTGACGGGTTTCTTTGCCTTCAGCCAATAATGTGCCATAGCCAGTTGGGGTGAATACTGCACCTAGGCCCATACCAGCCGCTTGAATACGACAAGCCAAGTTGCCTTGTGGGACCAGTTCTAACTCAATTTTGCCTGCGCGATAGAGTTCATCGAAAACCCAAGAATCTGACTGACGCGGGAACGAACAAATAACTTTTTTAACCGCCCCAGCTTTGAGTAATTTCGCCAGACCATAGTCGCCATTGCCTGCGTTGTTGCTGACAATTGTCAGATCTTTAATACCGAGTTGAATTAAGCCATCAATTAGTTCAGCAGGTTGTCCTGCTGTACCAAAACCACCAATCATGATGGTTGAGCCGTCGGTGATTTGGGAGAGCACTTCCGCGAGGGATGCGGCGCTTTTATCTATCATTAGATAACTCCATTGTGCATCATGCAAATTTGAAAAGGCGTAGAAAACCAACTTGTACTGGAGGATGATTCAGCTAAAACGACATTCCCTAGTTTTTTAGTTTGATTTCCTTGTCCGTTCATTCTTTATAATTTCTTTACTTTGGGCTAGATAGTAACTACATGTTTTGTTCGATCATCGAACATTTTATCTATTTATCGCACAAAATCTGATTAATACGGTCTGGTTTCACGCTATAGTAAAGATATACAGGAAGAAAATGCAGAAAGATTCAGTATGAGTAAAACAGTACAACACAGCGAAAAGCAGCTGCACAATCAAGACAATAAAAAAAATATTCGGCACGAAGACTTTGTCGCTGGCATCAGTAAAGGCATGGCTATTCTGGACAGCTTTGGTACTGACCGACATCGTTTAAATATTTCTATGGCCGCAGAACGAACAGGCATGACACGAGCTGCTGCACGACGCCATTTACTCACCCTTGAATATTTAGGTTATTTAGAATCCGATGGTCATTATTTCTACCTAACCCCTAAAATTTTAAAATTTTCAGGTTCTTATCTTGGGGGTGCCCAACTTCCTAAAATGTCTCAACCTTTACTCAATTTGTTGACCAATCAGACATCTTTGATCTTTTCGGTTATGGTGCTAGATGGATATGAGGCTATTACGATCGCTCGCAGTGCAGCACATCAGCAAACAGATCGCGTTAATCCCTACGGTCTACATTTAGGAAACCGTTTACCTGCACATGCAACCTCTGCAGGAAAAATTTTATTAGCACATTTAGAACGCCATGAGCAAATAGAATGGTTAGAAAAATACCCTCTGCAACGACTGACTAAATATACGATTGTTGACAATCAGCTCTTTCTAGAACTTTTGTATGAAATAAAAGAGGATGATTGGTGTTATTCATGTGAGGAACATGAATTGGGAGTACATGCCCTTGCTGTACCTATTTATGATCATAAGTTTAAAGTAATTGCTGCATTAAATATTGTTTCTCCAACCGTTCGAACAACAAAAGACTACTTAGTTCAAAATATTTTACCTTTACTTCAAGAAACAGCTCGAGAACTGCGTAATATTTTATAATTTATCAATTAAAATTTAGTGGGATTTCAAATGCTAATCTAAGATTTCAACAAGTAAGAATATTATCCCAATAAGGAGGGTGAATAGCCACCGATTTTGTAGACACTCTTTAGTTAGATAAAATGGCTAATTAACGAGGTGTTTATGAGCAGTAGCAAAAGATATCCTGAAGAATTCAAAATTGAAGCAGTAAAGCAAGTGACTGAAAAAGGTCATAGCGTGGCTGAAGTTGCCGCACGTTTAGGTACAACCACGCATAGTCTTTATGCCTGGATTAAACGTTATGATCCTCAACAGCCTAAAATCACAGAATCTGGTGATCCACTTGCGGAATTGGCAAAGCTAAAAAAAGAACTTCAAAGAGTCACAGAAGAAAGAGACATATTAAAAAAAGCCGCGGTGTACTTCGCAAGCCAGTCCAGGTGAGGTATGCCTTTATTCAGGACAATCAGTTTTTCTGGCCGATCCGTCGTTTGTGTTCAACTTTAGATGTTCATCACAGCGGATATTACGCATGGTTAAAGCAACCCATCAGTAAGACTGCTAAGAAACGGCAACAGCTTTCAGGTCTCATTAAACAGTTCTGGCTCGAATCTGGTGGAGTTTATGGCTATCGCAAGATTTACTGTGATTTAAAAGATATTGGTGAGGGCTGTGGAGTTAATCGAGTACATCGGCTGATGAAAGCGGATGGACTTAAATCACAGCGTGGCTATCGCAAGCCCAGAGCTTCTGCTGGTATTCCCAGTATTGTTTCCGCAAACACTTTAGACCGACAATTTAATCCAACTCAGCCTAATCAACGGTGGGTGACTGATATGAGAAGCACTGCTTCGCAAGATATTCGTACGCATGAAGGTTGGTTATATCTTGCTGTAGTGATTGATTTATTTTCGCGTCTTGTGGTTGGCTGGTCTATGAAATCGAGAATGACTACAGATCTGGTTTTAGATGCACTATTGATGGCGCTATGGCGGAGAAAACCACAGAACAAAGTTCTGATCCACTCTGATCAGGGCAGTCAATACACTAGTCATGAATGGCAAGCATTCCTTAAACAACATAATTTGGAATGCAGTATGAGTAGACACTTGCGCAGTATACTGCTCATGCCATGATAATGCTGTTGCTGAGAGCTTCTTTCAGTTGTTAAAGCGAGAACGTATTAAGAAGAGAATTTATGTATCGAGATCAGATGCGAGAGCAGATATATTTGAATATATTGAAATGTTTTGTAACTCAAAACGAAGACATGGTTCCAATGGACAACGTTCTCCATTAGATTATGAAAAGGCCCATCGAAAGATGGTTATGTGTGTCTAGAATTTTGGTGGCTATTCAGTTGTCACTTGAATTTAGCTCAATTAGGGTAGCGCTGTCTTTCAAACCTTTGTGTAACAAAGCCTGCGTAAGTCATATTTACTTAGATTCTGATATGATCTCTAATCACCAAATATCGTACACTCAACCACGCAAGTACCCATCGCACGGCGCTTAATGACGCTTGTTGAGACATAATTCTAAAATAATCATATTTATTATGTTTCATCACTATCGGAAAAAACTGATGTTCAGTAAGGATTGAAAGCATAGGTTCATCCTCTGCCGTAAAATGCATCAATACTTTTGTTACATTACTTTCATACAACCATTTTTTTATTAACCAATTATAAGTTTCTGATTGGTTTTGTTCTAAATAATCAAATCGCTCTAAAATCTCTTGTGCAGAATTAAAATCTACAGCACTTAGTAATTCAGGCAAACGTGCTAACTTTCCTTGTATGGATAATGGATGTCTTCCTATATTTGAACCACGTTTACCTGACGGAATGTTTGCCATCTTAATTAAAGCCCTCTCCCAGAACTCAATATCTGATCGTGGCTGCCCCTGCCCTGAAATAAGATACCGCTCAATATCTTCAAACTGTTGAAACAACTCGTGTTTAATTAATTTATCAGTCGAATTCCCTCTTTTTTGAGCATAGATTACCCACCTCTGACTTTGTCTTTTTTTGAGTACATATTTTTCGATGGTATCTCGCAACTCATATTTTAGATGACCATCCTGTTGATGAATCGCTTGGAAATGCCTGAATAAATTACTCCGACTCATGATTCGCTTATAAAATGCAGTATGTAAATTGGGTTGCTGTTGTTGCATGCTATAGGCATAAGTAGCCAGAAATAAGATATGAACATAATGCTTTAATGTTGTCGATTCATGCAAATGTCCAAGCACTCGACTAATCGCCTTAATGCCTTGCCCAACCTGTCCTTCATTGCCGACTAGCGTATTAAATTGCTCATTCGATGGCATCCAATTTTGTAGCCATGGCAATTCTATCGTAAGCGCTTTAAAATCCACCACTGTTTGCAAACACTTTACAGTATATGCACTTGCAAACGTATGTCTTAAATGATGTAAGCTGAGATCAACATCTCCGGTGACTTTCTTTAATATTTGGGATATTTGATTAAAAAAAGGCCTATGCTCACTGTTCTCATCAGACATTAATATCGAATCTTTTTGATTCTTATAAATATCATCTAATCCCTTTTGAATCGTCTGACTTAATAAATTCATCGGAACAACACGTTCTGATCCAAGTGTTTTTAACTGATGCTCACCATAAGGACGAATTCGGAGCATATCCTCTTCAATATCTAAGGGCCGTAAATGAAGTGTCTCTGAACGGCGTACACCCATCGCTGCAGATAAACGAAAATGACGCTGAATCTCTAGACGTAAAGCAGCATCATTCACTCCAGATTCGACAGATTGTAATATTTGAACGATCTGCTTCACTTCATTTTTTGAAAAAACTTTAGCACTTGCTTGATGCGCTGTACGATTGTGCAACTTTATACGATCATCATTTAACTGAATTAAAAAATCTCTAAAGCGATTCCACGCAGCGAGATGCTTGCGGTGTGGAAAATGCTCTTGCGTCAACTCCATCCATTTTTGAAATACATCTTCATCAATCTGGCTATCTTTTGTTAAATCTTCTGAAAACCCCAATATACCTGCACTGACGATGGCCAAATGTAGATGAATCATATTTCGATTCTGTAGACTTAACTCTTCTGCATCACAGCGTAAAATCAACCATTGCACAAAGCACGTTAATAAATTGACTGAGTAGTGATTCGTTTTATTATTGGCAAGCTGTTTAAGCCAAATGCTTGATCTAGACTCACCTTTTAGTTGCTGAATCATCGCTAAAATATCAGACAAATGTAGTTGCTCATCGCCTATTTCTATTTCACTTTCTGGCTCAGTGCTATCTAAACCTGTGGTTAATTTTTCATATTCGGATAAGCGTAATAATTCATTTATTGAAAGATCTTCAGTCAGGACTTGGCCTGATATATAACCTGCAATCAACGGAGTGCTATTTAACATCACATTTTGCTGTAAAGCTTTCAACCATTGAGCTAACGATAGATTTGACTTAAGCCCTATTTGTTTTAAATATGTATTAAAACACTTTTGCCAAGCCGTTCTTTGTTGATTTCTTGGCTGTGCTAAAATCTCTTTTAATCGGGGCTGTAGATACTGTCGGTCTACTAAAATTAAAGTCGAGACATAAGGACTTAACAGTACTGTACGGCGTATCTTCGTCACAGATCTATCATTATTCACTGTCAGCTCAACGAGCCGACTATTTCCCATAGCGACTATATGTTGATCAGAAGCAATAAACTCCAACATCGCTTGTAAATGGCTCACTCTGCACAGTTGTGAATACATGGAGAGTACAACCAGCAAACGTCCTATTTCAACATCACAATTTTGATGTTCAGGTAAATGTTCTAAATCCTTCTGAATAAGATCAAGTAAGTTTTGTTCAATATAACACCATGTACTAAAACTATTTTCAGATGTCAGCCATGTACGATTAGCTTTTTGAGGAAGTTGAACGAATAAAGGAATTTTCGTTTTATCGCGAATATAAGCACAATACGTTTTGATCGCTTGTGGCAAATCAACCTTTGTATTTTTAGCTAAATTGAGAGCTAATACATGTCCAAGCTCTAAAGCTACTTGTGGCTCAGGATTTTTCTCAAAAATCAACTGACAATAGGACTCATACTCTGAGTTTTTCAGCCATTCTTTTACATCATTTTCTGAATATTGTATTCTCGGCTTCGTCTCTGCTTGTACTGTTTTAGTCTCTTGGGTTAAAACAAATGTTGGAATATTCTGGGTTTTTAAAAAATCAAAAACATCAAGACATTCGAAACCTAACTGTTTTTGCAGGTTTTCTTGTACATCAAGCCACTGTTGTTTAAAAGCTGATACAGGAAATACGGATAACATATCCCATGGATAACGACCGCGTACCCAGTGCCCAAGTCCAGCGTCCTTGAACCGTCCAGGTAACTGATTATGATCAGAGCGAACCAACTTCCGTGCCCAATTTCTAACTAAACCTTCAATCTGATGAGGATCACAAAGTTGCACAGCATAAAATGATAAATCAACACGTGCTTCAACTTGCTCCCCCAGCATTCCCATCAAACCACGTAAACCTTGAATCTGTTTGATCAAGGCTGCCGTCAATGGCACATAACGATCGGTTGATTCATCTTGATGATGTTTATCTTGAATCAATGCCCAGCCTTGCTGACTTATCCACTTTGGAAAGGGTTGCTTAATTCCTCGTCCTGCAGTTGCAAGATTCATCCATAATGCTGTATACAACGTTAAGTTATCAAAGAGTACCTGCCAATCTTCCTGTTCAGAAGCCTGATTTATTCTCTTTTTTATTCGTGTAATTTCATTTTGTATTTCAACAATCTTTATTCCAATCGGACTACCCACGCGTTCACTGGAAGAGTGCATATATTCAGGAATATCAATTTTTATCGTTCTTAAACAATCAGCCCATAATTGCTCAAGTTGCCTCTGTTCAAAAGAGGCATAATGAATCAAGTTATCATAATTTCGACCTGATGCATTAGTCACTGCTTTAACGACAGCTAAATCACCTTGGCTATGCTCATATAACAACCGTGGAAGAATATCTCGAATGCTTTTGAGGCTGATTTCTAACTCTTTAGGCAAACTGTTAATCAGTCTTCTAACTTCGCGTTCAACTGCCGGTTGACGGGTCTTAATCCCAAGATTTTTGACTTGATTCACCAAAGCATTGAGCTCACTTGGTAAAACCAAATGTAATTTCTTGGTCCATGGCACATGAAATTTAGACTCTTCTGGCTTTGCTTTGAGTATCGGTGTGCCTGCTAAAACACTCAATACGTATGCAGATGAAATATGATCATACTCAATAACAATATTATTTTGATCAGTATTTTGACTAAAACACGGCGCTATTAATTCACTCACTGGACGTCCTGTGAGTAAGCTCAATATTAAAGCTAATTTTGCGCGTAAAATTAAGCTGGTATCAGCCTTAGATGGTTGACAGAGCCTCAACACTTCTTGAATCGAATTTAATGACAATCGCCATTTGGTCCAAACTAAACCAACATTTGTAGCTTCAACATGCTGAAAAATAGACTTAGATGCATAAAGCCCTCGAATTAAATCGGATTGTTCTGCCAAAAAAAATGTAAACAATGGCTCCAATGGTGTTTCATCTTCTTCAATCTCATCATCCTCAAATACTTCAGAAATCAGACCACGATGAATTTCATCCATATCCTCCAAAGGCTGGATGGCCATACTTAATGAGCCGTATCGTTGCAAGATCAGTTTTTTATGCTTTAACCCTATACGGTGTAAAAACTCTCGACGTTTTTTCTTATTTTTTAGTCGATTATTTTGCCAAATTTGTGATAAAAATAGCTTTAATGCATAAAAAACTTCATTTAATCGTTTATCTTCAGAACCAGCGGACATCAACTGAATCAGTTGTTCCGGTGAATTTTGAATCAGTAATTCTTTGACTTGTTCTAAAATATCCTCATTACCTGGATCGCCTAACTGCCTAATCGCTAAAAAGGCGTTATACACACGAGATCCTTTTAGATTTTTCAGCTTTGTACTGCCATCACCATGTAAATAATGACTATAAAGATCTAAAGTATATACCTTTTTTTGAAAGTAAAAGATTTGCTCTAAAAACCAAATTATTACACTATCAAAATGCTCATTATTTCGACTTAGTCCTGCTTGAATCAATAGCAAGTCACAAATTCCACTGTCTCCAGTAAATGGACGTAATGGTGTGTGTGGATGTTTGTTTTTATCTGTTGTTTCTGAGAAAAAATGTGAATGTTGATCAGATTCTTGTAATGTACTAATGATCTTTAAAGTATTAAGCTCACTACGAAATTCTGGTAATTCATCATCCTCAATCAATGTGAAGATTCGCTGACAAATGACAACAATGCCAGCTAAGCTATAGTGTGCACGCAACAAAAATAATGCTTGGATCAGTTCTTTTTCTTCTATATTTTCATTCTGCTTAATCCATTCTAGGAGCTGCTTCAAATAACTATTCATGAACTACTCCGAATACGATAGACCCATGCCTTCTTCAAGTCCGTTAAAGCCAAAGCAACTTCTGCCGTTGGTGCCACACGAACAATTTGCTTCTGATGTTTTTGATAAAGTCCCTCCAGTCGAGGTAAAAATACAAAAAAGTCAGCTAAATGAAAATATGGTTGCACAGACTTGCCAAGCTCTTTTACTTTAATTTTTTCTAATGGCAAAAGCTTCTGGGCGATATAACCTGCTAAAACATTTTCGATTAAAAAAGTACCACTAACCACCGGTGGTGCCCAATCTACCAATTTTTGAACAAAGGAAATCGGCAGCTTTTTTAAAAAATGCTGTGTATTTAAAAATAAAATCATTTCTTCTAGATCTAAATGCTTTAGTCGAAGTTGGTCTGCAACCACCATCTTATCCTGTGCTTTATCCACTTTACCCCAGTGTCTTCTTTTCACACTGTTCTTTAGAGTTTTTACCTTAAATAAATCCATATCGACAGCAAGCAGTAACTTACGATATATCGCGAGCAGTAGTAATGCTTGATTTTTAATTTCTTCTGAAAAGCTGCTCGTTTCCTCATTGAGTAACATCATTTTCAAAACTAAAACTGGGCATGGTTTTTTAAACCTGCCTTCAGATATTGTTAATGCATCAATGAGCAATGGTGTCATCATTTTTTCTGCACAGTTAAGTTATTTTTAGCGTTGAAATAATAGACTAACATAGTCCCAAAATAAATAAAATTAAATCAAAAAAATTTAATATTTAATAACAAAATATTTGATTTATATAATTTATTTACTAACTTTATTTTTACACCAATTAATGGAAAGTTTCTTTGGAATACTTAAATCAGAATGCTTTCATGGACAAAAATTTAATTCAGTTGAAGAACTGGAGCAAACCGTGAAAGAATATATTCACTATTACAACCATGACCGAATCAAGGTTAAATTAAAAGGACTAAGCCCTGTCGAATACAGAACTCAGTCCTTAAAAGCTGCTTAATCAATCCGTCCAACTTTCGGGGGTCAGATCATGAATCTCCCATTTTTATTGATGATTTTCTAAATCTTTTAACATTGCTTCACGCAGAATTTTATTCATGCGTGTCTGATAGCCTTTCCCTTGTGCTTTTAACCATGCAAGTACATCAGCATCGAGACGAACAGATGTCTGCTGCTTCACTGGACGATAAAATTGATTATGGCGTACAGCATTACTCCAATCAGTAATTTCAGGAATATCTGATAGATCTAGCTGATCATCAGGAACAGTCCCCTTAGCAAGCAAGCGTTCAATTTCAGCATCTTGCTTGTCGTTGAATTTTTCATTCAGCTCTTTGCGTGAGTATCTAACCATGCTCATATTTATCTCGCTCCGCCTTAGTTACCTGTCTTGCACTAATGATTCGTATGATTTCACAGTCATCCTCATCAAAGATGGTGTGAGCTACTAAGAGCATTAGTACGCCTTTTACTTTTCCAATGGTCTGCCAACGTTCTTCACCATCGGTATGTCTGTCCTGTATTGAGATCCTCAGCGGATCTTCAAAAACAAGGCTTGCAGTTTCGAAAGATACATCATGCTTTTTCTGATTCTTTCGATTCTTTACCTCATCCCATTCGAAATACTGTTCCATAAAAAACATTCAAATTTGTATATACAATAATGTATCACAAATTTGTATCACTCAAGCTGATTAGCGTAATTTTTAGTCAAAATTATTGGCAAGAACTATCAAAACAGCTCATAAAAAAAGACGACTTGTTTCCAAGCCGGGATTCTGCTGATCTTTTAACTTTTTCTTTTATCTTAACTTATTGATATTTCAGTATTATTACAATTGCTGTTAGAACCCATTTAAAGTGTCTATATTCTCACCAATAAAAATGTCTGGTTTATGATGATTTTTATCACCATGGACTGGATATAAAATATAGATGCTGATCACTATGTCTGACAAAAAAATTCAACGTCTTGCAGTTCTGCAAGACGTTCGAGATCATCGTATTACCCAAGTCCGTGCTGCTGAAATCCTGAATCTTTCCACCCGTCAAATTACCCGATTATTGCAGAAGCTTAATCAAGATGGTATTTCAGGCATGACGCATGCCAGTCGTGGTCAACCGGGCCATCATCGCCATGACGACTTGTTAAAATCGCAATGTCTTTCCATTATTTCTGAACATCTGCTTGGATTTGGACCCACCTTGGCGCATGAGAAGCTCAGCAGCATGTTCGCCCTGAATATCCCGGTAGAAACGGTTCGGCGCTGGATGACGGCCAATGACCTGTGGATTCCTCGATCCAAACGTCTAAAACGCCCATACCAACCACGCTATAACCGGGATTGCTTCGGTGAACTGATCCAGATTGATGGCTCATATCATGACTGGTTTGAAGGACGAGCCGCCAAATGCTGTTTATTGGTGTATATCGATGATGCTACCGGCAAGCTGTTGCATCTGCGCTTTTGTGAGGCTGAAACGACCTTTGACTATATGCTTTCAACCCGAGCCTACATTGAGCAATACGGCAAGCCCTTGGCCTTTTACAGCGATAAACACTCGGTATTCCGAGTGAATCAGAAATCCAGCCAAGACAGCAAGATCACGCAATTTGGGCGGATTCTGAATGAGTTAAACATTGATATTATCTTTGCCAACTCACCCCAGGCCAAAGGCCGTGTGGAACGTGCCAACAGAACCCTTCAGGACCGTCTGATCAAGGAGATGCGCCTGGAAGGCATCGGTTCGATTGTGCAAGCCAATGCATGGCTGCCCTGCTTTATTGAGCAGTTCAATCAGAAATTTGCCAAATGTGCGAGAAATTCCAAGAATTTACATCGACCATTAACCGAATCTGATCTTGAACTGGATGATATTTTTACCTGGCAGGAACCGCGTAAGATCACCAAGAACCTGACGATTACCTATGACAAATGTATTTATCTGCTTGAACCGACTGAATTGAACCAGAAATTAGTTGGGCAATACATTTCATTTCTGGAGTATCCGGATGGCACTGTGGCCCTGATGTATGAGGGACGAAAGCTCAACTACAGCATCTTCAATAAATTGGCTGGGCTACAGCAAAATGAGATTGTTGAGAATAAACGGTTAGGTACAGTTTTGGCGCATATCCAGCAACAACATGAAGAGTTGGAGAAACAGAATAAACGTTCCCGGGCCCAGAAAAGTATGCCAAGTCGTAAAGCTCAGAAAGCTGTTATTGAACAAAAAAAGTTAAATCCTGTGCTTGACTCTTGTGGTTAAAAACAGGACATTTTAAATGGTTTATCGCATAGACATTTTAATTGGTGAATAACATCTATTATTTTATCTTTTAAAATCAGTAGCATATTTCTTTGTAAAAAACCCCTTTCCCCTCGAATGGGCTTTTTCATTGATTTATCACGTTTCACGATTTTTCTAAGCTAAACTAAATATAGTTGTTAATTTCAATTGAGTTATTCACCGGCTTTTAAATAACGGTATACCGCCTGGCGACTAATTCCAAATGCCTGACCTAATGCCATTTTTGAAGGGTACTTTCCATGTCATTAATTCAGTTATTACTGCTCAGATTCAGGATCTGCGACACTATATGATCCAAACACTTCCTTTACTGAACGCGTATCTGGTAACACATATACGATTCCATTTGTTCCAGTGAAGGATGGACTTATAACCTGGTCATAAAACTTAACGGGAACGTTAATACACCCGTACGAAATTCGACGTTCCAAAGGGTTTTTGGATTCTAAGCGTTGCAAGCGGCGTTCTTTAGACGAGGATGTCACAACACGATGTAGTGAGATTGCCGCATCATAATCTACCCATAAAATTTCTTTATTATGTATGTTTTTACCCAAGGCTGCGACGAATCGACCCGCAGGCGTAGTACGTTGTTCTGGTTTAATGCTCGCTAAGGGCATAGTACCAATATTGGGGATTGAATTGTCGCCCACTGCCAAGCCAAGTAGGGCTGGTGCTGCGCCAGTTAATTGCCCGAGTGCGTCAAACACATAAACCTTGGCTTCCTTTTTATCAACAATCACAAAAGGCATCTGTTGGTTGTCACCCGAATCAAGCACCCAATCTGCTAAATAGACAGAAGCTTGAGTGGCCGTTTCCTGTTTAAAGTTGGCGCGTTTGGTATTAAAACTAGACACTGGTGATCGAACAGGCGTTGTATGGGTCCGGGTTTTATCATAATTCGTGGCGAAGACTGAACTTATAGGTTCTACAAGTTCCTTACGCTTAGCAGCTGATGCATGACCAGTAATAAAGCCAGATATTATAATTGCAAGGCAAAGCCGCTGACTCATCATAATAATTGCCGATTGCATTGTTACGTTGCTAAATCTAGCCCCTGATAACAATTTTTTAGTCACTCCTACAGTTTTTTGTCCAAAAATTTTCATTGAATTGCCTTATTACTCAAAAGTAATTCCTGTCGATCGGACTAAATCGACAGGCTTTGCTCGGTGTTTCGCTACAATCTAATTTCATGCAGTCCATGACCGATCTAAAATTAAACTTAAAAAAGCCTTAGTTGCGATCCTGCTTAGGTAAATAAACGGGCGGCACGTAGGTTACCGGTGGTTGCTTGATGACTACGGTTTTTGGTGGAACAGCCACAGGAGGTACTGATACGTCTACAGATGGCAATTCGGCTGGTGGTAAAACTGTAAGCAATGGAGGTACCACGATGACGGGTGGCAATTTCCCTGGTGGAGTCGGTTGAATGACCGGCGCAATAACAACTGGCGGTACGACCACAGGTGGATTTACCGGAGGAACAACAACTGGTGGTACAACCACAGGCGGAGTTACTGGAGGAACAACAACTGGTGGTACGACCACAGGTGGATTTACCGGAGGAACAACAACTGGTGGTACGACCACAGGTGGATTTACCGGAGGAGTGACTACTGCAGAGATCGTTCCCGTCGTTGTGCGTACACCAGTACAACAATCAGCAGCCAAGGCAAAATCACCCGCATTTAAACCACTCAGGCTATAGCCATCAAAGGTAATGGTTTTATCTGTTCCTATAGCAGCATCATTAAATGTAGCTGTGCTATTTGGACCTGGAACTAAGCTTAGGCCTGAAGGGTTACCGATAAGACCCGAAAGCGTGGTTTTATTTGAACCATCAAATGTTTTATCACCACCGGTTGCATAGACCAACATGTGTTGTGTCAGTTTAGCGTCGGTTAATACAAAGTTCTTAGCGTAATCGGTGGGCGCTGTATAAGAGACTGGATTATAGTTAATGGTAACGGGTGCATTGGGACCAGTCACGGTGATCGGTGGCGCAAGTGGCGCAAAAATCACTGTGCCGCCCTCAATACCCGGTTTATTCGCCCCATAACCCGCACTAAGCACTAAGCCCAAAGGAAGGCCAAGGCTTTGACCTGGGATGGTTGTACCTCGAGTCAATGTAATTTTTTCATTTATATGAATATCTTCTTCTGCACAGAAGGTAATGTTGCCATCAGTCGTCGTGGTTGCGGCATTCAGGTTTATATCACGGCCAGCAGCCAGTAAAATACTGCCCCTGGTTGTGGTAATAGGCGCGTCGACGTTGATGTCGCGTCCACAGCACACTTCAAAGTTACCATTGGTTGCAGTAACGGCTTGGTTAATGTTGACATCGCGTTCAGCACGTAAGGTCAGGGTTGTTGGACTGGAACTGGCTGACCAACTGACTGCCTCTTTGATGTTGATGTCACCATTACCCACTATTGCAGTATTCAGATTTGTCTGTGGCGGTGTACCAGCCTGAGTAGTATTAGGTCCTGTTAAGGTACTAATAATGACACTATTGGTCACTAACAAAGCTGACAGGGTGGCCCCTGAAATATTATCTGTTGAGTCACCACCGACATTGAAGTCTTGTGGGTCAATTAACCAGGTTCCAGTCTGACCCAAAGGTGCTACGGTCGTAATCTTGGCAGTATCGCTAATGCGCACTTTTGCTGCTGAGGTTTCGATGAAGCCACCCGAACCACCTGTTGGGGCACTTGCATCCATTGTTCCTGCAACGAGCGTACTACCATTTTGCATGCCTGCGAGCAGTTTAATCGTGCCTTTAACATTTTGAATGGTTTGTGCTTGAATCACGCCAGTGTTATTCACTGCATTGGCAAGTAGACTTCCTGCAGTTTGAGTGGTCATGAGCACTTGACCACCATTGGCTTGAATAACACCACCATTTTCAACCAGCGCATTGACCACGTCTTGGTTGACCACGATATTCAGCAACTTGTCGCCCGCTACATCCAGCGTCATGGCTTTACCTGCTGCCAGAGCAACAGTGCCAAGTTGAGCTGCAATCACGCCTTGGTTACTGACATTGGCACCTAATAATGCGACATAGCCACCATCGGTAGTATTAATGCTACCCTGATTGAGCACCGTCCCAGTTTCCGTGCCAGAAAATTTATAGTTATTTGCCATAAAATCAGCATCGCTGATATTAAGCGTAGACGCCACAAGTCCACCCACATTGACGGATGCCGTCTTGCCAAATAAAACACCATTTGGATTGATCAGGAACACTTTGCCGTTCGCTGACAAATTCCCCATAATATTGGATGCATCTGAACCCAGAACGCGGTTTAATGCGATCGAGCTGCTATTGGGTTGTACAAAGTTAACTGATTCACCGCGATTGATGTTGAAGCTTTGCCAGTTGATCGCCACATTTTGTGAGTTTTGCTGGATAGTCATATTGCCCGGCAAAATGCTAATGTTCGCGTTTCCTGCCGATACCACACCACCTACGGGTTGCGCATACGCTAGAGTGGTACCGCACACCACCAAGAGTGATGCGGCTAAGCTTTTTAATGCAAAATCTATACTGCTATTGCCCATCGTATTACATAACGATGACTTTTTGCCTGCGCTGCGAGCATTCTCGGACACGGCTATAAATGTGCCAGTCCTTAGGTTACAAATCGATCTATATATGCGATTCATGCTGTCATTCCTTTATTCTTTAATTTATGAATTCAATGCCGTTTGCTTTTTTGTTAGCAAAAACTTAGAAGTATTTGACCAGCTGAACCCAGAAACGACCGCTTTTGTCAGGTGCAGATATTGCTTTTTCACTGCCCAATTTGTGCGCGTAAGCAAGTTTCATCGCAAAATTATTGTAATCCATCCAGTTTATTCCAACACCTGCCCCGCTCAGCGTTCTGGTGTTATCGCCAGTTGTCCAAGTGGTTTCATCAATATTTATGCGGCCAGTATCAATAAAGCCTACCAATTGCATTTGACCGGGTATTTGCTCAGAAAACTGGGGTAAATCTTTTCTGACTTCCACTGTTAGCACATAGCCCTGATCACCATAGGCTTCGCCTTCAGGATAAGCCCGCACTGCATTCATGCCACCCAATCCCATTTTTTCTGAGTTATCAAGATTCTTTGATGCCAACTGGCCATTAAACCCAGCATAGAGGGAGACAGTATTCGTCACACGTTGTAGACGATTGGCGCTGAGTGCCAATTTACTATAATGACCATCACTACGTGCAGTGCGGGCGTCATATGCATAGGCATCAGGGGTTTCGATATTCAGATCACCAACGGTTGCAGCTAATGAATAGCTGTTTAATCCACCACCGCCCAGATTATCCATACGGTCACCACGTAATGCAGCAGTGAGGGCATTGACCTTTTTATCAGTCACCATGGATATTGCATCGATTCGGTCCTGTAGTATTTTATTTTCATACAGAATATCGGCATACAAATTATTGTTGCGTGAGCGAATCAACGGATAACTGCCATATATGCTGGCAATTTTTGCATCACCATGCGCGTCTAAAACTTTAAACTCTTTGCCAAGTTCGTAGTCTAGCCAGCTATAAGCCACACCAGCGGTGGCTTTAGCAAACTGCATTTGATAGGCTGCTCTGGCATAATTTAAGCCCTTGCCAGAGGTGAGCACACGCAGTGAAGCGACGTCACCATGGCCAGCTAAATTGTTCACGTTCATTGTCGCGCCAATGCGATTTTCACCGGTATAACGATTGCCTGCATTGTCAGCATCAATACTGCCAGTGATACGCGGTGCAGGATTCACATCAACAATTAAATCCGAAGTCCCTGCCGTTGCACCAGGTGCTAATGTTGAACTGACATTTACCCCGGCAATGTCAGAAAGCAGCAGCAAGCGACTTTCAAGTGGTGCATGGGTGATCACATCACCGCTCTTGATGCCCTTAAGCTGACTCGCCACTAAGCCATTGGACAGGTTGGTCTGATTACGCACAATAACTTTGCCATATTGACCTTCGATCACGGCCAGGGTTACTACGCCATTTTCAATGTCTTGAGCAGGTAGATAGGCTTGCGCTACAAAATAACCATTTTTATGGTAGTAGTTGGCAATGCTGGCTGCCATTGCGCGCAGATCTGACAGGGTGAGTTCGCTATTGGGTTTAAACTGGGTGAGTTTTAGCAACTCAGCTTCAGAGTAAGCCTGCATTCCAGTGATTTGAAGGCTTTTAACATTAATTTTGACATTGTCATATTGTGGCGTTGCTGCCGTGTCACTCGGTACAAGGCTAATTATTGGTTGTTGTTTTTGTGGAATAGGCGAAGATGGAATTTGTTGTAATTGGCTACCAGCACTAGGTGGCTGGGCAGCTAAGACACTTTGGCTCAATGCCAGTATTGCGAGCGGCCATACTTTTTGATTTAACATAATTTCCCTGGGTGAATAACCCAAATGGCTAAATTTCTTAAAAAATCTTAAGCTTAAAAGAATTTTAAGCTTAATTAATGAATCCCCTCTTGAATGCTGGGATCGCGTCTGTGCTGTACAGCACATAGCTGGTGCACGGCAAGTGCCTGATTCAAGAAGAGTATTATCTGTAGTGAAGATTTACGGGTAGAAGGGATAAGAATCTTGAGAAATTTTTATGATCTGCGCTTCGTATAATCAGTATTAGGAGACAGTGGCTTAAACAGAATTCGGCTTATCTAGACAATTTTAAAAATTTTTCCACTTAAGGTACTTTGAAAATACATTTCAAAACTCGGACGAATATCTTCACCCTCAACTGTAATATGTTTAACATTGGAATAAGATTGCGTATTCGCAAAATGGTGATCAACTGTCGCTTGAATAGCGTGTTTAATCCCAAACTGATCTTTTACACTGATACTTTGTTTAAGCATGAATATACCTTGAATAATATTATGATTATGATGAAGCTAGGATGTTAAATTAAATGTTTTATATCTATCTAATTTTATTCAACTAACTTTATGATTTAATTTAAAAAGCTGATGTAAAGAAGTATAAAATGAACGACCATCTAAATTTAAATCAACCTCCACCCCAGACTGAAGCAGCACCCGCTTCCCTACTTCAATTTTTTTAAAACCCTGACGTGTATTTTGCATTTTATTTAAGGGAATTAAAGACACTATAATTTCGGTACCACTTTTAGATTTAGCAATTAAATTATTTATTTTTAACAATTAATATCCTGATTACTTGACACTTTTCCAACACGGAAAACAAATTTAAAATTAAATTTTGACGTATAAAAAAGCACTTCTAGGTGCTTTTTTAATACTAATTACTACTTATACAGCAACAATATTCACAGCATTCGGGCCTTTTTGACCTTGAGTAACACTGAATTCAACTTGCTGACCTTCCATTAAGGTTTTGAAGCCTGAACTGGCGATTTCGCTAAAGTGAGCGAAAACATCTGGACCTGATTCTGGCTGGATAAAACCGAAACCTTTAGTTTCGTTGAACCACTTTACAGTACCTTTAACAACATTTGAATTAGACATAATAAATCCTACTGATTTTTAATAATTTTTAGCCATTTTATTGACTGAATATAACTTTGAAAATAATAAAGAATGGAACTTAAAATCTGAAAAAACGAAGGATTATGACTAAAACTGCGATACTTAAAGAAGATTTACCGAAACAAGACTTTTTTTCTAGTTGAGTGAACTATATAGTAAAAAAATAAATAATCAAGTTTTCTTATATATATATTTATTTATTTTATAAAAGATAAAGATTCATTAAAAACTTTAGTTATTTCAATAATATTTATCTTTTATTGTATTTGTAACAAAATAAGGTTACCGTGCTGATCTAGTAATTTTGATAAGTAATGAATGCGTTTATATAGCTCTGTAATAACAATATTAGCCTTTTTGATTTCGGGAATGATGGTTTTTTCCCATATACAAAACACGAATCACCCTCCAAATTTGACCACTTTATTTATTGCTCAATAGTTAAGTCCAATAGAAAAAACCGCATAACAGGCGCTTTTTTGTATTCGTCATACTGACGAATACAAAAAAAATATCATTTCCTTTAACCTTTATTAAGTTAAATAAAGGGACTTTTTTAGGCAAGTTTTCTTAAATTTTTTAGCATAAAAAGACTCTGATTTGATATGAATGGACAAAAAAAGTTAATATTTTTTCATTCCATAAATACTTTAAATTTATGGGTTTAATTAAAAACCCTTATACGAGATTCAAGTTATATCGAATTTATGGATTACAAATTCCCATTACTTCTTTTAACAGTTTTTTCAATAACATTGATAGAATTTTAATGATTAGAAAACAATTAAATATAGTGAGAACTGTGTCTATAACATCATCATGTAAAATATTCGTCATGATGATAGAGATAAATAATACAGTAAATAAAAAGTATAAAAATGAATGTTCATTACACGAAAAGTGGGTAATACCCCCATTTTTAATTGAACTAATGGGTAGAAAATTCAAAGCCCTTGTTATTGTTTAAAATTAGGTGGACAACCATTTACTGACATATGAGGTCGTTCATGATTATAAAAGTACTGCCATAAGGTTGTACAGTCTTGAACCTCACTAAGCTCTCTAAATAAATATTGGTTTAGGCATTCGTATCGAACTGTGCGATTAAATCGTTCAACATAGGCATTTTGTTGAGGGTTACCTGGCTGAGTAAAGATATAGTCAAACTACTTTATTATCCATACAGGATTCGAAAAAAACTCGAAATAATTCATCGACTGAGTCGATCAACCATTCTTTACGCTTACGTTTAACCCATGCCCACATCTGTTCTATAGGATTTAAATCAGGGCTGTATGCAGGAAGCCAAAGAATTTTATGCCCTTGTTGTTCCAATAACTCCAGAATATCTGCTCTTTTATGAAATGCTGCATTATCCATAACCACTACACTATTTTCAGGTAATGCTGGTATGAGGAATTGCTCAATCCAAAAATGAAAAACATCTGAATTGATTTTGCAGTCAAATAAACCTACTGAAAATAAATACCCTTTATGGATTGCTCCAATGGCATTGGTCTGATTCTTTAATTGCCAATTATATTGCCCTAAACAGGGTACTCCTTTTCGTGAGTAGCCATGAGGTCTGTAATCATGTGACTTAAAACCACTTTCATCCAGATAAATAATCGGGTGGGTTTTTTCTAATTCATTCACTTGCTGAATAAATTTATCCCTAAGCTTTGTATCTGCTTTAGGATGGCTTAACGTCTTTTTTTAACTGTAATATTTAAGCGCTTTAATGCAGCACCAATAGATGAAACACCACAATTAAAACGTGCAGCACGTTCATATTGATAAGCATCAGGATACTTTTCAACATCTTCACGTAAAGCATCATCGTTAATTTTAGAAGGTTTACGTACACGAGTTTTTTTAATCTCTATACGTTTCTTCCATTCAACAATGGTATTTTTATTAATTTCAAATTGTGCAGCTACCGCTCGAATAGAATAACCTTCCTCAAGCTTAGCTAAAATTTTACGTCTAAAATGTTCTGAATAACTCATTGCACCATTGTATTAGTTTTATAATGATTTGACTATATCCCTTGAGTGAAGGTGAAGTAGGCTATGGTAAGAATTAATGTCGTAGGTGAAAATAAGATGAGATAATTTTTATTTTATTGAACTTTATTTTAGACATAAAAAAAGAGAGCCAAAGGCTCTCTTTTTTTACTTAATAATCGTAAAGATTATTGAGCTTTAGGTGCAGCTTCAGAAGCAGCAGTAGCGTCAGCAGCAGCGTCAACAGCTACAGAAGCAGCGTCAGCAGCTTGAGAAGCAGCAGCGTCAGCAGCAGGAGCAGCTTCAACAGTAGCAGCAGAAGCAGCAGCTTCAGCTTCAGATGCAGCAACTACAGCTTCAGATGCAGCAGAGTTAGCGTCAGCAGCAGCGTCTTCAGTTTTTTTAGCACAACCAACGAAAGCTAAAGTAGTAGCAACTGCAGCAGCAATAGCGATTTTTTTGAATAACATGGCATCACTCTCTAAAATATGAGATTAAAAAAAACCTATGTTAGCCTGTTGAGTGCTTTTATTCTTCCTAATATTTGTTAGGCAGTAACAATGCAAAGGCAGTCTAACTGGTCTGCAAATATGCTATCACTGCGCATTTTGAATTACTACTAGGCAGCAGACGAAAAATGATAAAAATGATGAAAAATGAGCAATTTATTAACAGAAAATAACAATCAAGTGGAGGGTTTATATTGGATAAGTACTAAATAACTTGCTAAAAACTATAGTATTTTTTGTATGAATATTTTAACAATCATAAACTTGCATAAAAGTTTACAATAAAAATGACCAATTGTAGTTTTATGTAAACAAAGTCAACCAAATAAAAAGGCTATCGTTATAGATAGCCTTTTATATATAAAATAATAATGAATCGAATTAGCTAGTTGCTTTACGTTTCATTTGATCGAAGAAATCATCATTGGTTTTGGTTTCTTTCATACGATCGAGCAAGAATTCCATTGCCGCCAATTCATCCATAGGGTGAAGCAGCTTACGCAGAATCCAGACTTTACGTAGGTTGTCTTCGCTCATGAGGCGTTCTTCACGACGTGTGCCAGATTTCTTGATATTCATCGCAGGGAACACGCGTTTTTCAGAAATGCGGCGATCAAGCGTGATTTCCTGGTTACCTGTACCTTTGAATTCTTCGTAGATCACGTCATCCATTTTACTGCCAGTTTCAATCAAGGCAGTAGAAATGATGGTCAATGAACCACCTTCTTCAATATTACGTGCTGCACCAAAGAAGCGTTTAGGACGTTCAAGCGCATGTGCATCTAAACCACCCGTAAGTACCTTGCCTGATGAAGGAATAACCGTGTTATATGCACGCGCTAAACGAGTGATCGAGTCAAGCAGAATAACCACATCTTTCTTGTGTTCTACCAAACGTTTTGCTTTTTCGATGACCATTTCTGCAACTTGAACGTGACGAGCAGGTGCTTCATCAAATGTTGATGCAACTACTTCACCACGAACTGTACGTTCCATTTCGGTAACTTCTTCTGGACGTTCGTCAATCAGAAGCACAATAAGGAAACATTCAGGGTTGTTACGTACAATCGACTGCGCGATGGTTTGCAACAACATTGTTTTACCGGCTTTAGGCGGTGCAACAATAATTGAACGCTGACCTTTACCAATTGGTGCAACCAAGTCAACCACACGTGAGGTCAAATCTTCAGTGGTACCGTTACCTAACTCCATAATCAATTGTTCCGTTGGGAACAATGGAGTTAAGTTTTCGAACAGGATTTTGTTCCGTGAGTTTTCAGGTGTGTCGTAGTTAATTTGATTCACTTTTAATAAGGCAAAATAGCGTTCGCCTTCTTTCGGTGGGCGAATCGTTCCTGTAATCGTATCGCCAGTACGTAAGTTAAAGCGACGAATTTGAGATGGGCTGACATAAATGTCATCAGGACCTGCAAGATATGAACCTGCTGCAGAGCGGAGGAAGCCAAAACCATCAGATAGAATTTCTAAAACACCATCACCAAAAATTTCTTCGCCATTCATTGCATGGCGCTTTAAGATGGCAAAAATGATGTCTTGCTTACGGTTACGAGCCATTCCTTCTAGGCCCATAAACTCGGCAATCTTGATGAGTTCGCCAATCGGTTTTTTCTTGAGTTCAGTTAAATTCATAGGGGGTCTGATAGAATCAAAATTCTGGAATAGAGATGAGGAAAGGGAGCAACATTCAGCCGCTTGCACGCAAAAAAAGTAACGTAATTGTATTTGCACAATAACAATTCAGAGATCTGATTCATTGTTTCGAAGAAAAAAGTGTAAAAACAATTTCTGTTGCCGAGCGGCGATCTTATGTGTTGTGTCTTGTAAGAAAATTGCGGATTGAAAATCCTTTATTCCTTGAACATGCAATATAAGAGAGAATACAGCTTTTGTCAATTTATAGACGAAAAAAATACGCTATCCGGAGATAGCGTATTGGATTAAATTGAACTGTTTTTGAATCAGATGTTTTCTTCAATAAATGCAGTCAATTTAGATTTTGGTGCTGCGCCTACTTGCTGCGCAACAACTTCACCATTTTTGAACATCAATAGTGCAGGAATGTTGCGGATGTTGTAATTCACGGCAGTTGCTTCACAAGCAGTTACGTCAACTTTAACAACTTTAACTTTGCCTTCGAATTCTGTAGAAAGTACTTCTAATACAGGTGCAATCGCTTTACATGGTGCACACCAGCCTGCCCAGAAATCGACAAGTACAGGAACGTCAGATTGTAAAACGTCAGCTTCGAAGTTTGCATCAGTTGTGTTTACGATATTGCCAGACATGGATATGCTCCAAATAAGATTTTAAGATAGTTTTATATCTATAAGTATTACATAGCCTCGTTTAACTATGTAGGGGGATATGTAGATTTTCAGACATTATAATGAGTTTGTCTAATTGATGCTCACGATATTGATAATCGTGTCATGCAATTGTCAATCATTAAAAACATAAAAACTGCTTCATTTGTGTTTATAAATGGCTTTTAAATTGCATGTATGTGAATTACTCTAAGCATAATTCTTATAGGTTCATTGAATAATGTCAGATTTTTTGATTGATGAAGAGTTACTTGCTGCTATCGATATGGGGTCGAACAGTTTTCATCTTGCTATTGCGCGTGTAGACCATGGCGAAGTAAAGAAAGTTGCTTCAATGTCAGAAAAAGTACAATTGGCTGCAGGTCTGGATGAAAATAAAAATTTGACTGAAGCTGCACAGCAACGTGGTCTGGCCTGTTTGGCACGTTTTGTCGGGCGCTTAAGTTCAGTGCAAGCAAAGCGGATGCGAATTGTAGCCACCAATGCTTTACGTCAAGCCAAGAATGGTCATGAATTTATTCAAAAAGCCGCAGAAATTTTACCCAAACCGATTGAGATCATTGCCGGTCGTGAAGAAGCGCGTCTGATTTATTTGGGTGTCTCGCATACTATGGCCAATAGTGGCCGTCGTCTGGTGATTGACATTGGTGGTGGTTCTACAGAACTGATTATTGGTGAAGAATTCGAGCCAATTCATACCGAATCTTTACAAATGGGCTGCGTAGCCTTTACCAAAGCTTACTTTAGCGATGGTGAAATTAACCAGAAAAATTTTGATAAAGCGGTCGTTGCTGCACGTAAAGAACTTTCAGGCATTGCCAATACCTATAAAACAGCGGGTTGGGATACAGTTGTCGGTTCAAGCGGAACCATTAAAGCCTGCCGTCAAATTATCGTAAATATGGGCTGGAGCGATGCGCAAGAGAACTTGACACGCGAAGGTCTAGAAAAACTTAAAGAAAAATTACTTAAATTTAAGCATATCTCTGAAGTCGATTTTGATGGTTTAAAAGAAGATCGCCGAGCAGTTTTGCCAGCAGGGGTTGCCATTTTATATGCTGTGTTCGATGTACTTGAATTGAACAAGTTGGTGTATTCCGATGGCGCATTACGTGAAGGTGTGATGTATGACTTGCTGGGTCGTTTCCAGCATGAAGACATTCGCGACCGAAGTGTGCAAGCGTTGATGGGGCGTTATAACGCAGATCCCAAACAGGCTGAACGTGTGGTGAAAACTGCGCAGCATTTATTTGATGGTGTGGCTAAGACACTGAATTTAAATAGTGAAGACAGTGATTTATTACGTCGTGCGGCCTATTTGCATGAAATTGGCCTGGCGATTAGTCATGCCGGTTATCACCGTCATGGGGCCTATTTGTTGCAGCATTCAGATATTGCCGGCTTCTCGCAAATTGATCAAAACCACCTTTCACACTTGGTAGCACATCATCGTCGTAAGTTACGCAGTGACAGCCGGGTGGATGTGATGAAGGTGGGCGGTAGCAAATTAGTTTACCTAAGTCTATTGCTTCGTCTTGCCGTTTTGCTGAATCATAGTCGTAGCGATGAGATGCTTCCTGCCATTGAATTAAGTGTCGACAATGAGCAACAATGGCAACTAAGCGTTTCTGGCGATGCCAAACAATGGCCTTTGCTTGTAGCAGACTTGCACGATGAACAGGTGCAGTTCAAGCATTGGGATATTGAATTGAATATTCAGTCGGAACAATTTGTCTATTAACAAGTTATTGGTTAACAAGCTATTGTTAGTTTCGGGATAATGGTCGACCTATGAAAAATAAAGCTGCTCAATCTAAAGCATGGACAACGGTTCAAATTGCACGTCATCCAGAACGTCCGCAATTTTTGGATTATGTTGGTGAAATTTTCACTGAATTCGATGCTTTACATGGTGATCGGTTGTTTGGTGATGATGGTGCAATGATCGGTGGCTTGGCACGTTTTAATGGTCAGCCAGTCATGATTGTTGGACAACACCGTGGCCGTAGCACGCGTGAAAAATTGCAACACAACTTCGGGATGAGTAATCCTGAAGGCTATCGCAAATCACAGCGTTTACTGGACATGGCAGAACGATTTAATCTGCCAGTATTTACCTTTATTGATACCATGGGTGCATATCCGGGTGTGGGTGCAGAAGAACGCGGTCAGGCAGAAGCCATTGCAACCAGTCTGGCACAGCTTTCAAGCTTGAAAGTGCCTGTGATTGCAACAGTATTGGGTGAAGGCGGTTCAGGTGGTGCACTGGGTATTGGTGTGGCAGACCGTGTGGTGATGCTGTCTCACAGTATTTATTCTGTGATTTCTCCTGAAGGTTGTGCATCCATTTTGTGGAAAACTGCGGAAAAAGCTGAACAAGCCAGTGAAGCATTGGCACTCACTGCTGAAAAACTACAAAAAATGGGTATCGTGGAATATGTAGTGGATGAAGGTGAAGGCGCGCATTTGCAGCCTGAACAAGTCATGCAAGCTCTTAAAGATGTGTTACAACAGGCTTTAGAAGAATTGCAATCGATGGATGCGAATGAAAGATGCGAAGCACGTTACCAGCGTTTAATGAAGTTTGGCAGCGACAATTTAGGTCTGGCGTCTTAAAACAAATCCAGTGCTTTCCTATCGAGAGCACTTTTTTAATTGGATGTAGTGGCGGCATGGATTCCATGCTGTTGTTGCATCTGATGTCTTATTTATACCCTGAAAAAATCCGTGCCATCTACATCGATCACCAATTGCAAGAAAGTAGTGCAGATTGGGGACAGTTTGTGTCTGATCAATGTGCTGCGCTGAATGTACCTTGTATTGTTGAAAAGGTCGAAGTACAAGCAGGCAACCTGGAACAACAGGCACGTAGCGCACGTTATCAAGCCTATTCAAAACATTTAAAAGCCAATGAAATTTTAGTGCTGGCGCATCATCAGCAAGATCAGGCGGAAACTTTAATGTTGCGTTTGCTCTCCGGTGCCGGCGTGCAGGGTCTAGCTGCCATGAAGCAGGTCGATGTTCGCGCGCAATTCACGATCTGGCGACCGTTGCTCGATATCTCGCGTGAGCAGATTTGCCAATGGGCCGTCCAACTCAATGTGCAAAATATTGAAGATCCCACCAATTTAGATCGCCATTATGATCGTGCCTGGTGCCGTCATGAATTATGGTCAGTATTGCAAAATCGCTATCCTAAAATGCAACAGGCACTTAGCCGCACCAGTTATTTAATGCAAGATGCTGACGAAATTCTGCAAGAGGTATTACAACAAGATTTGGCACTTTGTGGATCGGCAACTGAACTGGATTTAAAAAAATTATCCCAATTATCCAGCGCACGTCAAAGACAACTGTTATCTGCGTGGATGAAAGGGCAGGAGATCTATCGTCCTAGTTTTGAGATGGTGGAACGCGTATTGCATGAAGTGATTGCCTCCAAATCCGATGCACAGGCCGCTTTGCACTGGAATCAATATTATTATGTGCGTTATCAACAAAAACTTTATCGATTAAGTTCAGCAGAATATCTGGCTGAAAAAAACCAAGCTCATATTTCAGCGCAAGTAATCTGTTTGGAATTAAACCAAAATATTAAAGTGCTTTGTGGACAGTATGTTACAGAAACTGCAAAAATTGGATTGTCAGCCTCGTTGTTAGGCAAAGAATTGAATCTGGTCATGCGCCAAGGCGGAGAAAAAATTCATTTGCATGGACGAGTGGGAACCTGGCCGTTAAAAAAAGCCATCCAGGAAGCACAAATTTTTCCTTGGCAGCGTTATACAATTCAAATATTAAGCATAGATAATGTTATGCTTGGTGTTTTTACACCGAAAGGGTTTTGGTTAGCTCAATCTGAATATTGTGAAGTCGGTGGTTGGCGACCAAATTTGATCTCTTCGTTAAAAAATTCTAAGTCGAGTATTGATTCATGAGTGCAGCTTTAAATTGTAATATTTGTTTTATTGGTGGCGGTAATATGGCTCAAGCCTTAATTGGCGGACTCATTTCGCGTGGTTTGCCACCGACACGTATTACAGTTTCTGATCCGGTTGAAAAAGTACGTCTTTTATTAGAAGAAAAAGATGTGCATGTCACCGATGATAATATTGCTGCCATTCGTGATGCCGATATCGTACTTTTTGCGGTGAAGCCACAAGTGTTGGCGAGCGTATTAAAACCACTTAAAGGTTTATTTGACGGCAAACTGGTGATGTCGATTGTGGCAGGGGCTGAAATTGCCACCATCGCAAATCTGCTGGACACCGATCGAATTGTTCGTGTCATGCCGAACACGCCTGCCTTGGTACAAACAGGGGCACATGGTTTGTATGCGACTGACGCAGTGGATAGCAAAGATCGTGAGCTTGCAAGCCAGGTTCTGGCAGCAACCGGTTTAACGATTTGGGTGAATACCGAAGCACAGATTGATGCAGTTACTGCAGTATCTGGTTCTGGTCCAGCATATTTCTTTTATATGATGGAAAGCATGATTCGTGCAGGAAAAAACTTGGGTCTGGATGAGAAAGTGGCGACAGCGTTAACTTTACAAACGGCTTTAGGGGCTGCGCAAATGGCGATCACCAGTGCAAATTCACCTGCAGAATTACGTAAAAACGTAACCTCTCCAAATGGCACAACTCAGGCTGCACTTGAAGTCTTTGACCGTGCACAAATCTCTCAAAATATTCAGGCCGCTTTGGCTGCAGCTCAAAAGCGCAGTCAGGAACTTGCTCAAGAGCTAAGTGAAAGTAGCAAATAACTCGTTTTTATTTAGGAAAGTTCCAGTATGGGTGCAAACTCTGCGCTAATTTTTGGCATTATCATTAACGTAGCGATTTTGCTCGTGTTCTTCCGTTTTCTCATGCAGTTGGCAGCGGTGAATGCTTATAATCCGGTGGTCATGTCTACGGTAAAAGCCACGAAAATCGTTGATGTCTTTGGTCGTATTTTTCCCACTGTAGGAAAAGGTCGTGTGAACCTGGCGGCTTTGGCGTTGGTGGTACTTTTATATTTACTCAAGATTTTTGGGGTGATGTATCTATCCGGTGCCATGCCGAATAGTCCTGTGCATTTGGTGATTTTGACTTTTGTCACCATGATTCAGGACTTGATTCGTTTCTGTCGTTACTTGATTTTTGCGACGATTATTTTAAGTTGGGTGGTGATGTTTACACAGTCTCGCTCACCTTATATTGAAGTGATTCAAGAGCTGGCAGAACCGTTATTGGCGCCATTCCGTCGTATTTTGCCAAATATGGGGATGATTGATTTATCTCCAATCATTGCATTCTTGACCTTGTATATTGCTGAAATCATCATGAATCAAGTGGCGATTGTGCTTTTGACAGGGCTTTAAAATTTGCTCAATAAAAAAGGACTCGATGGAGTCCTTTTTTATTGTCTGTTGAAATGCTCTATGGAAAATATTGATAGTTCCTCTCCCTGAGCAAACTTGAAAGCACTGCTTTCAAGTAAAGCGTAAGAGAGCTTAGGAGAGGAATATCTACTTTAAAAATAACCTCTCCCTAGCCCTCTCCTAAAAGGCATAGGTATCTACACAATTTCCGAGCTTTGCGTTAAATTGAAGAGCATGCTCTTCAATTTAACATCTCTGGCCTGGATCAGCGTCTTGTCAAACGCTATAACAGCCTTGTAAAACTCAATATGACTCCTCTTGCTTCACTTGCTCCCGCAATCAAAGACCTGGCCTCTACCCAAAAGTCGAGT
>NZ_SJNZ01000027.1 GCF_004331155.1 Acinetobacter terrestris
TGCAAGGGGTAAGGCAGTTTCCTGAGAAATAATATTCAGGAAATCCTCACCAAGCGCATCCAGTTCATCTGCAATCGCTTCTAAAAACAGAGCGCGCTGTTCAGGGGATGTATGGCGATAGCTTTTAAAAGCCTGGCTGGCTGCTTCACAAGCCTGATTCACTTCTTGCTCTGTGGCTTGATGAAATTCATAAGCCAATGCTTCACCTGTCGTTGCATTAAAGCTTTGCAGCAACTTGTTCCCTTGTGCGCTGCGTGAGCCAGCAATAAAGTTTTGTCCAATGACCATGTTATATTCCTTAAAGTGTAATTACTGCACCGATCGGTAATTCAGGTTGAGTATTTGCAAGTTTATTTTTCAGAGGATGACCAAATTCTTTTATTTCAATTTCAAATTCATCGCCCACTTGTGCTTGCATACCATCGGCAAAGGACAAAGTAGCGGTACCGAAGTAATGAATATGGACATCACCAGGTTTTAGGAACTGTTGATATTTAAAATGGTGATATTCAAGATTACTCAAGCTGTGACACATATTGTCTTCACCTGATAAAAATTCTTTTTCCCAAATCACTTCGCCATTGCGACGTAAACGACTTGTCCCTACCAAATGTTCTGGAAGTTTACCTGTGCGTAGCTCGGGACCATAACTGCAAAAACGTAATTTGGAATGTGCAAGGTATAGATAGTTACGACGCTCCATAACGTGATCTGAATATTCATTTCCAAGCGCAAAACCAATACGATATGGCTTTAAATCTGGACCAATGACATATAAACCGGCAATTTCAGGTTCTTCTCCACCATCTTCTGCAAAAGGAGGTAGAGGTAATTCCATACCAGGACGCACAACGATTGAACCATCGCCTTTATAAAACCATTCTGGTTGTGCGCCAATTTGGCCTTCTGAAGGTTTCCCTTTTTCAATACCCCATTGGAACATACGCATAGTATCAGTGACTGATGCTGTATCATTTAAGTTTTGCTGATGCATTTTATCTCGTGCAGAAGCAGAACCTAAATGTGTTAAACCTGTACCAGAAATAAAGCAATGTGCTGTATCAGGATGATCTAATGGTGGAAGAACTTTAAGATTTGAAAGTAGTTCTTGATAATCATAAGTTTCATCAGCATATCCCAAGTGTTGAACTTGTTGTTCTAAGCTAAATTTATTTTGAATTGCCATTAAGGCTAAATCCCGAACTGTCTCAACTTCATTTACACGTTTAACAATATTATTTTCTATAATACCAACAGCTCGTTGTTCAGCAGTATTTTCAAACTGGATTACATTCATCAGGAATTCCTTTTACGATTGTTCACTAACATTCAATTTTTGAGATTTGTTTCTTTCTAATTTTGAATATACGAAATAAGTCAAAATTAGACCGAAGACCATAACTACAGATAAGAAGTACAGACCTGCGGCCATATTGCCTGTGTATTCTTTTAACAAGCCGATTCCATAGGGTCCAAGATAACCCCCTAAATTTCCAACTGAATTAATTAGTGCAATTCCTGCCGCTGCACTTGCACCTGTCAAGAAGCGCCCTGGAAGTGTCCAGAAAACTGCAGTAGTAGAAAATAAACAGAATGCAACAATTGATAATGCAGCCAACTGCATCACAGGAGAATGCAACCATGCACTTAAAAACATGGCACAAGCACCAACCGCATAAAGGAAGCCTAGATGTCCATAACGGTCATTTAAACGGTCAGTACTACGCGGAATAATTAATAGACCGATAATGCCGAACACATAGGGAATGCTTGATAAAAAGCCGACTTGCAAATCACTACCTCCACCAAACTGTTTGATGATGGTAGGAAGCCATAAATTTAAACCATAGATGCTTAGAGTCACAGGCAAATAATAAAGTGCAAGGGTTAATACACGTTTATCTTTTAAAGCATGTAAAGGATTCGCATGTCGAGTCTGTTCATACTCAGATTCATCTTTTATTAATTCATTTTTTAACCAATTTTTTTGTTGATCTGTTAACCAATTAACTTTATTAATATCATCTGGTAAGTATAAATATGTCGGTAGGGCAAGGATAACTGCAGGCAAACCTACTGCAATAAATAACCACTGCCAACCGTGCATATTTGCAACACCATCCATGCCGAGTAATGCTCCCGCCAATGGACCTGCAACCATCATCGCAATCGGCTGAGAAAGTACGAACATTCCCATGATTTTTCCACGATGACGCACTGGATACCATTGAGTAATTAAATACAAAACACCAGGAAAGAAACCTGCTTCAGCCACACCCAGTAAGAATCTTAATGCATAAAAACTTTTGGGCCCCTCGATCAATGCCATTGCCATGGTGATTAGACCCCATGTTAATAAAATTCGAGTGAACCACTTCCGTGCTCCAAATTTATCTAAAAGCAAATTACTTGGAACTTCAAACAGGAAATAACCAATGAAGAATAAACCTGCTCCAAGCCCATAGGCTGCATCACCTATTCCTACATCAGCACCCATATGTAAATGAGCGAAACCGACTGCAGCACGGTCAATATAAGCCACTAGATAAAGTATGACTAATGCGGGGATGAGTTTATGAGTAACCGTCCGTATAACATCCTTTTCGAAATCCATATTCGACTCCACTTTCCATTTAATTCTTAGCATCATGCTATAGGAGAAATTTTATAAAATATAAGATATAGTAATACTATTTAAATTTCAAACGCTTTTAAAAGCAATTTATTTGGTGTATTTTACTTGTTAATATTTAAATAGTAATACTATATAGGGATATAGGCATGTCGAAAAAGAAAGCTTTACGTTCAGCAGCTTGGTTTGGAACTACAGATAAAAATGGATTTATGTATCGTAGTTGGATGAAAAACCAAGGAATTCCAGATCATGAATTCGATGGAAGACCAATTATTGGTATTTGTAATACTTGGTCAGAATTGACCCCATGTAATGCACATTTCCGCAAAATTGCCGAACATGTAAAGAAAGGAGTTTTAGAAGCAGGAGGTTTTCCTGTTGAATTTCCTGTGTTTTCAAATGGTGAATCAAACTTACGTCCTACAGCAATGTTGACTCGCAACTTAGCCAGCATGGATGTAGAAGAAGCTATTCGCGGTAATCCAATCGATGGGGTCGTTTTATTGACTGGATGTGATAAAACCACTCCGGCTTTACTTATGGGTGCAGCAAGTTGTGATGTTCCAGCGATTGTAGTTACTGGTGGTCCAATGCTAAATGGTAAACACAAAGGTAAAGACATTGGTGCAGGTACGATCGTTTGGCAAATGCATGAAGAATTAAAAGCAGGAAAAATTGATCTTAACGATTTTTTATCTGCAGAAGCCGGTATGTCCCGTTCAGCAGGTACATGTAATACGATGGGTACTGCCTCAACCATGGCATGTATGGCTGAAGCATTAGGCACTTCTTTACCTCATAATGCAGCTATTCCAGCAGTAGATTCACGTCGTTATGTCTTGGCACATTTATCAGGCATGCGTATTGTTGATATGGTGAAAGAAAACCTTACCCTATCTAAAATTTTAACTAAAGAAGCCTTTGAAAATGCAATTAAAGTGAATGCTGCTATTGGCGGGTCAACCAATGCGGTGATTCATTTAAAAGCGATTGCTGGACGTATTGGGGTGAATTTGGAACTTGATGACTGGAATCGTGTCGGCCGAGGGATGCCAACCATTGTAGATTTGCAACCATCTGGTCGCTTCCTGATGGAAGAATTCTATTATAGCGGTGGTCTGCCAGCAGTTTTACGCCGTATGGGGGAAAATAACTTATTACCTCATCCTCAAGCACTGACTGTCAATGGTCAATCGATTTGGGAAAATTGTCAAAACTCTCCTATTTATAATGATGAAGTCATCCGCCAAATTGATAATCCACTTCGTCAAGATGGTGGTATGTGTATTTTACGCGGTAATTTGGCACCTAAAGGTGCAGTACTTAAACCTTCAGCAGCTTCTCCAGAATTAATGAAACACCGCGGTCGTGCTGTCGTTTTTGAAAACTTTGATGATTATAAAGCTCGTATTGCTGATCCAAATTTGGATGTAGATGAAACTTGTATTCTTGTATTGAAGAATGCAGGTCCTAAAGGTTATCCAGGCATGGCTGAGGTTGGAAATATGGGCTTGCCACCAAAAATTTTAGAAAAAGGTATTACGGATATGGTGCGTATTTCTGATGCACGTATGAGTGGCACTGCTTACGGAACAGTTGTATTGCATGTCGCACCTGAAGCAATGGCAGGTGGTCCGTTAGGCGCTGTAAAAAATGGTGACTTTATTGAACTTGATGCCTATGCGGGTAAATTACATCTAGATGTAAGTGATGAAGAATTACAACAGCGTTTAGCAAACTTAGAAGCACCTCCTGCACCTAACTTTATAGGTGGATATCGTCAACTTTATGTTGACCATGTCTTACAAGCAGATGAAGGTTGTGACTTTGATTTTCTTGTCGGGTGTCGCGGATCGGAAGTCCCACGTCATTCTCACTAAGTTGCTAAAAAATAGATGATCTTGTGAAATCATAAGGTCATCTATACCATACTAAGGTCAAATGTGATTAATTGCAGAATATGAGTAACGCCGACTATAAAAATCCTGTTCCAAGTAAAAGCCAACATGCGCTGATTGTTCAACAATTGGGCTTAAAAATCGTATCTGGTGAAATTCCAGAAAACGAAAAATTACCCTCAGAGGCTGAGTTGTGCGAGGAGTATCAGGTTAGTCGTCCAGTTTTCCGTGAAGCGATACGTGTTTTAAATGCCAAAGGATTAACATATTCCCGGCCACGTATTGGTACCGTGGTTCGTCCTAAAGAAGAATGGTATTTACTCGATCCTGATGTTTTATTTTGGTTAATCCAGACGACTCCTGAAAATGAATTCTTTAAAACTTTATCTACTGTGCGTCGTGTGCTAGAACCAGAACTCGCATATATTGCAGCGAGTACAGCTACAGAAGACGATATACAAAATATAAAGAATGCTTATGAAGGTATGGAAAAAGCCAAAAATGTAGAAGAATTTATGCAGCCTGATATTCAATTTCACCTGGCCATCGCAAAAGCAACACATAATGATTTACTAGCTTATATGTCGAAAATGTTGGTATTGCCTTTACAGCAATCCATAAAGGTCACCAGTTTACGCCCTAATTTGCAAGGTCATTCATTACCGCGCCACAAAGCGATTTTAACTGCAATAGAAAACAAAGATCCCCTATCTGCAAGACACGCTTCTTTAGTGCAATTAGATGACACCAAAATGGCTTATGACTTAATCAAAAAATAAGTTTAAGTCCCTCTTTTTAATTTTATTTAGATATATAGATTTATGAAAACTTTGAAAATTACGTGCGCTGAAAAAGGTGTATTAATTAATAAAGCATTTAGCTTTGATTTCCCAGTGGAATACACTGAGTATGAACAACTAAGTCAACAGCAATTTTATCATCAAGTCAGGGATCAAGATGTCATTATTATTAGTGATTTAAAAGTAGATGAACAAATTCTAGAAAATAATCCAAATCTTAAATTATTGGCATTATGTTCTACAGGCTATGATCATGTAAACGTAGATTTACTTAAATCAAAGAATGTGAAGATTTGCAATATTCGTGGCTATGCCGGGGATGCTGTTGCAGAACATGCTTTTATCTTAATGATGAATCTGATTAAAAATTTTGGTGTTCAACTCAATGCTGTGCAAAGTAGGGCTTGGTCTGAAGGATCAGTATCATTTTACTTAGCAGCCCCAATGCGTGAATTAAACAATAAAACGTTAGCAATTTTGGGTAAAGGAGAAATTGGTAAAGCTTTAGCAGAGAAAGCCCAAGCATTTGGAATGAATGTAATTTTCAGTGAACGTAAAAATGCTGAAAAATGTCGAGAAGGATATGTACCATTTGAGCAAGCAATCCAACAAGCCGATATACTTTCATTACATTGTGAATTAAATGATGAAACACGTGGCATGATTGATCAAAATGTTCTGAAGCAAATGAAGAAAGACAGTATTCTGATTAATGTCGGACGCGGTGGCTTGGTGAATAATCAAGACGTTGTTCAAGCCTTAAAAAATAATGAAATTGCCGGTTTTGGTGCAGATGTTCTGGATCAAGAGCCTCCTGCTCAAGATCATCCATTACTTAACATAAATCATCCCAATGTGATGATCACAGCTCATATAGCTTGGGCAACAGATGAAGCCCAAGAAAGACTATTTTCAATTATAGAGAGCAATATTAATCAAAATATTAAAGGCCATTCGCAAAATCTAATTTAAAATAGAGTCTGTAGAAATTTGTGGGCAACGAAATACCATGGGTTCACCAAATAGATATCCGCCACCGTACAAGGTTTAATATAAAACTATGAATAAAGTGTTTACGGCCGACCCCTAATATAGCAATTAGTACGAACCTGAAAGTTATAGCTGTACTGGCGGACGAAAAAAAATTGTTGAACTCCCGGTACACGATGAAGTGGGAATTAAGCTGTAAAACTTTAAGCTCTTAGAAGGATTCAAACGAGTTGGCCAATCATCCTATATGCAGCAAATCCGCTGACTTTAATTCGTGCCAGCTCCTTAATAAAGTGTGTATTTACCTGCCCGATAACTTAAACAGCAATAAAGTGATCACTTCCGCGCGCTTATCCCTGAGCATTGAAAATGACACATAGGGTTTAATTATTAAGCGAATCACTTTGAATGCGGCCATCTACTAAATTGATAGTGCGATCACAGGTCGCGGACAGGCGTGGATCATGCGTGACCAGCAGTACAGCACAATCACGTTCGCGATGTACTTTACGGAACAGCTCAAACATTTCAGCAGCGGTCTGGGTATCCAGGTTGCCTGTAGGTTCATCGGCTAACAGTAATGCAGGCTCAGTAATCAATGCCCGGGCAATGGCCACCCGCTGTTGCTGCCCACCCGAAAGTTCATTCGGTTTACGGTCAGCGAACTTTTCCAGTCCCACCGCAGCCAGTAATTCACGCGCTCGATCTAGAGCTTGCGTATCGGGCTTGCCCCGGGTCAGCATCAATGGCATGAGCACGTTATTTAAGGCGGTAAAGGCCTGGATAAGGTAGTGAAACTGAAACACAAAACCGATACTGTTGCCGCGTAGCGCGGTGCGTCTGGTATCATCCATACTACTTGTAGGCTGACCCAGTAAATAAAGCTCGCCGCTGCTGGGTTTATCCAGCAAACCCAGAATATTCAACAGGGTACTTTTACCCGAACCAGACGGACCAATCAGCGCAGCAAAGTCGTTGCGCTCAATACACATATCAATCCCATGTAATATTTCCACCTCATTGGGCTGACCAATATTATAAGATTTACGCAGTGCTTCCAGACGTAGCACTTCTTGAGACTGATCAGACATGACGAATCGCCTCCACTGGATCGAGTGCGGCTGCCCGGCGCGAGGGTACAGCTGCAGCCAGCACGCCAGTCAGTGTAGCCAGTAACACTGCCAGCATCACCAACTTTATAGAAACAGGAATATAAAACAAGCCTGGGCCAAAACTATTAAACACCCAGACCAGCACATAGCTGGCCGCACTGCCTAGAATCGAACCGAGCAAGCCAAATATTGCGCCCTGAAATAAGAAAACTCTTAAAATTTGCGATTGGGTCGCGCCCGTCGCGCGCAAAATGCCAATTTCCCGGGTACGCTGCACCACACTGACCGACATGACGCTGGCTATTCCAAAGGCCACTGAAATCGCCACAAAGACAATAATCATATTGGTCGACAGACTCTGCGCTGTAATCGCATTCATGAGCTGGGCATTGGTTTCAATCCAGCTTTCGGCTTTGAGTGAGGTCAAGCGTCCAATCTGTGCAGCAATGTCATCTGCCTCAAAAATATCTGCGATGGTCAGGTCAATCACCGTGACTCCGCCCGGCAAACTGAGCAGCGATTGTGCCTGTTTCAGGTCCAGATAGACGTAGCGCGCATCCAGTTCGCGTACTCCCAGTTCAAATATTCCGGAGATATTGACCACTGCACTGTTTTCCTGACCGGTATCCAGTCGTAACTTACTCCCGACCTGTACCCCCAGATCTTTGGCCAGCTGGCTGCCAATCAGAACATCGTCAGCACCGACGCGTAACTGGCCACTCTGCAAATATTCTTTTAGCGGAATGATCTGTTGATAACGCTCTAAATTAATACCGACTAAGGCTACCGATTCGACTGCATCACCGCGTTGCACAAAGGCAGGCCCAGACACGACGGGTGAAACAGCAGTCAATATGGGTAACTGGTCCAAGGTCTCGGTAATCTGCTGCCAGTTATTGATCGAGCGCAGCCGCTGTGCCCGTTTATCTTCCTGCAGCAACTGTACAGTGCCGGCTGCAGGCCGCACAACCTGGTTCACCTCATCCGGTGACAGCAAACGGATATGCGCCTGTGTGCCCAAAGTACGCTCGACGATATTTGACTGCAAGCCTTGAATTAAAGCGCTAATAAACACGATTACAGCCACGCCCACTGCGACACCCACAGTGATCATGATGGACTGCGCACGGCCCTCGCGCAAAAAACTGATCGCGATCGTCCACTCTGTCCAAAGCCGCCCAAAAAAGTTTTTCAATCGAATTTCACCGGTAATTCATTTTTGCTGGCTGTATCATCCGCTGGATGATTCAATGCTGTTTTTTGAAGTTTTAAGCGTACCCGCACTCCATCTTTTAATGAAGATTCGGCATTAGCCAGTACTTGGTCGCCCTGACTCAAACCTGAAACCACTTCCGACATGGCCAGACCACGTAGACCTAAGGTGACTGGCTGATGCTGTATTTTTCCATCACGCACCAGCAGCACTACGGCCTTATTGCCTTTGATGCTGCTTAAAGCATCATTGGGAATGGTTAATGCTCGCTCACGTCTGCCCGTTTCGACATTTACCGACACCGTCATATCTTGACGCAGAAAATCTGGCACGGGATCAACCGTTAATCTCACCTCTACCGTCCCGCGCTGTGGATCGATACTCGGTGCAATAAAATTAATACGGGCGGGAAAAGACTGGTCAGGGTACGAATCGGCAATCACGGCTGCATTTTGCTGCAAGGCAAGCCGGGATAAGTTTCTTTCATCCAGCGGCACCCGAATTTCGGTATTGCCATTCAGTGCAATGGTAAATAAGGTCCGGCCGGGCTGGATCAGATCGCCCGGCTCCACATCGCGGGTCAGCACCGTACCTGCAACACCAGCACGTATTTTTGTTTTGGCCAGCTGGGCCTGTGCTGCGACAAGCTGTTCGCGAAGCTTCGCTTCCTCGACTTGACCTGGGGCCAGTGCGGCTGCTTTTAAGCGTGTTGACTCAAAATTATTACGCGCGACTCGTTCCGCTTCTACCGCCTGTTCTATTTCTTCAGCCGACAGTATCCCGGCTTCTGCATTACGTCTACGCGCTGCTTCCCGGCTGGCCTGTTCCAGTTGCGCTTTGGCACTGGCCAATTCTGCCGCTGCCTGTGGACGTCTGCTGCTTGCCAGTTCGGTCAGTGCAACTTCAGCTTGCCGCACCTGGGCAAGCAGTTCATCCGATTTCAGCACCACTAGCAGGTCACCTGGTGAAACCTGATCCCCTTCCTGTACCAGTCGCTCAAGGACCACACCGGTAATTTCACTGCCCACCTGCGCACGTGATACTGTCGCTACTCGTCCAGTTGCCACCACGGTTTGCACCAGAGGCGTCGATGCAATGCGATAACCTGTCAACAGCGGTCCCTGCCACCATCGAAACAGAGCAAATCCCGCTGCAAGTATGAGCAGTACGATAATAATCACAGATTTATAGCGAGCAACGCGCAATGAGCCTCTCCAGTTCAGTTTAAAAGCATCATACTGCAATTGGCAGAGCAGCTGTATTTCTATTGTTTTATACTTTGATAAAAACCTACAATTCTCTAATCCGTTTTGCAGCGTTTTGTAGCCTGTTAAGTTTAGACCCTAATCCAGCAGATTCCAGTCTCAGGATAAATTTTTGCTAAAGGCTGGTTTAGTGGACTGGAGAGCAGGATAAATTGATAAAGCTTGAGAAGCCATTTTTAGAGGTATTGATATCTTTTATTCAATGCTCAATCAAAGCATCAATTAAAATAGCGCAGCAATTAAATTAATATTCTGGCATTCATTTTGCTTAACAATATTACGTTTTATGAAAATAGTAATATTGGGGCAAATATAGATGAGTTATGTTGCAAAAGAACTCAGTCAAAGGAACAAGCTTTTACTCGGCTTATCATCTTTCCTGATCCCTATTCTGATTTGGTGTGCAGTCAGCTATTTGCCTTTTATTTGGCATCCACAAGTACAGATTACCCATTCAGGCAGCGTGACCTATTTACAAGCCGAGAGCCGCGTCGATAGAAATACCTTCTATCGTGAAGCGCAAAATGCCGTGAATGCCGGACTGGTCCCGCCACAAGGCAAATTGGTGAATCCGATTTATTTACCTGCCCCGCATGAAGTTGCCACAGCCTTAGTCACTGCCTTTGTTACACCACCGGTACAAGCGGATGCACCCTGGTTTCACCAAAGCTTATGGCACAGTATTAAAATTGTCTTTACGGCTTTTTTCATTGCCTCTCTGGTCGGTATTCCTTTAGGCATTTTATGTGGTTTTTCATCAAGCATTTCGCAGCTGACCGAACCCTTTGTTGAGTTTTTCCGTTATTTGCCTGCACCCGCCTTTGGTGCTTTGGCGGTTGCCATTTTAGGGATCAATGATGCACCAAAAATTGCCATCATTGTGATTGGGACGCTGTTTCAACAAATTTTGATTATTGCCAATACCACTCGGATGGTCGATCGTGGCCTGATTGAAGCCGGATACACCTTAGGCACCAATAAACTCAAAAGTCTATTTCACGTGGTCATTCCTGCTGCATTACCCGATATTTACCGAGATTTACGCGTGCTTTTGGGCTGGGCCTGGACCTACCTGATTGTATCTGAGCTGATTGGCACAACTTCAGGGATCACCTGGTTTATTACTCAACAAGCGCGTTATCAAAACTTTGACAATGTCTATGCAGCAATTTTGATTATTGGTGTGATTGGACTGTTATGCGATGTAATTTTAATGAAACTCGGGCAACACATGTTTAAGTGGAAAGCAGGAGCAAAATAATGACAACAGAATTAAAGCCAGAAGCATTTGATGCACAGCAGTATTTTGAGCGCATCTATGCTCGCCCGGTCATTTTAGAAGCAAAAAAACTCAGCCAAGTGTTTGGAACAGGCAAAGCGCAGCGCACCGTTTTAAATCAACTGGATTTAAAAATTCACAAGCGCGAATTTATTTGTGTGATTGGACCATCGGGCTGTGGCAAATCGACCTTTAGCCGGGTCGTGGCCGGACTTGATGGCTACAGCAGTGGCGAGATTCTAGTCGATGGCCAGCCGATTCATGGCCCGAGTCCAGAGCGCGGTATGGTCTTTCAAGGCTACACTCTATTTCCATGGAAAACGGTTAAAGAAAATGTGATGTTTGGCCCCAAAATGAAGGGGCAAAGTCATGCCAGTGCCGAAGCGCATGCGCGTGAATGGATCAACATTATTGGCTTAGAAAAATACGAAAACCATTATCCGAATGAGCTATCGGGTGGGATGAAACAACGTGTTGCGATTGCCCGCGCATTGGTCAATGAACCAAAGATTCTACTGATGGATGAACCTTTTGGTGCATTAGATCCACATACACGACAAAAAATGCAGCGACACTTGATGGACTTATGGCAAAACATTGATATCACCATTATTTTTGTCACTCATGATATGGATGAAGCAATTTTACTGGCCGATCGGATTGTGGCGTTAAAGGCCAATCCGGGTGAAATTAAAGAAATTATCGAAGTTGATTTACCACGCCCTCGTTCGCCGGAGCTGTTACTCACCCCAGAATTTAAACGCTTACGTGAACGGGTCGATTTTCTGGTCCATGCACAAGAAGACGAACTTGATCCTGCGCTGGAAGATCTACCGGTTATTCCACGCATGACCAAAGTCAGCACGACAAAATAAATTTTAAGGCTTGTGGGACGACCCAGAGGTTTTCAAGCTGTGTTGGACGACCAACAATTGAGGTGATTGCGATGCAAACGCACTATGTACTCCCCCTTGTTGATATATCAAAACTGCAAAGTTCTGCACGCTCCGATCGGCTTAAAGTCGCGTCAGCTCTGGATAAAGCCTGTAAAGACACCGGTTTTTTATATTTAACGGGTGAACAGTTTAATTTTGAATATGCTCAAGATTTAATTCAGGTCACCAAAGCGTATTTTGAGCAAGATCTTGCGCTTAAAATGCAGCGTTATATTGGCTTATCCAAAAACCATAGCGGTTATGTACCGGTTGGAGAAGAACAGTTTTCTGGACAGAGTTATGATTTAAAGGAAGCCTTTGATGTCAATTATGATTATCAAGGTGCAAAAACTGACTGTCCACTACTCGGGCCTACCCTTTGGCCCGATAATGCCCAATTTAAGTGCATCGTGAGTCAGTATTACCAGCATTTACGGGGTATTAGCCAACAGATTTTCCGCAGTTTTGCTTTAGCATTGGGTGTCAATGAAGATTTCTTTGATGCCAAAATTACTGATGCGCCGAGCCAGTTGCGCTTAATTCATTATCCCTACAATCCCGAGATCAAGGATGCCGCAGGAATTGGGGCGCATACCGATTATGAGTGCTTTACCTTGCTTTTACCGACGGCGCCGGGTTTACAAGTATTGAATAAACAAGGTGAATGGCTGGATATTCCGCTCATTGAAAATACCCTGGTGATGAATATTGGCGACATGATGGAAATTTTGTCCAATGGTAAATATTTGGCCACCAAGCATCGGGTTAAAAAAGTCGGTGAAGAGCGTTATTCCTTCCCGCTGTTTTGTGCCTGCAATTACGACACCGTGATTGAGCCTATTGTGGAAACAGATGTTCCTCGATATTCCGCTTTAATTGGGGGTGAGCATTTATTTAATCAAACGGCGCAAACCTTTCAATATTTAAAGCAACGGATTGCATCGGGCGAACTGATATTAAAAAATGCAGTACCGCTGTCTTCATTCGGTTTAGATGAAATAGCGGAGGGAACGGCATGAACCTGTTCGACGTTCTCCAGAAAATCCCCGAAAGCCAAACCACTGCTGGCCCGATCCCATCTTACTTGTATGGTGCATTCAGACGGAAGAGTATTAGTTTTTTTAATGGCCTGACAGATGAAGATAGCATTGTGTATTGGTTTCAATCGCGCAGTTTCACCATCGATTTACGCTTAAAACATCGTACCGAAACACCTGCACATGAACGTCAGGGCTGGATTGGCAACACGCTTTGGGATGCCGAGCAAGCATTGCTTTCATGGCAGGTTGCTGACACTGCAAATTACCAGAACCATGTGCAATGGCCTGAGCCAGCAAAACTGCATGCCATCGGTAACTGTATTTTGGAGTTTTCACCCAGCAATGTATATGTGGAAGACTGGCGTCAGCAAGTCCATTCAGGTCTGTATTTAGGCCTTCGATTAAAAATGGCAGTTGATGTTGAACATGGCGAACAGCTGAAAATGGATGGCGGCTTGATTATCTGTGATCGACACGTAGCCTATACACTGACGCGTTTACCGGAAATACAAAATCTCGTGAGTCATTTGGATCTAGCTGCAGAGGGTCTGGAAACCCATATGATTGAACAGATTGAAAGCTTTGAAGTATCTATAGGCACTGATGGTCACACGAAATCTTATTCAACCTCATCTGAGCAAAGCGATCAGCCATTTAATTTTGACGCTTTTGACATCATCAATGATTCCACTTTAAAGCAACGTACGTGGTTAAACGGGCGTCAAATTGATTTGATTTTTGACATTGATATCTATCAGTCAAATTACCTGTTTCAACAGCAGACGTGTACTACGCCAGAGAGTGAACACTGGTTAAATTCTGAACAAAGTCACCTCTTACATCACGCTCAATTGACCCTGTAGGCGGCCTATGTCTTTTATATATTTATCTATTGCGATTATTGCAGAAGTCATAGCCACTTCTGCATTAAAAGCATCGAATGGCTTTAGCATTTTATGGCCTGCGATCGCCACGATTATTGGCTATGCCATCGCCTTATTTTTCCTGTCACTGACCATGAAAACCATCCCGATGGGCATTGCTTATGCCATCTGGTCAGGTGCCGGCATTATTTTAATCTCAACCGTGGGTTTGCTGGTCTATAAACAACAGCTCGATATTCCTGCTTTAATTGGTCTGGGTTTTATGATCGTGGGGATTATCATTATCAATGTCTTTTCCAGCAGTACAGAACTTTAGACGTCACGCGACACAAGGTTTGGCAATTACGACACATTGTTTGTCATAAAAAAACCGCCATTGATGGCGGTTTTTTATCAAGTCAAATATTAATTTTAGAAAACTAAAATTTCATGGATTTCGATAAGCTGTAATTTTTTTTAATATTCGAGTATCTAATTTAAGTATCTGCAAGATAGTAAATGTATTTTTACCGTCTAATAATATAATACTAATCGTTTGATCGGGGTTTTCATAACATTGAAAATTTAAGTTTGCTCTTGTAGGCAAGACCTTAAAATGAATATTTTTTTCAGAACGATAGTGATATGTATAGTTTTTCAAAAAACCTGATGCTACTTGCTTATTTAAAAGTTTGTACTCTTCTAAATTTTGGGTTTTGAGAAAAAATGAGATAAGTCCTTCACACATATTATGGTGGTGCAGCACTTGCTGAGCAGGCTTTTCTAATTTACAGGCATTTAATCCAAATAAAGTTAAGACTATCAAAATAATTTTCACACTAAGTATCCGTTTTTCATCTGAAAAGAGAATATCTCTGTTAAAGTAATGGATACAGATACAAAAATATTTAAAAAATGGGTACAGACTAGTAATGTTTCAATACCAGATTTTAGCAACTCAATTAATCAATAGAATCAAAAATCAAGAGCTAAAGTCTGGACAGAAGATGCTGTCTTTACGTCAGTTTTCTAGACAACAAAACATTAGTATTAACACGGCAAAAAGTTGCTATGACTTACTAGAAGCTAAAGGCTTTATTTATGCAGTAAATAAGTCAGGATATTTTGTTCAAAATGTTAAAAAAGCAATAAAAGTTTTTAATTTAGCTTTACCTCAACACTATGATTTTACTCCTGATGTTCAAGAGGTTTCTCATTTGGATCTACAAATTCAGATCCAAGAAGCAGCAACTAAAAAACAAGTAGCTCAATTAGGCTCAGTTCAACTTTCTCCAGATTTAATCCCAATCACTCTTTTACAACGATCCCTACTTAGGGCAATTAAGAACAGTAAAGCTGAAGATTTTCTCTATAGTGATCGACAAGGCCATGCTCTATTACGTAATGCCCTATCTGAGCACTGGGCAGAAGATGGTTTTTATATTGCACCAGAACATATCTATATTAGTAATGGGTGTATGCCTGCGCTATCGGTCATAGTTCAAAGACTGACACAAGTCGGAGACAGTATTATCGTGCCAACTCCCAGTTATAATGGTCAGCTACAATTATTAGCTTTGTTAAAACGTAAAATTGTGGAAATTCCTGCAAATATAGAAGGCTTTGATTTACAACGCTTAGAACAAGCAATGCAACAATCAGGGGCAAAAGTCTGTTTACTTACTGCTAATTATCAAAACCCTTTAGGATTTTGCCTATCCAATCAAGATAAAGAAAAAATTGCACAATTAGCGGCTAAATATCAATGTTATGTTATTGAAGATGATATTTATGCTGAATGTTGTTTTGATACTCCACGTCCTTTACCAATTAAATATTGGGATGAAAATGGCTATGTCATTTATTGTGGCTCTATTTCTAAAACAGTATCACCTGCGTATCGTATAGGCTGGTTTTGTATTCCTCAAACTCTCAATTACTTACATGCCAAACTGATCACACAGAATATAAATGTAAATACCCCCTTACAGCTTGCACTAGCGGATTTAATTTATAGCCGTGCATATCGACAGCATTTAAGTGCCTTACGCCCAAAACTATGTAAACAAGTCGAAGAGTATCGACAGTTCATCGCTGAGGCTTTTAAGGGCATTACTTTCGGTTTAACCAATCCTCAAGGTGGATATATCTTGTGGTTACAATTTGCAGAAAAAATAGATAGTTGGGAGATGTATTGTTTTGCTCAACAGCAAGATATTAATATTGTGCCAGGCTTAGTTTTTGGTGTAGGGAGTCGCTATAACAATTGTATAAGAATTAATGTAGGGCATTCTCTAACTAATGAAATTAAACAAGCGATACATATACTCGCAAGTTGGGTAAGACAACAATTACTATAATTGGGATTATGTGAGTTTCAGCATCGATTTAACACGTAATGAAAACTTATTCTTCAGAAAATGACATTGGTTGTGTCGTTGCCTAATGACATTAGATATCGCAATAGTATCTAAATTACTGAATTCTAATTACTGGAAATGACAAACAATGCGTCGCATGACGTTAGATTTTGCATGCAAATAATAAAAATCCCCAACTTGGGGATTTTATAACGATGACTTAAAAATCAAAGCATCCCAAATTAAGCTTTGGGATGCTGAACTTCAGGCCATACTTATTTCAGTTCTTGCACCAAAGTAGGCACAATCACGCTGTCGACATTCATTTCGGTGCTGTAAATACCATTGCTGACATTGAATTTATTGACGTGATAACTCGATCCGTAAATTGAATCAAACCCGGTTCCTTTAGTGAATACTTTTTTGTTCGCCTCTAGATCAAGCAAGTGCGTACCGTTAATAAACTGTTCATAGACTTTTGCATCGACACCGACCCGTTTAGACATAATGGCCGCTGCATCGGCACGTGTAGCCGGATCGTTAATGTATTTAACCGTTTTATCCCAGACCTGAATCACCTTTTTCCATTGTTCTTTATTGGCTTCCAGATGAGTCGGATTCACAGTTAAGGTATCGTAAATTAAACCGGGTTTGTCTTTAGAGGTGAAAATCACTTTGGCACCCGCCACTGAGCTCAACGCCTGATTGGCCACAGGTTGCCAAACTGCAATGGCATCAATATCGCCTGTTGCAAAGACCTGAGGCAATTCATTGGTCATGCTATTGACCAGTTTCACATCCTTTAAACTAATTTTTGCATCATCTAAAGCGGTCGATAACAGCAAGTGATCGACTAAGCCTTTTTCAGTGGCAATGGTTTTGCCTTTTAAATCCTGGATGGTGTTAATGCCGTTTTTCGCAATGATCACATCATTCCCTGCAGAATAATCCGTTGCCATGATCATCACGCCCTTGCTACCGCCAGAACCTGTGACCAGGTTATCGCCGTTGGTGACCATGACTGCATCCAGTTGATTCGCTGCAAAAGCAGACAGGGACGCCGAGTAGTCAAACCATTTAAAGTCTGCATTGACACCTGCCTCCTTCAGCCAGCCCTTCTCAATTGCCACTTGCCAAGCCACAAAACCTGGCCAGTCACTATAGCCAATGGCAATCGGTTTAGTATTCACGCTGCCTGCAGCTTTGGCTGTAGGTTCTGGAATCTTGGCGGTGTTGTCACAACCACTGAGTAAAATAGCCGATACAACAGCTGACGATAAAAATGCTTTCTTCATCATTGCGCAACTTCCCCTATACAATTGCATTTAAATTTTGTGTTCGTCGTTTTGGTCGATTGAACATAGTCACGCCATCCGCCGAAATGGCTGATATCCGTGGCATCTGCCAAGGCATAACCCTCGCAAATAAAGCCTTTCACCCAGTTCCCATCTGTCAGTTGCACATTGCCAATCCCCAGGGGTGCAGGAACTTCCGCCACAATCTGTCCAAATAAGGCAAACGGAATATCCCAGACCTCAACTTCAATCGCTTGACCGCCCTTTTGAGTGCATTGCAAGCCTGGTTTTGGCGGCGTGGTATTTTTTAGTGCATACAGTTTGTAGTTGGATGCCGTTTTGGTTTTCTGCAATAAAGTGCCACCGCGGCTGCTGAGCTGAAAATTCAGCGGCATACCACTAAGATGGGCACCGACGACTGCCAGTTTGACTGAATGTTGAGAAGCTATATTTTGAATTTTTTCATAGTGCAGATTGGATGTGCCCAGTGGTAGATTTAGCGCCTGTTGCCAGGTTTGACCAAAATGCGCCAGAGCCTGATCCATCCATGCCTGAGCAATAAAGGTGACACCGCTGGGTAAGCCATCTTCTCGAATTACATTGGGTAAAGCTAAGGCGGAAAGATCTGCGAAATTCACAAAGTTGGTATAGGCACCCATATGTGAGTTTTTCACAATTGGATGGGCTTCAACCTCAGCAATGGTATAGATGGTCGGTGCAGTGGGCACCATCAAGGCATCAAAATCTGATAACACCAGATTAATCTGGCGCGCCAATTGCGCCCGTTCATATTCAGCCTCAATCATATCTACAGCAGTAAACTGATCTGCCTGAGCAATGATTTGGGCAATCACAGGATGTGCCTGTTCACGTGGCACCATTTTTTCTACGGCACTGGTACGCTCAGCCACCCAGGCTTTGTTATACAGTGCGGATGCCAGTTGATTAAAAACACTAAAATCAATTGCTTCAACTGCATAACCCAATGATTGGGCGTGTTTTACAGCCAGTTCAAAAGCTTTTTGGCTGTCGACATCACCATAAAATTCAAGTTGTGCCGGAATGGCAATTTTTCTTTTTGAAAACTGGCTCGATACATTCTGAGGATGTACCCGGGAATATTCATCGGTTTCGTCATAACCTTGCATGACTTGAGCAACTTGCCATGCATCATCGACAGTCAATGCAAAAATCGAAATTACATCAATGCTACGGCAAGCCGGAATTAAACCTGTCGTTGAGAACCAGCCTTTGGTTGGCTTTAGTCCGACAATATTGTTGTGTCCGGCCGGGACACGACCTGAACCTGCGGTGTCTGTGCCTAAACTAAATGGCACTTGGCCATTAGCCACCGTAACGGATGATCCCGAGCTTGATCCACCACTGATATATTCCGGATTAAAACTGTTTTTTACCGCACCAAAAGGTGAGCGTACACCCACCAGACCCGTGGCAAACTGGTCCAGATTGGTTTTACCCAGCACAATGGCGCCTGCAGCTTTTAAGCGAGCGACCACACTGGCATCTGCTGTTGCCAGATAAGCAGCTTCTTTACAGGCTGCAGTGGTATGAAAACCTGCAACATCAATATTGTCCTTAACCGCAAAAGGAATGCCGTAGAGCGGTAAATCTTGTGCAGACCGATCTTTTAAGGCAGCAATTTGTGCCTGAATATGTGCGGCTGAAGCAATTTCAATCCAGGCATGATCATCGTTATTAAATGTTTCGACATACTGAATTAAATCGCTGAGTTGCATCTTTTGCGTTAAATACGCGGTTTTCCAATCCTGAAGGGTCCATAACTTTGACATGGTCAGTCTTCCTTATTTTTCATCATTTTGTGGAATGGGCGGCATCACGGCATCCATCATCTCCAAATGCCCTTTGATGACCCCTTTTAAAGCAATAAACTGTTGGCTGATGTGCTGTAGTTGATCACTGACACCCTGCATCAGCATCACTTGTAAAATTTTTTCGTCATCGAGCTGAATATGCAGTGAACTAATGACTTGGGATAAAAACTGTTGTTGCAGGTCAATCAGTTGTGTACGCAAGGGTTTGAGGCTCACGTCATAAAGCAGGGTCAAGGTGCCGACCATCACCGCGTTATGTTCGATATGATCGGCAATTAAATGTTTATTGATCATGTCGACAATGGCCTGTGAACGGCTTTCGTAGTGCTGCTCTACAAATTTTTGATCGAGAGCACTCAGCGTTTGTTCAGGCACGGTAATACTGATGCGTGCCAGTTTCTGTTTAGGCACGGTGTTATCCTCGCGGCTGATCCTGTTTCACGTATAGACCGGCACGTGCAGTTAAAAGTTCGATTAAAAACTGTTTCCATGGATGCAGTGCTTTTTTGTGTTTTGCAGCGTTCATGTGCATCTCCTGTTGGGTATTACCAAAACTTTGTTTTGTATTACTGAATGAAATGCAGAAAGCGTGCCAATTCTAGAAACAAGAAAACCGTTGAAATAGCACGTAAAGTAAAAAAAATATGTGCAAAAATAAGCGTATGTCCAAGCTCAGGACTTTATGATCATAAAATGGACATGTTATGAAGTATTTTGCGTGCGCAACTTGTAATAATCAGGTGTTCTTTGCAAATTCAGTTTGTGTGAAGTGTCAAACTGTATTGGGCTATGCGGCGTGTGAAAAAGAAATGGGCAGTTTCCGGCCAGAGGCGGATCAGCTCTGGATCGCATTGAATCCGAGTTTTAAGAGAAAACGCTTTAAGCCTTGTTATAACTATATTAATCATCAGGTTTGCAACTGGATGCTACCCGCAGAGAGTGAGCAAATTTACTGTGAATCCTGCCAGCTGACCCATACCATTCCAGACCTGAGTATCCCTGAAAATATTATTTATTGGGGAAGGATTGAGCATGCCAAACGGCGTTTTCTGTATTTGATGCAGCGTCTGAATATTATGCCCCGGCCTAAACTTTCACCCGATGACCGTTATGGTTTGTGGTTTAACTTTAAAAAGCCAGAGCATGGCCGGCCGGTGATGACCGGTCATGCAAATGGCATTATCACCTTGAACGTTAATGAAGCGGATGTGGTCTATCGTGAAACCACGCGGATCAAGATGGGCGAAAACTACCGGACACTTTTAGGGCACTTCCGCCACGAAAGCGGGCATTATTATTTTGATGTGATGCAGTATATGCATCCGGAAGTCATTGACGAGTTTCGCGCTTTGTTTGGCGATGAACGTCAGAATTATGGCGAAGCATTAAAGTACCATTATGAACAGGGAGCGCCAGCCAACTGGCAGGATAACTTTGTCAGTTCCTATGCCAGTACGCATCCATGGGAAGACTGGGCGGAAACCTGGGCACATTATCAGCATATGATGGATACGCTGGAAACTGCATACTATGCAGGACTTGTGGTAAAAACCGATAAGCAAGACCTGTCTGATCTGGAGTTTATTGAAAACCCGATTGGTGCACAGGATTTTGAAAAGGTATTGCAGAACTGGATGACGGTCACATTTAACCTGAATGCCTTAAACCGGAGTATGGGCCTGGATGATGCTTATCCGTTTACCCTGTCCAATGTGGTTTTGGATAAATTCAGGTTTATCCATCGGCATGTGCTAGATAAAGTGTTGAAAAAAGCGGTGTCTGGCTAAATGTTTATTAATTTGGTTTAGCCTATATTGTGTCGAGCTGTGTGACGTTGCGGATTGAGCTATGGGGACGTAAATTTAAAAAAAAGCCCCACTGCGCTGAGATGGGGCTTGCTTGGAATTAAGCTGAGTTGATTGATTCACCGGCTTATTTCATTTTATTGCTCATGTGCTGTAATTTTTTTTATACATCATGGGTTAACCGATGATTTTGTTTGAGTGATCAAGTGAATTGCTCTCCTCTGTTTATGTGGTATATAAATAAAAGCAGAAAGCATGCCAAAATATGAAATTAAGTGAATTAAGTCGCAATGGCATATAAAAAGCCCCACTGAAGCGGGGTTGGAAAGAATGAGGGCTATTTTCATCACTCAAAAGTGCCTAAAAATTATACTCCATTGCACCATTCAGGTTCGCTAGTGCATCAAAGGGTGGCTGTGACAACAAAGTTGAAGCAACTCAAAAAAATGTGATTGATGTAAACGCTTAAAATCTCCAAGATAAGAAAGACTTTCATGAGGCTGTTTTTATTAAACTGCAAAATTATAGATAGATACAATGATTCATAAGGTTTAAAAAATAAATTTTTTCTTATAAAATCATCAATATATAAACCATTAACAATGCAGAATTTGATGACAGAAAAATTATATTATTGGGCTGAAAATTTGGAAGGCTATACTTCAGATAATGATACTGAAAAAAATGACGATGAAGTGATAGAAATTAAAAGACTAAATTTCTTTATCGGTAAGAATAATGCTGGTAAAAGTAGGTTTTTAAGAAACTTATTTATTAGTAATTATCCAAGTGGATTCTATAATTTTCCAGAATTAGTAAAAAATTTAAAAATTCTGAAGCATCGTTTGCCTGAGTTAGAAAGGGAATTAGGATACAGCTCTAGCCTTTCAAATATAAATAATAACTACAAAGATTTAATTCGAGATTTAGAAGAAAGTAAGGTAAATCAGTTAGTATTTTTAAACTCTTCTATTAAAGGAAATTTAGAGCGAGATAGTAATATAGAAGAATTATTAAAGGACTATAGTCTTTTCGAAATAAACGATGAGCAAATTTCTAAAATTTCAGCAGTATTTCTAAGTCGATTTTATATACCTATTTTACGCGGTATGCGCCCTGTATCTGAACAGGAAAATAAACAACCCTATATCGAACGAGCCCAAAAAGATTATTTTTCTGATCCCAATAAATTTAATTCTAAAAATATTATCACAGGTGAATGTCTATATTACGAGCTTAAAATTCATCTCTTAGGTGAACCTGAGCAACGTGACCTCATTAAAAGTTATGAAGAAAAGTTAAGTCAGTATTTCTTTGATAATGAACCAGTTTCACTCATTCCTAAACACAATCAAGATGTTGTTAATATCAAAATTGGAAAGGATGCTCAACGTCCTATATTTGAATTAGGTGATGGTTTACAGCAAGCAATTATTTTGACTTATGAAGCATATATCAAAAGTAAAGACAAAAACGGAAATACAGAAACCCATGCATTTTTTATAGAAGAACCAGAACTTCATATGCATGCTGGTATGGTTCGTCAGCTCATGAATTTCTATTTAAACGAAACTAGTCATTATTATTTCTTCACAACTCATTCAAATCATTTACTTGATATGGCAGATGAATCTGATCAAGTCATGATTCAAAAATTCGTAAAACAACCTAAACAAGATAACCCCAAAGAATTCGAGTTTAAGATTCATCGTTGTGACCGTGATCGTGACTTACTCGCTTCATTAGGGGTGCGAGCTTCTTCTGTCTACTTAGCCAACTGTACGATTTGGGTTGAAGGCATAACAGATCGTTTGTACATAACAAAGTATATGGAAAAATACCTAGCGGAATTAGAAAACTCTAATAACGATCTTTATAAAAAGTATCGTCGTTTTATGCCTAATTATCACTATACCTTTGTGGAATATGCTGGAAGCAATTTAACGCATTGGTCTTTTGATGATGACTACCCAAAAACAAGAGAAGAAAGAATTAAATTTCTTCAACAAGATAGAGGTCAAAGTGCAACAGCTGTTGCAAGTGATATGTTGCTAATTGCAGATGGTGACATACAGAAAAATCCTCAAAAAATTCAGTTACTCAGAAAAGAATTAAATAAAGAAAATTTACTTATTTTAGAATGCAAAGAAACAGAAAATACACTTCCAAAAGATTCTATCATTCGAGTCGCTAAAGCTAAATTCCCTCGACTCAAGAATGTTAAACAAAGTTATGATATTGCATTAATAAAAGGTATTACCGATGAAAACCATTTCGATAATCCTAAATTTGGCATCGGTAAACTCTTGGATGATCAAATTATAAAATCAGGTTCTCAAACAACTAAAACAGCATTTTCTGACGGTACAGGCGTAGGCACGATTAAGGATAAACTCAAATTTTGCCGTGAAATCATTAATGATTTTGATGAAAACCCTGATTGGCAACTAACACCCAAAGCTAAAGAATTATGTGAAAGAATTTTTAAACATATCGAGAAATGTAACTGATGTAAAAAAGACCGCCTAAGCGGTCTTTTTTACATCTAGGACATCAAGCCACTGGCGCCAATGTAAACAACACCTGCCCTGTTTTCACCGTTTGCCCTTTCTCAATGGTAATGGCATCAACACGCATACGTTCAGGCGCAATAATTGGAATCTCAATCTTCATCGCTTCAATCACGGCGAGCGTTGCACCTTCTTCCACAATATCACCCGATGCACATTCAATCTTCCAAATAGAACCCGGCATATGCGATTCCACCGCACAACCACCTTCGGGAATATCTACACCTTCACCGTCATCCACAGCATCCAGGCTTTCAGTCATATACTCCGCCAAACCTGCTTCATGCCAGCGACGGCGCTCCGCTTCAAAATTGGCTTGTTGGGTTTTTTTAAAGCTGTGAATGGTATCGCTATTGTCTTTTAAGAATTGATTGTATTCTTTCAGGTTCAACACACCTTCTTCAATACGCAGCTTTAAACGACCGGCTTTAAAGTCCTCACGCATCTGCATCAGTTCAGCTTCAGAGACTTCATAAAACTTGATCTGGTCAAAGAAACGTAACAGCCACGGCATGCCTTGTTCAAAGTCCGGGTTTTTACGGTAGCGTGACCACATTTGTGTGGTACGGCCAACAAACTGATATCCGCCCGGGCCTTCCATACCATAAACACACATATAGGCACCGCCAATCCCGACGGCATTTTCAGGGGTCCAAGTACGCGCAGGATTATATTTGGTGGTCACCAAACGCTGACGTGGATCAAGCGGCGTGGCCACAGGTGCACCCAGATACACATCGCCCAAGCCCATCACCAAATAATGGGCGTTATAGACTACATCTTTTACTGCCTGTTTATCTTTCAGGCCATTAATACGGCGGATAAATTCAATATTGTCCGGACACCACGGCGCGTCACTTCGTACAGTTTGTACATAACGCTCAGTTGCCAGTTGGGTCTGTGAATCTTCCCAAGCCAGCGGCAAATACACGGTACGTGATGGCACTTGCATTTCCGTCACATCAGGTAATTCCGCTTCTGCGACCTGCAATAAGCGCAATAAATCCAGTTGATCGAGTTTTAATGAATCAAAATGGATTTGTAGCGAACGAATGCCCGGAGTTAGATCAATAATGCCGCGAATGTTTTGATCTTTGACCCATTGCATCAGGGCATGAATACGGAAACGTAAATTCAGATCCAGTACCAGATCGCCATATTCCACCAGCATATAGTTGTTGCCGGCAGGACGATACACCACATCAGGCGCGCCATCTTGGCCTTTTAAGGTATCAAGAACAGCATTTTTGAGTGTGCTCAGTTCAGGATAGAACGATTCATCAAATGTGACCTGTGCTGTATCCGTTGCCTCTAACATCGCATGATATTTTTCATTCAAAATTTTGGCTTGGTGATAGCTGACGGGCACAAATTTGACTTTGTCACCGGCTTTGAGTTGTCCCAGTTTCCAAAGCTCAGAATTGATCACCACCGCAGGACAGACAAACCCACCCAAACTTGGACCGTCTGGCCCGAGAATAATCGGCATATCGCCAGTAAAGTCGATTGCGCCAATGGCATAGGCATTGTCATGAATATTGGATGGATGCAGACCGGCTTCACCGCCGTCTTCACGTGCCCATTCCGGTTTTGGTCCAATCAGGCGGATACCGGTACGGCTGGAGTTAAAGTGAATTTCAAAGGTATGGGCAAAGAAAGTATCAATGTCGCGTTTGGTAAAGAAATCCGGTGCGCCATGCGGGCCGTACATCACCGCAATTTCCCAATCATGGGAGAAGGTGGGAACTTGATCTTGCGCTAAAGCGACTGTTTCAATTGAACTATATGCTGTGATTGGGAGCATATCGCCAATCAGCAAGTTACGTCCTGCATGACCGCCAAACTGACCTAAAGTGAAAGTCGCTTTAGAGCCTAAATATTCAGGGACATTCAGACCGCTTTTAATGCCGATATAACTACGGCAACCGGTGCTAACTTTGCCACATTTTAATACCTGACCTTTTTTAATGTTGATGGTCTGCCACATGGCAACCGCCACGCCATCCAAGGTCGATGGCATATCACCACCGGTAATGACAATTTGACTGTCACAGTGGAATTTCAGGCTTGGCCCTTGTAAGGTACATTCCAGACCTGCTGTATTGGGTGCATTGCCCAAAAGCTGGTTCGCCACATTTAAGGACAGTGGATCAATCGCTCCCGATGGTGGTACACCGACATTCCAGTAACCGAGTCGTCCGGTGACATCTTGCACAGCGGTTTGAATACCGGCTTGCAACACTTCAATCTTTTGGGTTTTCCACTCAAAGGTATTTAAAAAGCGTGTGGTCTGCGTACCGGCTTTAAATACTTCACCGGCAACAATGTTTTGTAAATATTCAAGATTGGTTTCGATGCCCGCAACTTGGGTTTTCGCCAAAGTGTCTGTCATGGCTTGAATGGCAGATTCACGGGTCTCGCTTGTCACAATGATTTTGGCAATCATCGGGTCATAGAATGACGAGACATTGGAACCGGTTTCGACCCAGGTTTCATTACGTGCGTTGGCATCAAACTCTACAAAAGTCAGTAAACCTGCGCTCGGTTGGAAATTTTTAATCGGGTCTTCCGCGTACAGACGCACCTGAATCGAATGACCTTTGGATTCTAATTTTTCAGTGGGTGCAGCCCACGTACCTGCGGCAAGTGTCACCATCCATTCCACCAAGTCCACGCCAAAGACTTGCTCGGTCACGCCGTGTTCGACTTGCAGACGGGTATTTACTTCCAGGAAATAGAATTCCTGGGTGTCGGTGTCCATCACGAATTCAACTGTCCCTGCAGAACGGTAGTTCACCGATTGCATCAATTGAATAGCCACATTTTGAATATAATCACGTTGTTCGTCATTGAGATGTGGTGCCGGAGTTTCCTCAATCACTTTCTGGTTACGGCGTTGCACCGAACAATCACGTTCACCCAGTGCCAAGACTTTCCCGTGACCATCACCAAAAATCTGCACTTCAATATGGCGTGCGTTTTGGACAAATTTCTCTAAATACAATCCGGCATCTTTAAAATTGGCTTGGGCCAGATAAGATACCGTGACATAGGCATCTTTCAGTTCAGCTTCGTTCCAGACCAGACGCATGCCGATTCCGCCACCGCCTGCGGTACTTTTCAGCATCAGCGGATAACCAATACGCGCCGCTTCGGTTAACGCTTCTGCTTCATCCGCCAAGAGTTGACTGCCCGGAAGTAATGGTACATTGGCCTGAATCGCAAGTTCACGCGCGGTGTGCTTTAAACCAAACTCCCGCATCTGATTTGAATTTGGACCAATAAAGGCGATTCCCTGTGATTCACATAAATCACAAAATTCAGCATTTTCAGACAAGAAACCATAACCCGGATGAATTGCTTGTGCGCCGGTTTGTTTCGCCACTTCCAGGATTTTTTCAACGTTTAAATAGCTTTGGCTGGCTGGTGCTTCACCGATATACACCGCTTCATCAGCCAGTGTCACATGCAATGAATCACGATCGGCTTCGGAATAAACCGCAACAGATTGAATGCCTAGTTTTTTTAAACTACGAATGACACGGCAAGCGATGGCACCACGGTTGGCAATTAAAACTTTAGTCAATTGAGGCATAGGATTATTTTTCATTTTAAGCTTCCTCACCGTCACGAACCACTAACTGGATTTGCGTCGGGTTGTAGGCATTGCATGGGTTATTCAGTTGTGGACAGTTGGAGATCAGCACGATCAAATCCATTTCCGCCTGAATTTCAACGTATTTTCCCGGTGCAGAAATACCGTCTTCAAATTTAAGCGCACCTTCTGCAGTCACCGGTACATTCATAAAGAAATTAATGTTCGGTCCAATATGACGCACGTTTAAGCCATGTTTTTGTGCAATGGGATGCTTTGCCAGTGCATACATAAAGTTATTACGGCAACTGTGCATCGGATAGGTTTCATGTGCATAACGTACGCTATTGCTTTCACAGGAACATGCACCGCCCAAAGTGTCATGGCGACCGCAGTTATCATCATGAATGATGGCCATCGGACGACCCACGTTGCTGTATAAGGTGGTGCCTTTTTCCAGATAAATATATTGGTTAATCGCCAAGGTATCGGTTGCGCTATAACGCTCGGACGGATTTTCTGCCGAGATAAATAGCGTATCTACCGCCTGGTTGCCTTCTAAGTCAATAATGCGGAAATACTGGCCTTTTTTGACTTCGCACATCCATGCTTCACCCGCAGGGCAGACTTCGCTTAATACTGTTTTTTCAAAATTTTGTAGTACCGTCATGATGCTTCTCCTGATCTTAGATGCTGCTTAGCGCGTAGTAACGGGCATTGTTGGCAAATGCACGCTGGTTTTGCGGACAGGCATCACGACAAATATCGCTTTCACTTAAAGGATTGGCTTTGAATAAAGACAATTGAATATCTGCAGGACTGTAGCTCGCACTTGAATCCAAAGCATGTGGCGCGGCTGACAGAAACAGCAGACAGTCCATTTCAAAACGCAGTTCTACAATTTGATCACTGTTATCTGCACTGGCATAAGACAGCTTGCCCGTAGCATCTGGGGCAACTTTAGAGAAAAGATTCACGGTGGCGCTGAGATCACTTTGGTTTAAGGAAAATTTCGCCATTTCCACCAATAAACCATCCACACCGCTTTGGTACATCTGATTGCGGGCATCTTGAAAGGTACGTGTTCCAAATTGTTTTTTAATTTGTTCAGGACGCGAAGCACCGCAAAGCGTGTCATTCCAACCATGCTCATCAGTGACAATAGAGGCCATGACACGTCCCAAATCTGAATACAGCACATTGCCCGTGCTTAAAAATGCGGTGTGTTGACCTTTCAGGCTGTCTGGCATGTTAAAGCGTTCCAGCTTGTCATCAGCATTGACACAGAACAGCGATACATTGGCATGGGCAGAGCGTGCTTTAAATTGCAGCAGCGCACCTTTTTGAATGCGTCCCGACCAATGATGCCCTCCAGGCAAAACCTCAGTCCAGAGTATCTGATTATTATGATAGTTGCTTAAGCCCATTGCGGTTACCTCTTCGGTTGTTGGCATGACCTCCCGGGCTTTTATCCCTCCGTGTAGCTCTATTTTTTATAAAAAACAGGCCGTGAACTCTCGGTCTCAGGCATACGATTTTCTAACTTTTGAAAATGTACCGGAACCCTAGATCACTTTTTTCATGTCATAGATAAAGCAAAGGCTGTGCCAACTTGGTAATACGATTTTTTGTTTTAGTCATACTGTTTTGCTTCAAAAAGCATGCATTTAAGAGCGTTGTAAAAATCAATGCACCAGAACTAGTCAATTTATTCCCAAATTGACTAGTTCCATTTTTAACAGTAAATTATTAATCATAAAGAGCGGACCTTATTAGGCTTTTCCCTAGGCGGTCCGCTTTTTTTAAATCAAGACTGGTTAAATCGGGCTCTTCCTGACAAACCAGTCTTTTTTATGCCTAAATTTTAAAATCAGTCCTAAAGCCATTGTTTAGTATGTCTACCACTGACAAAGATTTTTTTTAGGACAAAGTACCACTACATTATGATTTTCTATGCAAGCAGGATCTATTGATGTTGCATAAAAGATAGCGTCAACAGATTTTAATAGAATATTAAGATTCTTCACGCTGTAATTCATTGACGGCTTGACCTTGCTGGGCAAACCACTGATCACGACGCTTAAACAATAGCGGCGCAGCTTGATTGACTTGATCAATCAAGGCCTGTAAATCGGCATTTACCAGGCGGCCATTTCCCACCACGACTTGTCCTGCGACCATAGTCATCAACACATCTTGTCCTTGTACCGCATGCACGAGGTTGCTGTGTAAATTAAATAAACGACCGTGATCAATCAGCGGCGTCATGCGTGGGGTATCCAGTTTCACTGCAATCAGGTCTGCCTGTTTGCCGACTTCTAGCGAACCGATGTCATGCTGCATGCCCAAAGCCTTTGCCCCTGTAATCGTGGCCATCTGACATACCGACCAGGCATCCAGTGCGGCTGCATCCAGGTTCGAGAGTTTCGCCAATAACGAAGCGGTTTTCATTTCCTCAAACATATCCAGATTATTGTTTTCTTTTTCTCCATCGGTGCCTAAACCGACCGCAATCCCCTGACGCAGCATTTCAACAATGGGCGCTGCGCCAGAGGCCAATTTCATATTGGAAATCGGGTTATGTGCCACACCCACTGCATGTTGTTTTAAAATTTGAATCTCGTTGGCATCCGCCCAAACGCAATGTGCCAATAAAGTTTTCGGTACATCGAGCAGTCCCAATTTTTCTAAACTTTCAATTGGACGCATGCCAGAGCGGCGTAAATTTTCCTGTACATCAAACTGGCTTTCGTTGCTGTGGGTATGAAAACCGGTTTGATACTCATGACACAGGTTTTCAATGCGTTTTAATGCTGAATTCTCGGCATAAAACAGGTGCTCCAAGCCGACCCAGACCTGAATTCGCCCATTAGCCTGTTGATGCCAGCGCTTGATTAGGGCTTCATTGCTTTTTAAGCTTTCAAAATAATGGTGATCCGGATGCTCCGCAACATAGGGCACAAGAACGGCACGAATCCCCAAGTCTTTTGCCGCCTCGGCACTGCCATCCATATAACGCCACATATCGACTATGGTGGTGGTCCCCGACAAAAGCGCCTCGGCATAGCACAAGTAAGATGCAATTTTGGCATCTTCAGGGCTGAGTACGCGGTGCATCGGGTCAATAAACTGCTGTAACCAGTCCCAGACCGCCAAGCCTTCAGCCGTACCGCGCAGGAAACCGGAATGGCAATGGGTATTGATCAAGCCCGGCATCAGCAGGGTCTGTGGATAATGCTCAATAAGTACCTCGGGATAGCGCTGGCTTAACTGCGCCAGTGTGTCTACGGCTTTAATTGTGTCGCCATCAATCAGTACAGCGCCATTTTGAATGCATTGGTTCTGCACATTCATGGTCAGGACATAGGCCGCGGTTAAAATTTTCATTATTTGTCCTCAAATCTATGCTGTTTTATTCATTAGCGCATGCCCTTAGGGCACGAAGGTTTTGCCCAAAGAAGCAGGTAAATTCATTTTGAGTAATTTTTTATCGCGTGAAATCATCACCAACACCACAATGGTGGCTAAATACGGCAATGCTGCAAGAAATTCATTCGGTACATTGATGCCCAAGGCCTGCGCGTGAAATTGCAAAATGGTTACACCGCCAAACAGGTAGGCACCGAGTATTAAACGGGTGGGTTTCCACACCGCAAACACCACCAGGGCAATGGCAATCCAGCCACGTCCGGCAACCATATTTTCAATCCACATCGGGGTATAGACCGTCGATAAAAATGCCCCGCCAATACCCGCCATCATGCCGCCAAAAAGAACTGCGCCATAACGAATCGCCAACACGTGATAACCCATGGCATGCGCACTTTCCGGTGATTCACCAACTGCTTTAAGCAGTAAACCCAAACGGGTTTTGGCCAAGACAAACCACACGGCAAAAAATGCCAAAATCGACAGATACACCACATAGTTTTGTTGGAATAAAATCGGGCCAAGTACCGGAATATCGGCCAGCAGTGGAATATTAAAATTGGCTAGCCCCGGTAGTGCGGTACTAACATAGTTCTGCCCCAAAAATGCGGAAATCCCCAAACCAAAAATGGTTAAAGCCAGGCCGCAAGCCGACTGGTTGGTGCTTAACGACAGGGTGAAAAAGGCGAAGATCAGTGCCATCAACATGCCCGCCAAACCACCGATCAGCAGCGCGCTAAATACGCTGGCATCGTATTGTGCAGCAAAGGCAAAACCGGCAATGGCACCGACCAGCATCATGCCTTCAACCCCAAGATTAATCACACCGCTACGCTGCGTGACCAATTCCCCCAAACCGGCAAAAATCAGCGGTGTTGCTGCGGCAACAGTACCTGCAAGGATTGCGGTTAATTCTAAAGCCATATCATGCTTCCTTTTACTGTAGACAACATTGGGTTAAGGGCTGGTCGCTGCGACTGGCTCAGGCGGCAGCGTTTTTTTGGCAAAACGGTAACGGTTTTCAATCAGGGCGTCAGACGCCAACAGAAAGAACAACAATAAGCCCTGGAAAATGCCGGTAATCGCCACCGGTAGTTGCAGTTGCATTTGTGCCATTTCCCCGCCCAAATAAATCAGCGCCATAAAGCAGCCGGACAGCACAATGCCCAGCGGATTCAGACGACCCAAATACGCCACAATGATGGCTGCATAGCCATAACCCGGTGACAGATTCGGATTCAGTTGTCCAATCGGGCCAGCGACTTCACAAATACCGGCAATGCCTGCCATGGTGCCGGAAATCACCAGACTCATCCAAATGGCTTTTGAGGATGAAAAACCGGCATATTTTGCCGCCAAAGGCGCCTGACCGCTGACTTCCAGTTTATAAGCGGTCAGGCTCTTGCGCATAAACACCCAAAACAGCACGACGGCAAAAAGCGTGATAAAAAGTGACGCGTTAATGCGGGTCCCTTCCATAATCAACGGCAGCGTGGCACTGTCATTAAACATCACCGATTGTGGAAAATTCATCCCATCGGGATCACGCCAGGGTCCATTGACCAAGTACAGCAGCACAAACAGCGCGATATAGTTCATCATTAAGGTGGTCAGGGTTTCTTCGGCATTAAAGTGGGTTTTCAGCAAGGCAGGAATCGCGCCCCAGAATGCCCCGCCCAATGCACCCATCAGTACCATTAGGGGTAAAATCCATCCACCCATTTGCTCGTGGAATAAAATGGCAATACCCCCGCCAAAAATTGCGCCCATGGTGAGCTGACCTTCGGCCCCAATATTGAATAATTTGGCCCGAAAGCCAACCGCCAGACCCAAGGCAATCAAAATTAAAGGACCGGCTTTAACCGCCAATTCGCTCCAGCCATACCCAGATGCCAGCGGTTCAATAAAAAAGATGTACATGGCTTTGCCAGGCTCGACGCCCAACATTAAAAATAAAATGCTGCCGACAATCAGCATGGCCACAAGTGCAATCACAGGAGAAAGCCACTTCATCATTTTAGATGGATGTTCACGCGGTTCTAATAAATGCATTGCATCCTCCTGTAGACCTCAATAGAGACTAAAAGCGTGTTAAGCATGAATTTGCTCCTGTGCGCTGTGTTCTGCTGTCAGCGGGCGATGGATTCCCGACATCAGCACCCCGATATTTTCCGCATTGGTCTGATCAGTGTTGACCAGTTCAGATAACTCGCCATTGGCTAACACGCACAGCCGGTCACTCATTTCAAACAGTTCTTCGAGTTCTTCTGAAATCACCAAAATGGCAACGCCCTGACGTGATAAATCAATCAGGGTTTGCCGGATAAACATCGAGGCGCCAACATCCACGCCCCATGTCGGCTGCGCCACAATCAGGATTTTTGGATTTTGTAGAATTTCACGGCCGACAATAAATTTTTGTAAATTTCCACCGGATAAGGAACGTGCTTCGGCCTCCGCACCACTGGCTTTGACGCCAAATTTTTCGATACATTGCTCGGCAAAGGCTTTGCATGGGTCAAATTTAATCAGTCCCCAACGGGTGAATCCCTGGCGAAAAGCCGTCAGTAAGGCATTTTGTGACAGGGTCATATTCGGTACTGCACCGCGTCCAAGCCGTTCTTCAGGAACAAAGCCCAGTCCTAGGTCGCGGCGCTGCCCTGCGCTTAGGCTTGAAATATCCTGCTGTGCTAAACGGATTTTTCCTGTTTTCAGCCGCTGTTCACCAGACAGCAAAGACAGCAGTTCGGCTTGACCATTGCCCGAAATACCGGCAATACCAACAATTTCGCCGGCCTGAATGCTTAAATTGATATTTTTCAGTGACACGCCAAAAGGATCATCGGATTCGGCATGTAAACTTTCAATCTGGAATAACACCTGCTCTGCCCCTTGATAGTCTTGGCGGACATAGCTCGGTAAATCACGGCCAATCATCAAGCGCGCTAAATCACTGGTGCTGTTGTCTTTGGGATCGACATGTCCACTGACACGGCCATTACGCAAAATGGTCGCTTCATCACAGAGTTCTTTAATTTCATGCAACTTGTGGCTGATATATAAAATCGAAACCCCTTGGGAGGCCAATAAGCGTAAAGTTTTAAACAGTTGACGTACCGCTTGTGGCGTCAATACTGAGGTCGGTTCATCTAGAATAATTAAAGCGGGATTTTGTAATAGACAGCGAATAATCTCGACGCGCTGACGCTCCCCCACCGACAGGGAATATACCTCACGCCGTGGATCGACCGGTAAACCGTATTGTTCAGAGACTTCAGTAATTTTTTGACTGAGCAGGGCTAAATCAATTTTTTCATCCAAACCCAGTGAAATATTTTCCACCACAGTCAGGGTTTCAAACAAAGAAAAATGCTGATAGACCATGCCAATACCCAGTTTTCTCGCCATCGACGGATTGTCAATTTTGACTTCTTTACCGTTCCAGAGCATTTGTCCCTGATTGGCCTGGGTTGCCCCATAAATGATTTTCATCAGGGTACTTTTTCCGGCACCGTTTTCACCCAGGATGGCGTGAATCTGTCCGGGTTGAACGGTTAAATGTATCTGGTCATTCGCTTTCAATGAATTGTAGCTTTTGCAGATATTGATCAGCTGTAAACGCGCTACACTCGAAGCAGATCCTGGGTTCATCTCTCGCGTATGAGCAGATAGATCGTGTGGATGAGTCATCATGGGCACTCTATTTAATGCTGCGATATGTGGCATCCACCTGAACTGCGTTATGCATTCAGATGGATGAAAAATAAAATCAATCGCGTGAATTCAAGGTCATTTCATTGCTGAATCTCGCCCCCGCTACTTCGGCAATGCCCCTTCTACGCCTTTAACGTAATAGTTCATTTTGCTTAAAGCCGCATCATCCAATGATTTGCCTTTAGCCAGAAGCAATGCGCCATCCTGTTTGTAAATTGGACCAGAAAAGGGATGTAAGCTACCTTTTTGAATGGCGTCACGAACGCTTAAGGCCTTGGTTTTTGCCGCGGCCGGTACCGACGGGCCAAAGCTCTCAATATCCACCGCTTTTTGTTTTACGCCATACCACATTGAACTGGGTTTCCAGGTTTTGTTGCTGATCTGGGTCATTACCGGGCTATAAATTTTTTCCCAATGTAAAACCGAGGCTGCAAGATGGGCTTTCGGGCCAAATTTGCTCATGTCAGAATCCCAGCCAAAGGCATAGACGCCTTTTTGTTCTGCTGCCTGCACCACAGCTGGAGAGTCGGTATTTTGCATCAGTACATCGGCACCTTGGGCAATCAATGCCAAGGCAGCATCACGTTCTTTGCCCGGGTTAAACCAGGAATTCACCCAGATCACTTTGGTTTTAATTTTTGGATTGACACTTTGCGCGCCCAAAGTGTAGGCATTGATGTTGCGTACCACCTCAGGGATCGGGAAAGATGCCACCACACCGAGTACATTTTTTTTGGTTTTATGACCGGCGACCACACCCAGCATATAAGCGCCTTCATAGGTACGGACGTCATATACGCCTAAATTTTTCCCCTGCTTATAACCGGTTGCATGCATAAACACCGTATTTGGAAATTGCTTGGATACCTTTTCCATCGCATTCATATAACCGAACGAGGTGGCAAAAATCACCTTGTTGCCTTGCTGCGCCAAGTTACGGATCACACGTTCAGCATCTGCCGTTTCCGGTACATTTTCGATATAGGAGGTTTTATATTTTCCAGCGAGTGCTTTTTCAGTTTTAATACGCCCCTGGTCATGCGAATAGGTCCAGCCATGGTCACTGGTTGGGCCAATATAGACAAACGCGGCTTTATCTTGGGCTTGAACATTGGTTAGGGCCACAATGCTCATCGCACCGCTCGCCATTAACCCCCCGACTAATTTTTTAAACCCTGTTTTGAATGCATTTTTTTCTTTCATTATGGTCTGCTCTTGCTGTTCTCTGTGTCCGCTGACACACGCCTTTAAAATGGCCTCACTCGAATGAGCTCAGTCTGTTCATTTATATAATTAGCAATAACTATTCCAACTTTTGGAAAAAATAATAAATAGATGCGGTTTAAATAAAATACTTTTGTTTTAAACATTAAATGAGGCATTTCTATATTAAATTTAGAGGTCTTGAATTTATATTTTTGCATTCTATGGAAAGTGATATTTATTTTAAAAGATTTATTTTTTAAATATGCTTATCATTGGTGCATTTAAATAAAATGCATTAAATTTGAACATTTAATATATAACTTCAATATTCAGCAACAAAACCCAAATATTAAAAATCCCTCTGCGTGAACAGAAGGATAAGATCATGCAGGCAGAGGGATTAAAATAATTTAGCGTTCTGTCCAGAAGGCCTGTTGTAATGCCGCTGTTTGTTCTTCAATTTCTGCAACTGGACCGATCAAATCAATATTTTTCTGACCATGGGCAAAGACATAAGCAGATGAGACACTCATGGTCGGATTTTCCTGATGATTTCCCGTACATTCTAATAGCCGTTGTTCGGTCATGCCATACACCACGCGGCCAATATTGGCCCAATAAATCGTTCCAGCGCACATGCAGCAAGGCTCTACCGCGGTATACAAGGTACATTGCCATAAATATTCGGCCGGATAATTACTGGCGGCAATGCGTGCCAAGGTTGACTCGGCATGATTTACCGTATCAATATTACACTGGGTGAACAGCACGGTTTGATGATCCGGTGCCACCAAGACTGCACCAAAAGGGTGATGCCCCAAAGCCATCGCCCTTCGTCCTACCTCATTGGATAAGCTTAAAAACTGGATGATTTGGGCTTGATTGGGTCGATCCATTTTATTTATTTTCCTCTACTGGTTTTAGCCTGAATTTATTATTAGACAGCTCAATTAAAATAATCCTGAAATTTAAAATATAATAAAGATAAAAACCTGGTATTATAAAATACAGCATTATAAAGCTTAGAATTGCAAAGCTTAGAATTATAAAACCTAGAATCATGAAATTTGGAATTTATATTTTAAGCTTTAACTTATATTGATTAAATTAAAATAGCTTAAACAATATAACGTTTGCTTAAGCCCCACTCGGCTAATATTCGACGGTAGGTGGTTGAGGAGCGATCTGCTTCAAAATGCGCTTCCATGGAAATATCCAGGGGTAACTCTTCGGGTTTTTGACTTTCCACCATGTCCTGATCTTCCGCAAAAATTTGTGCATTAAAGTCATATACGGCTTGTAAATCACCGGTGGTATCGAAGTTGCGTGTCAGCGGCACGAATAAACGGGTTTTATTATGAGAAATCGGACAACAGGCATTGAGGATTTTTAACAGCCCTTGTTCAGGAAAATGTACCGTCAACACCGCAGAAAATGGCGGATAGACATCAAATACCCGTTTCCACAAGAAACCTTCCGGCGCCAAATGTTGCATACCATGCGGATAGTTGCTGACATCACTGAGATATTCGGTATGTAAACCATACTCAGTCCGTTCTGTTGAATATTTGGGCACCACCTGATTTTCACGATCAGCAAATGAACCCTGATGCACCCAAGCGAAATGCGCCACATCAATAAAACCTTCCAGCTGACGGCCACTGGAGCCGCCAATATCAACAAACGGCGGTAAGATCGATTGCTGCCCTGCAGTATCCCAGGTCTCCAGTTCAGGAAAATTGGCTTTCGATTCATCACGGCTAAAAATGCTGGTCCAGATTAAGCCATATTTTTCGACTACTGGAAATTTAGTCAAGGAAAAGCGTTCAGAAATCTTGGTCAGTTCAGGTTGTGCCGGAATTTTGATGCATTGCCCTTCAGCATTGTAATGCAGGCCATGATAGGGACAGACAATATTTTCACCCGATACCCAGCCTTTGGTTAACGGTACACCGCGGTGCGGGCAGAGATCACGAACCAGTTGAATAGCGCCACTTTGTGTTTTGTACAGTGCAAGTTTGACATCAAGCAGCGTCACTTGTTGCGGTTGGGTCGAAACGTCCTGAATACGTGCAACCGGATACCAGTGATGTGTCAGAATGTCCCAGTCCTGATCATCAAACTGGCTATAACAAGGCTTGTTGAATAAATTGGTGACTGGAATTGCGTTCATATCAGACCTATATTATTTCTTGATGTCATGTCTTTTTACCGGCCTTAAAACTGTATATTCATACAATTTTGGCTTTGCTTGTAATTGAAATTACTTAATTTTTTATCATTCTGTCTATTAGAATGTTTGGTATAAATCATTCTAAAAATTAGAACACTTCAATGTTATGGGGATGTATTTATCTATAAAACATCATCATTTGGCATAAAACTCGCATAAGGACGTTTATCTAAAATGTTGATATGAATAAAAGTGGGTTGCAAGCTTTGACTAAATTGATGAATACGCCTTTTTCCCGATTTTCTGAATATTTTATCGCTGTGGCGAAAACGGGCAGCCTACGCAAAGCCGCGGATCAATTATTTATTTCCGTGTCTGCGGTACATCGGCAAATTGCTTTGGCTGAAGAAGAGCTGGGCATTATTTTGTTTGAGCGTTTGCCGAGCGGCTTAAAACTGACCCTTGCCGGTGAATTACTCTATGCCGATGTCTTGAAGTGGCAAAAGGAATTCCAGCAAACCCGGATCCGTTTTGATGAAATTCAGGGGCTGACACGTGGAAGCATTGAGTTTGGCTTAATCTCTGCCTTAAGTGATGGTTTTGTCATGCAGTCGGTGCAATACATGTATCAAAACTATCCATGGATCAATTTTAATATTCGAGTCGCAGACAGTGAGGTGATCGCCAGGAAGATCATCGATGCAGAATTGGATTTTGGTTTAATCCTCAATCCCAAAGCCCATCAACACCTTGAAGTGGTGCATTTTCTAGAATTGCCTTTAGGTTTTGTGATGGGCAAATCGCATCCGCTTGCAGAAGCCGAAAAGATTTATTTTTCAGATACCTTAAATGACAACCATTTTATTCCCGCAGAACCCCTGATTATTCATGACTATGTGCAAGCCATGTATAAACATCATAAATTTACCCCTGCACGTAAAACGGAATCGAATGATATTCGCCTGATGAATAACTTAATCAAAGCCAATACCGGCATCGGTATTTTAAGTTATCTGGACGTTTTTCCTGAGCTTGAGCGTGAGGAATTAATCTTTAAGCCTATTTTGGACAAAGGACTGCATCCGCTGACCATTGCGCTGTGTGTTGCGCCGAAACGACAAATTTCACGCGTTTCCCAGCTGATGATTAAAAATATTATTGAACAAATGGAAGACTTAAAAACCAAGGTTAAAGATGTTTTCTGTGCCTAAACCCGTTATTGGTATGGCTCTTGCTATTTTGATTGAAATTTCAATTGTTAAGGCAAGGTGATGTCGACTATTTGGATTAAACAACCACTGGCTATTTTTACTGAAAATACAAACGATGCACGTGGTGGCATGGTCATTTCAGAGGGGAAAATCGTTGAATTGGTTGCTTTAGGGCAAACATCCATTCGCCTTATTGATGAAACTTTTAATGCTCAAAATTTAGTGGTTATTTCTGAAATCATTATTAGATATGATATGTTTTTCAGGGATTCATGATAATTAAGCCCAGATGACCAGTATTGCAGCAATAATCACCAGTAATAATCCCCAATGTTCTGCCCTGGCAAGTTTTTCCTTAAAAAAGTAAGCAGAAATTAACAGACTAAACAGGATTTCAATCTGTCCCAAGGTTTTTACAATCGCCACAGACTGCATGCTCATGGCAGTGAACCATCCCAAGGAGGCAATAAAACTGCACAGACTGACTTTGAAGGTTAAGCCCAATCTTGCCCACATGGCCTTTAAGGTCTGGCGGCTGAATAAACTCAAGTACATCAGCATACTGATACATTGAAAGCCGATGATGCTGATCAATACCCAGGCTGCCCGATGAATAAATGGCAGTTGCGGCAATTCCAGACTGGCTTCACGAACCAGCAGAGAGGTAATGGCAAAGCACAGGCCGCTGCCTATACCAATCCATAATGTCGCTAGGGAAAGCTTTTCTGCTCTGGGCCCTTTACTGAGTAAAAAGACGGCCAAACCACCTAAAGCCACCCCGAACCAGCCCAGTGCACTCAGATGGTCACTCAGCAAGGATGCACCAATCAGCGCTGCTAAAATGGCTTCACTCTTGGCCAGACCGACACCAATAGCATAGTTTTTTTGTTTAAATAATTGCACCATTAATGCCGTTGCAGCAATCTGGCTGATCCCGGCAATGACAATGTAAAGGGCATAACGCGGGGTAAAGCTAAGTGTGAGTGGTATGGACTGGCTATAATGCAGAAAGGTCAGATAAAGAATGGCCAGCGGAAAACCGAAAAGAAACCGCGCCAGCGTTACGCCATAAACATCAACAGTGGTACTCAGCTGCTTTTGAAATGCATTACGCCAAGCCTGCATAAATGCAGCCATCAGCGTAAACAGAATCCATGTGGATGCCATTACCTGCCCTTATTAAAGCTATAAAATGCAAGTAATTTACTCCTTCATCGCTGAATTAACGAATCATTTTTCAAAAAGGTTTTAAGGATTAAAGTTTTTATGGCCTGTGCGCATAAAAAACCTTCATGGCGAAGGCTTTTCAGCTAATCGGTTCAACTAAAGATCAATCCAGTGGATTACCGACAATATTACTGATAATGCCTTTCATGATATGCGGCCCCTGCTCTTTACGGAGTTCTTCATACCATTCTCTGGTGATCTGCTCATCTTTCATATGCGTCACATCGCAACGTTTACGTGCACGCAGCACCAATTCATTGGCACGTTCATTACGTTTGTTTTGATAACGCTGTAAAGCGTCCTCCACGCCCAAGGTGTTAATTTGCAAAGCTCGAGATAAATAAATCGCATCTTCCATCGCCTGGCAGCCACCTTGGCCAATATCCGGCGTGGTACTGTGCGCAGCATCACCGACAATCACCACACGCCCTTTATAAAATTGTGCAAACGGTTCAATGTCATGAATTTCCACACGATTGGTTGTTTGCTCATTGATATGGTCAATGAGTTTCTGAACTTGTGGACACCATCCTGTGAAATATTCTTTTAACAACGCTTTATAATGACTACGATTATTCTCTAGGCCCACAGCTAAAGGGACATCAAAGAAAAAATAGAAACGATGATCGGCCACTGGCATTAACGAGACACGCTTGCCCTCACCGACATAGGTGGTCCATTGATCAGCAGGTGCATAATCCTCTGAAATTTCAACTAAACCATTCCAGTTGACATAACCGGCATAACGGCGCTCAACCTGTTCGCCCAATACATACGCCCGGGTAATCGAATGGGTGCCATCTGCACCGACCAAGAGTTGGGTTTGTACTTGCGTCCCATCCGCAAATTGTACGGTGACTACATCATTGGCTTCTGTAAAAGACAGCATTTTTTTGCCCAGATGAATATTTTCACGGCCGAACTCATCCATCAGCATATTTTGTAAATCTGAACGCGACACCGGATATGGACGTTGTCCAACTTCTGCTATGAGGGGATGCAAGCTGAACTGTGTCATCACGTCACCGGTTAACCCATCCATATAGGCCAAGTAGTCCATTTGCCCGCCAAGCTTCGCGACCTGATCCGTTAATCCTAGATAATTTAAACATTTAACCCCATTTGACCATAAAGAGATGGCTGCTCCCATCGCCAAGATTTGTTCTGCTTGCTCATAGATGGTGACTTGATGTCCAAACTTTTTTAGTGCAATTCCTGTGGTCAAACCGCCCATACCTGCACCAATAATTGTAATTTCCATCTATAACTCCTTTTGTATATTTAAGTCTCTGCACCACAAAATGCTAAAAACGTGCCATTTTTTCGATAACGCAGTTAAAAATTTCAAAAGTTGGCACACGCTGTGCTTCTAAACATATGTAAAAGCTTGTTTTTATCAATTGTTCAAAATGGATCAGCCAACAAAACAAGTCTATTCATTTGATTAATAAAGTTAATGGAAGATATTTATGGCAACTTTGTTTGCACCAATTTTTGATGTTCCTTCCTATATACAGCAACTGACGAATTTGGCAGATGACCGAATTGGTGCAGAAATTATTGATTGTTCGGATGATTTTTTTGCTGAAGCAAAACGCATGTTGCAATTCACTGCTCCAGTATTTGTAGAAGACAAATTTGATCAACATGGCAAATGGATGGACGGCTGGGAAACCCGCCGTAAACGCCATGCAGGTTATGACTGGGCCATTATTAAACTCGGCGTGGCAGGCAAAATTAAAGCCCTGGATATCGATACCACTTTCTTTACAGGAAACTATCCCGCTTCTGCTGCTGTAGAAGCATGCTATGCACCAGATGGAGAACTGGGTCATATAGAATGGCAAAATATTTTAAAAAATAGCCTTCTCGGCCCAAGTGACCATCATATTTTTAATATTGATACCGAACAGGTGTTTACCCATATCCGTTTAAATATTTATCCAGATGGCGGTGTGGCACGTTTTAGAGTCTATGGTGAGGTGCAAATTCAAGTAAAAGATAGCACTCAAACTCTGGATTTATTGGCTTTAGAAAACGGTGGCCGCGTGATTGCTTATAGTGATGCGCATTTTGGTCATCCACGCAATCTGATTAATCCGGGTCGTGGCATAAATATGGGCGATGGCTGGGAAACCAAACGTCGCCGTGCGCCTGGTTTTGACTGGTGTATTCTGGCTTTGGGTCGAAGTAGCCATATTGAAAAAATTGACATCGATACTGCCCATTTTAAAGGGAACTTTCCTGCACAGGTATCCATTCAGGCGATTTACGTAGAAGATGCAACAGACCAGCAGCTGATTCCGCAAAGCATGTTCTGGCCTTTCCTGCTAGAAGCCCAAGAGATGCAAATGGACCATATTCATACTTTTGTCGAGGAAATCTTAGAGCAGGAAAAAATTTCCCATATCCGTGTCAACATGATTCCTGACGGCGGGATCAGCCGGATTCGCTTATGGGCTAAAGTCACTTAATCGATATGAATACTATGACCATGCAAACGATAAAAATACAGCCTTTAGATGCGGAAAGTTTTGCGTCTTTTGGCGAAGTCATTGCCTGTAAAGGCAATGACTTTTTTCATATCAATGACCAACATACCGAGCGTTATCATGCTTTGGCTGAAGCACAAACCGATGCAAAAGTTGGGCTGAGCATTTTTAAGAATATTCAAATCACTGAAATTCCTTTTGAAATTTCAATGCTGGAAAGACATCCCCTCGGTTCACAAGCTTTTATTCCGATGCAGGGACAACAGTTTTTAATTGTGGTCGCGCCGGGTCTGGATCATGAAAGGCCGGATCTGAACCAGATTCAGGCATTTATTACGGATGGTTCACAAGGCGTGAATTATCGTGCCGGGACATGGCATCATCCTTTGCTCACCCTTGAAGCACCGAGTGACTTTGTGGTGGTGGATCGGATAGGCACCGGACCGAACTGTGATGTTTATTCTTTTCCAGAAAAAATTCGTATAGATCATTAGGCAAATAAAAAAGCCCTTGTTCACAAGGGCTTTTAAATATCTTGACAGGTAGCGTATTTAAAAATGATATTTCACTAAAGCACTGACATTGTTTTCATCCGCATCTGGAATGCTATATTTGTTGTTCCAGATTGAATGCTCAATACCTACATATAAGCGCGTGTCTGGAGAAATGTGTTTACCTAGATTCCATTTCCATTGTGTAGTCCAGTTCATTTCACTGGCGTGATTTTCACCTTCATCAGTAGACCAATCCAGGAAACCATCAATCAAGAAATCTTCCGAACCTAATTTCAGCGGGATACCATATACAAAGGTCAACTGGTAATCATCAATCGAGTCATTATTTGCACGGTATAAATTCACTTGTGCATACTGGAAATAAGGAATCGCCAAGTCAACACCTACACCATACAAGAAGTTATTAAAACCAGTGCCTCCTTCCCAGGTGGTGGCCAGCAAAACATCTTTAATCGGTCCAAGCTCGAGTTTTTGACCTGTGACTGCGCCCAGGCTTAAACGCGGTGAAGCTTCAAAATAAGTTTCTTTACCACTGACGTCATTGTCGGTACGGTCAGCAAAACCAAAGAAATCACCGTATTTTAATTTTGCCGTATATTCAAAGGTCACGGTTGACTGCTTATCTTCACGTGCAATCAGTTCATAGTCATTACCATACAGACCTGAAATACTGAAGTCTTGCCAGATCGGTGCTGCCTGCGCGCCAATGGCTGTCGTTGCCAATACAGTTGCAGTTAATAATTGTATTAATTTCATAAAAGCCTAGCCCCAAGAGAAAGAAGATAATTACAAGATTAATTAAGCAAAAATGAAGCCAATTTTTTAATTTCTGGTATAAAAAAGCCCATAGATATGGGCTTAAATGTAGCGTAAACATCTACAGAATTAATGCTGTGTATCCACCGCTGCTTTAGAGCTGACAGATGGATTGCCTTTAAACACATTCAGGTGATTAAACAGAAGATTAAGAATAATCGCCATCAAGCAGGTAGAGCTAATACCTGAGTGGAATAAGGTTTGCACCCATTTGGGGAAGTTGGCATAAAATGAATGATCAATAATCGGGATCATGCCTGCAGCAATTGCGGTTGCCACAATAATCAGGTTTTTTTGTTCGTTGTAATCAATTTTAGCCAGAGTACGGATCCCACTCGCTGCCACGGTACCAAACAGCACCAGACCTGCACCGCCCAATACGGGAACGGGAATGGCGGCAATTAAACGCCCCATAATCGGGAGCAGACCCAAGGCCACTAAAATCATCCCGCCTGCTGCCACCACAAAACGGCTTTTCACCCCGGTAATAGCAACCAAGCCAACATTTTGTGCAAACGCACTTTGCATGAACGATCCAAAAATAGGTGCAACAGCACTCGACAACATATCGGCACGTAGACCATTGGAAATACGTTCCGAGTCGACTTTTGTTCCGACAATTTCCCCGACCGCGATAATATCAGCCGTGGTTTCAGTCATGATCACCAAAGTCACGATCAGCATGGAAATGATCGCGGTCAATTCAAAAGTCGGTAGCCCAAAAGTAAAGAAGCTTGGAACTTGTATCCATGTACCACTTGCCACTTTAGAGAAATCACCAAAACCAAATAAATAGGCCAATACCGAGCCGAATACAATCGCCAGTAAAATTGACAAGCGACGGATAGCTGCATGTCGGCTTAAATTCAAGCAAATCACCAGGCATAAGGTCATCAGTGCCAGCCCAATATTTTCGATGCTGCCCCATTCTGGCGCTTTGCTGTTACCGCCCATCATCCAACGTACCGCCACCGGAAGCAACGACAGACCAATCACGGTAATCACACAGCCCGTCACTACAGGCGGGAAAAAGCGGATAATCTTGGAAAAATAAGGCGCAAGCAAGAACCCCATTAAAGATGCAATGATGACTGCGCCATAAACTGCCGATAGGCCGCCACCTGTCGTCACAATCGCTACCATTGTCGCCACACCGGCAAAGGACACACCTTGCACCAGCGGCAATTTGGCTCCAACATATTTCACGCCAATGGTTTGCAGAATGGTGGCCAAACCACCGACAAATAATGCAGCAGCAATCAGCAAGCCAATTTGATAGGCGTCCAGACCTGCTGCTGTTCCCACAATCAAAGGCGGTGCAATAATACCGCCGTACATGGTCAATACATGCTGTAAACCATAGGCTGCACTTTTTCCAGCACCTAAATATTCATGTTCCGGTGAAATTGTTTTGCTTTGTTCTGCCATTCTTTTTCTCTCCCTCAAAGTCAAAAATGAAATCAGCTTCCGCGATATGTGGAGTATGCGAATGGGCTAATCAGCAAAGGAATATGAAAATGCTGTGATGCATCTTTCACATAGAAATGAATGACGGCTTTGGGAAAGAAAGTATCTAATCCCAAGCCTTGAAAATAAGCAGAGGTGGCAAATTCAAGGCTATAAGCCCCTGCTTTAAATTCGGTTAAACCAAAATCGGTCACCCGGCCATCTGTATTGGTCAATGCTTCCCCCAGTAAAGTGCCCGCTTCGGAAAAAAGTTTGATCGCGACCTGTGCCGCCGGTTTACCCAGATGGGTATCTAAAATATGAGTGCTGATCATGGCTGAAGCTCCTGAGACAGTCTTAGCAAGGCAATTTCCGTCAATTGATTGTGGACAATACGTTTTTCAATTTCTGGATCATTGACCAAACGATATTTCAGCGCTTGCAGTACGTCTTCGCTGCTGAGTCCTGAGGCTTTAATCAGGAAAATGTGGCCATATTTTTTTTCATAGGCAATATTGCCTTTGAGTAAAGCAAGCTGGGTTTCTTCATCCGCTGTAATGGAGGATTGCTCACGGTTAGAAAAGTTCTTTTCGATTTCACTCAATTCAGCCTGTGCTTTTTTCTCGCCAATACGTGGATGATTATCCAGTGCCGCTTTAATTTCCTCCCAGGTCCAGGTCGCTGCCTGCTGTTTGGCTGACTGCATAACCGCTTCAATGGATGCATAAGGACGCTGGGCTGCAATCTCGGCTGACCAGCTGGGTATTTGCACACAGTGCTTTAAAAAGCGAATGGCATCTTGTAGTGATGCTTGATTAAATTCAACGAGTTGCACTATTAAATCGCCTGATTATATTGAATGTCTGTTCAAAACTGGTTTTGCAATAACAATGCCAAATCTGATGGATCTGGCATTTTTATATCGTCCTTAAATTAAAAAAGAGAACCCAAGGCTCTCTTTTTAAATATATTTTTTTAATTACTGTGCGAGAGTAAAAAAGTATCATACTGGGTTACTCTCAACCCTTTGATTTTACATAGTAAGACCTAAGCTAAAAAAATAAAGACTCATACTGAAGCAATCCAACATGACCTACTAAATTTTTTTAGAGTAATAAAGTTTCATACTTATATGAAGCTTTAGGCTCAATGAGTTAATTTCATCTTATAAGTCTTATAAAAATTAAATAAACAAAAGATTACTTTGTAAGGCAGAAAACATTCTAAATTGGAATATTAATCGAATTAAAAGGATACTATTGAAAAATGAAAAAACTTATATTCTTGCTTTGTCTTTAATAACAGTCCAGTTATACGCTGCTGATAGTAATACTGCTTCTCCTGAACCTGTAATCACCTATAATGCTTCTGTTGCGAATTCAATTGATAATATTGCTGAAAAATTACGTGAATTTCAGAATAAAAATCCTAATGCTAGTGAAGCTGAATTAAATGAATATGCCGATTCTTTATTGAAAACAGAGGTAGTGCAAACTCCTTGGCGCTCATCCAGAGCTACAATTTCTTCTGTATATACCGATATGGACGGATATATAAATGGTTATCTAAATGCTCAAGAACAAGCACTTTATAATGCAAACCGAGCTAAGGGTTTACTATGTATTGCTAATGCCAAAACTGCTATAGATCTTACTAAAGCGAGATATGTAAATACTAGTTCAGTTATGCATAATGGAAATGGTGATGCATTTAGACATGCTGTTTGGAACTTTGGCATGACAATAGATGTGGGAGCCGATTTTGCAAAAAAATGGAGTGATGCACATGAGTTCGGTTCTACTGGACAGCCTGCAACAGAACGCTCTATGGATATTTATAATAACTCGATAGGTATCAGTTTAGGGAAAAACAATCCTACGACGCTTTTACAATCATCATTTGCGAATTTAACTCAAGCTCAAGTAAGGGCAGGAAGATTGAAAATCATATCAAATGGCAACTTGGTATGGTCAAATTCAGTCGGTGAAAAATAAAAAATTTAGGATTTATAAGGTGAAATGTCTGATATGTGCTGAATTAGCAGGAGACTTTCACTTGGGATATGCTAGGCAGCTAACCGATAAAAGTTCTCTGCTATTTGATTTGGCGTTTTAAAATCCAAACTCTTTTGAATTCTTCGCTGATTATAAAATAACACAATGTATTTTGTAATATCTGCTTTAGCTTCATCTCTGGTTTTATAGTTGCAATGATGCACTAATTCATTCTTGAGTATGCCCCAGAAACTTTCAATCGGTGCATTATCGTAACAGTCCCCACGTTTGCTCATTGAACCTTGAAAATCA
>NZ_SJNZ01000028.1 GCF_004331155.1 Acinetobacter terrestris
AAATAGTGTAGTGGTTATGGATAATGCAGCATTTCATAAAAGAGCAGATATTCTGGAGTTATTGGAACAACAAGGGCATAAAATTCTTTGGCTTCCTGCATACAGCCCTGATTTAAATCCTATAGAACAGATGTGGGCATGGGTTAAACGTAAGCGTAAAGAATGGTTGATCGACTCAGTCGATGAATTATTTCGAGTTTTTTTCGAATCCTGTATGGATAATAAAGTAGTTTGACTATAGCGCTTGGCAAATTTAAAATAAAAAAAAGCAGATCAATCGATCTGCTCATTTCCTACGCGCTGGCGGAATTTCTGCCCTGCACGGAATGTGACTACACGGCGTGCAGAAATTGGAATTTCTTCACCCGTTTTTGGGTTTCGACCTGGGCGTTGACGTTTATCACGCAACTCAAAGTTACCGAACCCCGAAAGTTTTACTTGTTCGCCTGAGATTAGCGCTTGGCTAATCTCATCGAAGAACAACTCGACCATTTGTTTTGCTTCACGACGGTTTAAACTCGTGAGCTCACTTAAATGATCAGCCATTTCTGCTTTTGTTAATGCTGTCATGAAGCCCTCAATGTCGCCTGATAAGTGTTTTGCAACACTTCGATGATTTGATCCATACCCGATTTAATTTCAGCATCTTCAAGTGTACGTGATGGATGTTGCCATAAAATTGCAAATGCTAATGAGCGTTTACCTTCTTCGACACCTTGTCCAGTGTATACATCGAACAACCAGGTCGAGCCTAATAACTCTCCACCCGTTTTTTCGATAAGTTGCTGAATTTCGCTAACATTAATCTTATCACTAATTAAAAGCGCAATATCACGTCTAACCGATGGAAAACGTGATAATTCTGTAAAATTAGATACATAAGTTTGCAAAACAGCCTGTTGATCGAGTTCTGCAACCCAAGTAATGCCCAAATCAAGCTCATCTTCTAAAGATGGGTGCAAACGGCCGAGGTAACCGACAGACTTGCCATCGACTAAAATTTCAGCAGATTGGCCAGGATGTAACCATGCACGTTCTGAACGGACATATTCAACTTTTACACGGCCCGCAGCTAAAATCTCTTCAACTTCACCTTTAAGGTCAAAGAAATCCATCGGCTGTGCTTTCGCATGCCAAGATTCAGCATTTTTAGCACCGACTGCAATTAAAGCCAAAGTCGGGATTTGTTTCAGATCATGAATGCTTTTTGCATCTTGATAATCAAACCGCAAACCTAGCTCAAAGAAACGTACGCGGCTTTGCTGACGGTTAATATTGTACTGCACGCATGGAATCAAGCTGGATAATAAAGTCGAACGCATCGCAGCCAATTCGCTTGAGATTGGGTTTGCCAACATCAATGGATTAACATTTGGATTCAATTGTTTTTCAAGTTTAGCATCGGCAAAGCTGAAGCTGATCGCTTCTTGATAACCTAAAGTCACCAAGGTTTGACGAAGTTGAGGCAATTCAAACTGATCTTGATGTTTTGCAAGTTTCACATCAATCACAGGCAGACTGATTTGAATGTTGTCATAACCGTGAATACGGGCAACTTCTTCAATCAGGTCTTGATAAATAGCCATGTCATAACGATGTGAAGGCGGAACAACAGTCCACTCGCCTTGTGCTTTTACCGTTACGATACAACCGAGACGTTGCAACGCATCGTTAATAAAGTCACTTTCAACGCGATAACCCAATAATTGATCCACCTGAGCTTGATTCAGTTCAATTGCATCACGTGTTGGTAAAAGTTCAGCTTTTTCTGCAACGATAACCGGACCAAACTCACCACCTGCCAATTCAGCAATAAGCTGTGATGCACGGTTCATGGCAATCATTGGTAATTCGAAATCGACACCACGTTCATAGCGCTGAGATGCATCGGTATGTAAACCATAACGGCGTGCACGACCTGCGATGTGTAATGGTGCGAAGAAAGCAGATTCCAGGAAGATTTCAGTGGTTGCATCAGTCACTGATGAAGACAGGCCGCCCATAATACCGGCAATCGCTAATGCTTTTGCATCATCTGCAATGACCATCACATCTTCAGTCAATTCAACTTCTTGCTCGTTCAAAAGAACCAGTTTTTCAGCAGCAGTTGCCTGACGCACATGAACTGCACCTTGAACCTTGCCGCCATCAAATGCGTGTAGTGGTTGACCGAGCTCAATTAAAACGTAGTTGGTGATATCGACAAGAATACTGTGCTGTCGGATACCAGAACGAGCCAGCGCACGCTCCATCCATTCAGGTATCGGTGCTTTGGTGTTGACGTTTTTGATTACGCGACCTAAATAACGTGGGCAACCTTCTGTATCAACAAGCACATTTTTAACATCTGTAATTGTTGCAGCAACCTGCTTGATTTCAGGTGCAGTCACAGCCAATTGGTTAATTACACCAATTTCACGTGCGATACCACGGATACTGAAACAGTCACCACGGTTTGGCGTGATGCTGATATCAATCACGTTGTCATCAAGGTTTAAATATTCACGTACATTTACCCCGACAGGCGCATCGTTCGGTAACTCTAAAAGACCATCAATTTTATCTTCAAGGTCGATTTCAGAAGCACCGCACAGCATGCCTTGTGATTCAACACCACGAAGCTTGCCTTTCTTGATTTTAAAATCACCCGGCAACACTGCACCAATGGTGGCTACAGGAGCTTTCATCCCTGCACGTACATTTGGCGCACCGCACACGATTTGTAAAGGCTCACCTGAACCAATGTTCACTGTGGTGACACGTAAACGGTCTGCATCTGGATGCTGTTCCACAGTCAGAACTTCACCTACAACCACACCTGTAAATGGTTTGGCTGCTGGAGCCAACTCATCGACTTCCAGACCCAGCATAGTCAATTGATCAGACAGTTTTTCACTATCAATGGCTGGGTTGACCCACGTGCGTAACCAATTTTCGCTAATTTTCATTTCTATAAAAACCTATAAATCTAATGTCTTGAATCCCCTCTAACTCCCCCTTTTTCACGGGAGAACCCCAACCATTTCGCGGAGTCCCTCCCCTTTTTAAAGGAGATGAGAAGCACTGCTTCGCAAGAGAGGTTAATAAATTCGTTTAAGCAAATTGGCGTAAGAAACGCACATCATTTTGGAAGAACATACGCAAGTCATTCACACCGTAGCGAAGCATTGCAAAACGTTCTACACCCAGACCAAAAGCAAAACCTTTATATTTTTCAGGATCGATGCCCGCAGCTTGAAGCACATTCGGATGCACCATACCGCAACCTAGAACTTCTAACCAACGACCGCGTTCATCCATAATATCCACTTCGGCACTTGGTTCAGTGAACGGGAAATAAGATGGACGGAAACGTACGGTTAAATCTTTTTCAAAGAATTCATTTAACAGGTTAACCAATAAACCTTTCAGTTCCGCAAAGCTGGTATTTTCCGCAATGTATAAGCCTTCAATTTGATGGAACATTGGCGAATGGGTTTGATCCGAGTCACAGCGATAGACACGGCCCGGGCAGACAATGCGAATCGGCGGCTGCTGGGTTTCCATGGTACGGATCTGCACACCAGAAGTATGCGTACGCAATAAATGATTTACATCAAAATAGAACGTGTCATGCATGGCACGTGCCGGATGATGACCCGGAATATTCAATGCTTCAAAGTTGTGATAATCATCTTCAACTTCAGGACCTGTCGCAACCGTAAAACCAGCTTTGGTAAAGAATTGGCAAATACGTTCTTGCACTTGAGTCACAGGGTGGATACTGCCCACGCTTTGACCACGACCTGGCAAGGTAATGTCGATCATTTCGCTAGCAAGTTTTTGTTCTAGTGCAGCTTTTTGTAATTCCGCCTGGCGTGTCGTTAATGCACCAGTAATGGCTTCACGTACAGCGTGAATTTTCGCCCCAAAAACTTTACGTTCTTCAGGGTCCATTTTACCGAGTGCCTTCGATTGTTCCGCGAGCTGGCTTTTCTTCCCTGTAAATTGCACTCGTACTTGATCGAGTGTAGCAAGGTCTTGAGCTGCTGCAATCGCAGCGAGCGCTTCAGTGGTCAGGGCTTCCAGTGACATAGTAACTCTCAAAGCAACAATTTAAAAATATAATAAAACCCCATATTCTAACAGTTTTTGAACGTATTGATGAAGTTCCCTGTAGAGGAAAATTAGATTGGCATCCAGATTTATAAAAAGTATAAGATAAAGTCATTATTTATGAGATCAATAACAATGGCACTCGATCCAATTTGGAAACAACAATTGACTTTGGTAACGTATGGTAATGAGTATCTCAGCCAGAATTTAAGCTTTAATTACTGGGTACAGCATTCCATTTTTAACCAGCATAACTTGCGTTTCCGTGATCTCATGTCACAACATTTACTGGCGCAACATTTTCAAATCTGGCTTGAAGGCCTAAAAAAACAAGGCACTCATCGCATTAGCTTACATAGCTCAAGCCTTTTAATTGACGAAAAAAATCCAAATGCCAATGTAGAGCTTTTAGCCATTCCGCATTTTATTGTCAGCCATGAACACAATAAAAAAACCGCCTGGATTTTTGGTAAGGAACTCCCAGAATGGTATAGCGCTGACAATGACTATGAAGCGCCTAAACCGCAGCAGGAACAATGCCGTCAGGAAACATTTTGGCGTTTTGATTTAAATCCCAAGCTTGCAAAACGTCTAGATGCCGATTTACAACAGCCGAATTGGGATGACATTCAGGCTTATACCGATAACGAATTATTCGATAGCAAGTTTGCACAAGGCTTTAGCGAACCGGCAAACCGGGATTTTCCTTATTACGGCCTTACTCAGGCGGAGACCGAAAATGCCGAGGGTTCGCCTTTGCTTGAAAGTAAATATCTGCCTTTACTGCCAACTGACTATCAAGCAGATTATGCACATACCACACTACATCGTTTAGAAGCATTATCGAGTTACATTGAGCACAAGCAGCAGCATCCGTTTCATGCCGATGGCAGTGAACTAACACCGGAAGAACAACTGAATCTGCGCCACTTTTCGCAAAAACTGGATGATTTAAGGGCAAAGTTTATTGTCAAAGTTGCCAATCATTATCAGTCTGCAAAACTGACCCAAGTAGAAATGGCCAATCCTCTGGATGGAGCACATACAATTCCCCAGGTATTACCTCATTTAAAAACTCACAAAGCGCATGTTCCGCACAAAGTCGGTGCATCTGGGGTAATTAAACTGATTTTGTTGACTATCGTGATTTGTATCCTGGCTTATTATTTCGGACTTTAATTTTTATAAAGATACTTAAACATCAATGCAGCAGATACAAATCAGTAGACATAAAAAGAAGAACAGGTATTTTATCCATACTTGTTCTTCTTATCTTATGTTTGGTTAGTCTTAAAAATAAGATCAAGCAAAGTTTATATTCAACCTACCCACTGATCCGATATTTTCAACCCACCTGAATATAAACAGATTACAAATCCAGCTTTTGATGATCTGACTCGACTTCACCGGCATGCCCGGTAACATTGCCTTTTAGCACTTTAAAGAGCTGGGTCACTTTATTGTCAGTCACGTTCCAGTATTCTGCACTCACCGCTTCAGCGACCAAAACGCGCACACTCGGATCTTCCTTTCGTTTAAACCAGTTTTCAGCCCAGGGATTCCAGAGCTGATCAATCAAGGCGCGATCTGTACTGATATGCGCATGCGCACTAATCGAGACATAAATATTGTCAGAAGGTTTGGCAAAAGATAACCCAATCTGATTACGCCCTGAATTGACTGCACTCACCAAATCGTTGCTATCTTTCAAGATAAAGTACAGATTGTGACTTTGACTCATCTGCTCAGTCTTTTTGGAATTGAGCATGGTCATGGGTTGTGAATGCAATTCCTGGGTTTCAGTCGCGTGACTGATCATGGCATATTTTACATCCTTGATAAGTTCCCATAATTTTTCGCGATTATGATTATCCGTCATTACTCTTCTCCTGAAGCCAAACTTTAGAAATAAGAAAGAAAAAATTATTAAATGTTGTGCATTCGCTTCTTTTCCAGAGTAGTGATATTTTTTGCTTTGAGTATCCCCCCTTACTCAACTTATACATTTGAATAATAAAAGATTGGCTTAAAGCTCATAAGAAATAACGAAAAAGAATTTATTTAGCAAGAGAATCAGGAAGTCGAATCTAGGTTGAGATTTTTATCGTTGGTGAAATAACAGGAAAAAGTGGAGTAACCAATTAATTTATTATTATTCAATTATTTAGTATTAATCTTGCATGAATCATATTCAGGACTGTTGATATTTAAGAGTAAACACAAAAAGTAATTCACAAAATGAAAATACCAACAGCCCAGATTCTATAATGATTTTGATGCTGCAGTTTTCACTTTCTTAACCGTCAGCTTCTTCAGAACTTCTGAAACTGCAATCATGGCAAAACTTGAAGTGACCACCACGGCTGAACCATAACCACCACAACGCAAGCCGGCACTTGGACAAACATCTGCACTTGAGAATGAGTTATCAATCGAATACACGCAGGTAATACCAAATTTCTCTTTGTGCTTTTTACCAATCCCTTTGGCGCGTAACTGAGTACGTAACTTGGCTAACATCGGATCTTGTTCAGTTTTAGACAAATCTGCAACACGAATTTTTAAGGGATCCAGCTTTCCGCCTGCCCCGCCAGACACGATTAAAGGAATTTTATTGAATCTGCAATGCAGCATCAAGGCCAATTTGGCTTTGACATCATCAATGCAGTCTAGAACTACATCAGGCTTGTTCTCTAAAAGTTGCTTGACATTATCAGGTGTTAAATAATCATCTACCAAATTGATTTTAATCCGTGGATTAATCGAATAACAACGCTCTGCCATCACCTCAATTTTCTCACGCCCCAAGGTCGAACTCATGGCAGGCAACTGACGGTTAATATTGGATGCAGCAACCACATCCATATCAATGATCGTCAGTTCAGCAATACCGGTACGTGCCAAAGCTTCAACCGCCCAAGAACCGACACCGCCAATCCCGATTACCATCACATGGCTGTGCTCATACTGACGGAAAGCTTCATCTCCATAAATTTTTTCCACACCTGCAAAGCGGCGCTCATATTCATCATCTTCAGGAAGATTAGTCATTCGTCATCTGGTATCTAAAAAACACCGGCGCATTTTACCAAATTCCACCCTAATTCGATAATCTATATCTTTCGCATGATCTTCCACATGATTAAGCCGATGAAATAAATATAAAAAATTGCTCAAAAATAGAGATAGAATTTTTACAGCTATAAAAAAAGAGGCTTCCGCCTCTTTTTCTCACTCTTTATTTAATTGGTAATAAAGAAATACTGACGATAATATTTGAGTTCCACAATCGAATCGCGAATATCATCCATGGCTAAATGCGAGGCATTCTTTTTCAGGCCACTCATGATTTCTGGGCGCCAGCGTTTCGCCAACTCTTTCACTGAAGACACGTCAAGATTACGGTAATGGAAAAACTGTTCCATTTCCGGCATTAAACGGTGCAAAAAACGACGGTCTTGGCAAATGGAGTTGCCACACATGGGTGATGATTTTGGTGTCACCCATTTTCTCAGGAACTCTAAGGTTTGTTGTTCCGCATCTTGCGCCGTGAGTTTACTACGGCGTACACGTTCAATCAGACCTGATTGTCCATGTTGACGGGTATTCCACTCATCCATCGCATTGAGCACGCGATCCGACTGGTGAACAGCAAGCACAGGGCCTTCCGCCAAAATATTGAGGTTATCATCCGTCACAATAGTTGCAACTTCAATAATTTGGTCGTTATCAGTATCTAGACCTGTCATTTCAAGGTCAATCCAAATCAGGCGTGTATCAGGAGTGCTGCTCATAAATGTGCAATCTTATTAGGCTTAAAAACCGCTATAGTAGCAAATTTATTGCGTCGATGCTGTAACTCGTACCCCGCTTCATGCTATTTTTGACATCCTTAGTTCATGGTTTTTTTAGGATATGAATGGCTTTAATTCGTAAACGTCGTTTAACTGAACAGCAGCAACGTCGCATTCAGAAACAACATCAAACACGTCAAGAAGAACTCGACACTTCAAGTGACTTAGAAGGCTTGGTGGTACAGCACTATGGTCGTCAACTTGAGGTTCAAGCCCTATCAACGCCTGATGAGCATCCGATCAAACCTGAAGTACTCGCAGGTGAGCCAGACCCGTTCTGGAAGCCGATTGAACTCGGCAGTGTCTGGCGCTGTCATACCCGGACCAATTTAGAAGCATTGGTTACAGGTGACCGGGTCAAATGGCAGGCTGACCCGAATACCGGACTGGGGATTATTACTGCGATTCATCCACGTCAATCCCTGCTGACCCGTCCTGACCGCTACCATAAAGTTAAACCGGTTGCAGCCAATGTCAGTTTAATTGTGATTGTGTTTGCCTCCTTCCCAGAAGTCGCGCCAAGCTTAATTGACCGTTATATCGTGGCGTGCGCCGATGCAGAAATTCCTGCACTTTTGGTGCTAAATAAAGCTGACTTGATTAAAGAAAATGATCCAATTTTGAACTTGATGAAAGAGTATCAAGCATTGGGTTATGAAGTAATGCAAACTCAATCTGATGGTGATTTAACTGAACTGGCCAATCGTTTGGCGGGCGAAACCGTGGCCTTTGTGGGGCAGTCGGGGGTCGGGAAAAGCTCGCTGATTAATGCCATGGTTCCCGATGCTGCACAAAAGACCAATATCATTTCAGAAAACTCTGCACTGGGTCAGCACACCACCACCTCTACACGTTTAATTGCGTTCGGTGAAGGTGCAGCACTGATCGACTCCCCCGGAATTCGTGAATTTGGTTTATGGCATTTGAACCCAGATAAAGTTCAGCGAGGTTTTCCTGAAATAGAAAATCTGCTTGGACATTGCCAGTTCCGTAACTGCACCCACAAGCACGAAAAACAATGCGCTTTGCGTCAGGCAGCCGCGAATGGTGAAATTTTACAGCGTCGTTTAGACAGTTATTTACGTTTAGGCGATGAAATTGCTGAAGCACAGCAAAAAAATTAGTTTTTCTTAACCCTTAGCCCTTGAAGCGGCGATTTTGATCGCCATATTTATGAGCTATACTCTACGCAATTTAAAATTGTATTTAGGTGACTTGTGGAACGTTGGTTGGAATTTATGGGGAATCACCCCTTCTTGTTTGGAACACTTGGGGTTCTCATCGTTTTGTTCTTCGTTTTAGAAGGACAACGCAATGGTCGTAAGATTTCACCACAGTCTTTGGGTATTTTAGTCAAAGCTAAAAATGCTCTGCTGATTGATTTACGCGATGCGAAAGACTTTCGTGAAGGTCATATCAGCGGTAGCCGTAATATTCCGTATAGCCAAATTACAAGCCATCTTGAAGAGTTAAAATCTTCGGATCGTCCACTGGTGTTTATCTGTAACCTGGGTCAAATCGCAGGTACAGCTTTGCAACAAGTGGGTCATGCTGATAGCTACCGTTTAGATGGCGGCGTAAACAACTGGAAAGTCCAAGGCTTACCGCTCATTAAAAGTAAATAATTCGCTTAAGGAGATATCTTAATGGCTGAAGTAGTAATTTATTCAACAACTGTATGCCCTTACTGCGTTCGCGCAAAACAACTTCTTGAGCGTAAAGGCGTTGTATATAAAGAAATTAATTTATCTAAAGAAGCGCCTGAAGTACGTCTTGAATTGATGCAACGCACCAATCACCGTACTGTTCCACAAATTTTTATTAACGACCAATTTATCGGTGGTTTTGATCAACTTTATGCTTTAGAGCGTGAAGGAAAACTCAACGACTTATTGGCTTAATGGTTTTATTAAGTCACCCTCATATTAAGGATTAAAAAATGAGTGAACAACAAGCTCAACCGCAATTAGCACTTGAACGCATTTATACTAAAGATATTTCTTTTGAAGTCCCGGGGGCGCAAGTATTTACCAAAGAATGGCAACCTGAATTAAATATCAATTTGTCTTCTTCGGCAGAAAAAATTGATGCGACCCATTATGAAGTTGCATTACAAGTGGTTGTTCAAGCGAATAACGCAGGTGAAACAGCATTCATCGTTGATGTAACTCAATCCGGGATTTTCTTGATTGATAGCGTTGAAGAAGAACGTCTTCCTTATATTTTGGGTGCATATTGCCCAAATATTTTGTTCCCATTCTTACGTGAAGCTGTAAATGACATGGTCACTAAAGGAAGCTTCCCGCAATTGCTGCTTACCCCAATTAACTTCGATGCTGAATTCGAAGCGAATATGCAACGTGCTCAAGTTGCTGCTGAAGGTCAGGCTTAATCATATAAGCCTGCCTCATATAAAAAAGACCGCAGATGCGGTCTTTTTAATGCCTAAACTCCCTCTCCTAAAGGAGAGGGTCAGGGAGAGGTTATTTATTAATTCCCTCACCCTCTTACGGAACAGTGTTCCTCATCCCAGAGGGAGAAGGAGAAAAGCTTATTCAGCATCCGCCATCAAATCTGCGCTCATACCAACCGTATTAAAGCCAGCATCAACATACATGATTTCGCCGGTAATACCATTTGCCCAAGGTGAGCATAGGAATAATGCAGCATTACCCACATCTTCAATGGTTACATTACGTTTAAGTGGTGCAACTTTTTCATTTAAATCGAGCATTTTACGGAAAGATTTAATGCCTGATGCTGCCAGTGTACGAATTGGACCCGCTGAAATGGCATTCACACGAATACCTTCGCTACCCAAGCTTGATGCTAAATAACGAACACCTGCTTCCAGTGATGCTTTTGCCATGCCCATCACGTTGTAGTTTGGCATCACACGTTCAGAACCTTGGTAAGTCAACGTCAGCAAGCAGCCTTGGCGAACTTTAAGTAAAGGTTTTGCAGCACGCGCCATCGCAACAAAGCTGTATGCACTAATGTCGTGGGCAACGTTAAAGCCTTCACGGTCGGTAACATCGGTAAAGTCACCATCTAAAGTATGCGCTGGTGCAAAACCGATGGAATGAACCACGCCATCCAGACCATCCCAATGTTTTGCCAAGTCTAGAAAAGCCTGGTCAATTTCAGCATCAACAGCCACGTCACAAGGAAAAACTAAAGTTGAACCAAACTGTGTAGCAAAATCATCAACACGTTTTTTTAATTTTTCATTTGGATAAGTGAATGCGAGTTCCGCACCTTCACGGTGTAAGGCTTGAGCAATACCAAATGCAATGGATAACTTACTTGCAACACCTGCGATTAAAAAGCGCTTACCCGCCAATAGTCCTTGTGCCATGTGAATCTCACTCAAAATAATTTACAAGCATAATGCCAAGTCTGGAGCATTTGCGAAATTGCATAATGCACCTTTTTTAGCATGTTCTGTAAAAATCATAAAAATGCCCCTAGATATAGGAGCATTTTATTTAAATTCATTTCGCATTAAAGAGGATCAATCATTACTCTGTAATAAACCAAGCAAACGCAGGAAGGAATAATACATCCAGACCAAAGTCGCCAATAAGGCAATACCACACAGCCATTCCATCGCTTTCGGCGCGTACTGCGCAGCTGATGATTCAATCAGGTCAAAGTCGAGAATCAGGTTTAAAGAAGCAATCACCGCAACAAATGCAGCAAAGCCAATTCCAAGCCAGTTACTTTCAAAAAGGTAAGGAATGCTTGAGCTAAAAGCCAGACGCATGACAATTTGCACCACAAAGACAATGGCGATCGCAATGGAGGCTGACAACACCACGGCTTTAAATTTTTCTGTGGCACGAATAATTTGAAAGCGATACAAGGCAAACATCACCAAGGTGGTGATAAAGGTCGCCAGTAAAGCTTGCAAAGGTACGCCTGGGAATTTCACCTGGAAGATCACTGAAATCCCTCCTAAAAAGGCACCTTCAAACAAGGCATAAGGAATCGCCAATACCGGTGCCGTATTCGGCTTAAATGTCGCGATGAGTGCCAGAATCAATCCGCCAATCGCACCGACCATTGCCCCGGCATAGGCCAGTGATAAATTTAGGGTCATGAAGCTATAAAAAAACAGAGACAAACCCACCGCAGCAGCAATCACTGTCAGTAATACAGATTTTTGAATCGCGCCTTGTACCGTCATGGTCTGGTTAAAATCACTTTGGGTTTCCACCCGGGTCAAAATGGGGTTATTACTTTGCATAATTCACTCATTCTTTTTCATTTGGATTTTTAAAATAGTATAGACAGGTTTTAACAATAGAAAATGGATCTTTGCAACATTCTACAAAACAGGAAGATCTAAGGACTACATTGATAGCAAACGATGAAATCAAATACCAATATTTATGGATAAAAGGTTATTTCATAACATCTTTTATGAATCAAGATGTAAGGCATGCAGTGAATTTTGCCATAATTTTTCAGCAAGAAAAGCTTGATCCAGATTCAGTGCCTGTGCCAGTCCATCCAAAACATAAAGCAAGTTCACAGGCGTATTTCGGGTTCGGTGTTCGGTAGAACTTTGACAACATAACGGCGTCATATCTGGGCAATCAGTTTCCAAGACCAAATGTTCCGCCCCGATTTCCTGAACCACCGCATGTAATTTTTTCGCATTCGGATTGGTAATTTGCCCGGTGACGCCAATTTTAAAACCCAGTTTAGTAAATGCCTTGGCTTCTTCTATGCCGCCACTAAACGCATGGGCAATACCGCCCAACTTAAATTGATGCTGCTTCAAGATTGCCAATGTTTCAGCATGCGATTTACGGATATGCAATAACACGGGCTTATGAAATTGCTGCGCCAATTCAAGTTGTGCAGAGAAATAATCTTGCTGCTTTTGAAAAATGTCTGCTTGCTTATGCTGTTTTAAAAAAGTATCCAGACCAATTTCACCAATCGCCACACACGATTCAGTTGTTAAAAGTCGCTCTAAATCTATAAGATGCGATGCTTGATGCTGTTCAATATAAAAAGGATGCAGACCCGGCGCTAAATAACTTTGTGGCGCATCCGGTAATTGATTTAAAAAATGCTGAGTCTGAAGCAAATTTTTAAAGCGAGATTGCACAAAACCAATCAAAATTAACCGTTCCACCCCCACCGTTTTTGCAGCATACGCCAGTTGTTCCCGATCATGATCAAAATCGGGAACATCAAAATGGGTATGGGTATCAAACAGTGAATAAGGCATTAAGATTGAGCTTTATTTGCTGTAGCTGTACTTGCCGGCATTGAAGCATTTTTTGCTTCAACTGGAGGCAAATACTGTTTCTTCAGCACAGTTTGCAATTGATCATAAGGAATGGTCAAACGTGGCAATCCAACCACATACGGGCCAATTTCATATTCACCATATTGCAAAATCAAACCTTGGCTGGATAAGTAAAAATTATCCGATAAGGTGAATTTCCATGCCTGTTCATATTCTTCAACGCTATTCGCCAACTTGGATTCAATTACCCAGGCTTTAAACTTTTCATGCGCTTTCTTTTCCAAAGCTGCTTTTTGATTTGGCGCCAAAATATCATTCAGCTCAACCTGTTTTTTCTTTTCCAGGTCAAAATTATAGTAGCGCTGTGAGGATGAGCCATGTGCCCCACCCAAATAACTACTCGAATTTAAAACAACAGTCGCCAAAGGCAAGTCTGCATTTAAGATCTTCGGCTTGATCATTAAACTGATTTGATGATTGGCACTTAAAGCCTTCAATTCTTTATCCAAAGAGAGGAAATTTAGCAAATAAGGTGCAACTTGTTGTTCCAGTTTTTGCTTCGGCGTTGCAACTGCTAATGATGCTGGCTGTTCAGCTGCCTGCTCCTGAGCTTTTGCATCTTTCGGATTTTCCGCGATTGTCGCCTGCTGATTTTCTTTCAGCAACTTCGGAGAAATATCTAAAATTTGATCCAGCTGTTTTAAAATTTGCTGGTTAATAAAGTCATCAATAAAGGCCTGATTACTGGAAAGGCGTTCAATCGAAATTTCCGGACAACTATTACCATCACATTCAGGCAAATTTAAAGTTAACTTTTCAACGTCCCCTGCCAATTTTAATGCTTCAGCCTGAACCGCTTCAGATGCTGCCGCTTGATCCTGTTTAGGTTCGCTTTGCTTAGGCTGGCAGGCACTCAAGGCAATCGCCGCCGCAAGTATACTCATGGTAAAGATTGTTTTATTTTTTAGCATCATCTGACCTATCATTTTAATCGGGTAAACTGACTTCTGTTAGATGTCTGTATTTACAACGGATTACTAGAACATATGCTGATACACATCAACTTTCAATATCTGTTGCGTTTGTTCTTTGCTTAAATAAATATCCAGTTGTTTGCCATCCTGAACAATTTCATGGGTACGATAATGTAAGCCAATTCCTTCCTGATCGAAGAACCAGTCGGCTTGTCCCCAATAGAGTTTTTTTGGCGCCTGCTGTCTCACGTCAGCCGTTTGCTCTTTCAACCATTTTTGGTAAGCCTGCTGCACAAGGTTATTCATCGTGTTTTGCTGTTTCGGTTCAATCACATCCAACACAGTAACTGCTTTCTGTTTTTTACGGTCGGCGACAAAGAAGTAATAGCGTTCCTTAACCTTAATGCCTTCTTGATTGGTATCTACGCCCAATTGCATCAGCACATATTGATTACGCTGATAGGCAATTCGGGTATACATCGAGAGTTCATAGGCTTTATTCTTGGAAAATTCCGCCTGCCACGCATCTGACTTTTTCACATATACATTGATGGCTTGTTGCAGGCTCATATCCTGTTTCATGCCGATTTGATCTTGAATCACCACAGCCTGGCTTTTTGCAATCCAGTCATTTAACCAGGTATCTTCGGTATGTACGGTTTGAATGCTCAGGTCAATACAATTTTTGGTTTCACAAAAGGGCAAAGCAATTTTTGCCTCCTGTTCCTGAATATTTAAATACGGTAAAACTTCTGCTTTCTCAATTTTCACTACTGAAGTTTCAGACTTTTCATGTGATGGGTCTGGCTGTTGTTGTTTTGAAGCATCGCAAGCACTGAGTATCAAACCAATGGCGATCACTGATGCGCCGACTATTTTCCCGTTCATGCTTACAACTCTTTTTCTAAAGTGACTGATCTGTATAAATGTATCTATCTAAATGATTCTACATAATAAAACAGCTTCATAAAGAAGCTGTTTTATTTTTCGTTATGTTTAGTGTTCGCGTGTAGCACGGAATTGAATATCCGGATAACGCTCTTGCATTAACTGCAAGTTCACACGACTTGGCGCCAGGTAAGTCAAATGACCACCACCATCAATCGACAATTGGTCATGCGCTTTTTTCTTAAACTCGTTGAATTTCTTTTCATCATCACATGAAACCCAACGTACAGTATTAATGTTTACCGGCTCGTAAACGCAATCAACTTTGTATTCTTCTTTCAAGCGGTACGCCACCACTTCAAACTGAAGTACACCGACTGCACCCACAATCAGGTCATTACTGATTTGCGGCATAAACACCTGAGTCGCACCCTCTTCGGAAAGTTCTTTCAAGCCTTTTTGAAGTTGCTTGGATTTTAGCGGATCTCTTAAACGTACACGGCGGAACATTTCTGGCGCAAAGTGCGGAATACCGATGAAATGAACATTTTCACCCGATGAAAAAGCATCGCCAATCTGAATAGTCCCGTGGTTGTGTAAACCAATGATGTCACCTGGCCAAGCTTCCTCTAACTGTTCACGTTCACCTGCCAAGAAAGTTAATGCATCACTAATCCGTACATCTTTACCCAGACGCACATGATTCATTTTTAAACCTTTCTCATACTTACCTGAGCAGATTCGCATGAATGCAATACGGTCACGATGTTTCGGATCCATATTGGCCTGAATTTTAAATACGAAGCCGGTGAAACCTTCTTCAGTCGCTTCTACAGTACGTTCCTTGGTTGGATGCGCCTTCGGTTCAGGTGCCCATTTAATGAAAGCATCCAGAACATGGTCAACCGCAAAGTTACCTAAAGCGGTACCAAACAGAACGGGTGTTTGTTTACCTTGTAAGAATAGCTCACGGTCAATCGGATCATTGGCCATTTGAACCAACTCTAACGACTCTTCAAAGGCAGCAAAAGCAAGATCACCGACTTTTTCACGCAAGTCCGGATAATCATAACCATCACGAATTTCAATATCGGTAATGGTTGAACCAAAACCTGCTTTGTAGACGTAAAATTTTTCTTCTGCAAGATTATACACACCGGCGAAATCACGTCCCGTACCCATGGGCCAAGTCAGGGGCACACAACGGATTTTCAACACGTTTTCAATTTCATCAAGCAATTCTAATGGCTCGCGAATTTCACGGTCCATTTTGTTGACGAAAGAAATGATCGGTGTGTCGCGCATACGACACACTTCCATTAATTTAATGGTACGATCTTCGACCCCTTTTGCACCGTCAATCACCATCAGTGCAGAGTCAACTGCCGTTAAAGTACGGTAAGTATCTTCCGAGAAATCTTCATGTCCCGGGGTGTCCAGTAAGTTAATCACATGCTTTTTATAAGGAAACTGCATAACCGAAGTGGTGATGGAAATACCACGTTCTTTTTCCATTTCCATCCAGTCAGACGTTGCAGCACGGTCTGACTTGCGGCTTTTGACCATCCCGGCAACCTGAATCGCTTTACCCCACAACAACAGTTTTTCTGTCATGGTGGTTTTACCAGCATCGGGGTGGGAAATAATCGCGAACGTCCGTCGCTGCGCGACCTGTGCCGCTAATTCGTCTTTAAAACTCATGAAAGATACCTACTGCAGAATGGCAGTGTAAAAGATCAGAACTGATCAATATAAAAATTTGGCGATATTGTAGCAGATCATCAAACTTTTGAAATGAACTAAACTTGTTCAAAATTGACCCATCTTAAATAGGTAGGGCGTATTTGCTCTCTTCCAATCGATCAACATTCACCGGCATTCCTAGCAGATACCCCTGCAATTGTTGGCAACCTAAACGGGTTAAAATGTCGGCCTGCGAGGGTGTTTCTACCCCTTCTGCGGTCACTACCAATCCCAATTTAATCGCTAACTGGATAATACTTTCTAAAATAATTTCATCTTTTGAACCAACGGACAAATCACGGATAAACTCCCGGTCTATTTTCAATTCATCTACAGGCAAGTTCTTTAAATACAAGAAACTGGAATGCCCTGTCCCAAAATCATCAATCGCCAGTTTGATGCCCATCTGACGCAGGCGCTCAAAACTTCGAATACTGGCATCAATATGATGCATCGCTGTTGATTCAGTAATTTCAATGGCTAAATGATTTGGATTAATTTGATACTTATCAAACAAGCGCTCAAGGGTTGAAAACAAATGTTTATGTTCAAATTGCACCGCCGATAAATTGACCGCGAGCGGAAAATAATTTGTATCATTTCTTTCCCAAATTTGAATCTGCTTACAGGCTTGCTCAAGTGCCCAATAGCCCATTTGAATAATCAGTCCGGTTTTTTCCGCACCCGTAATAAACATATTCGGCGTCAACAACCCCAAACTGGGATGATTCCAGCGGATCAGTGCTTCTACACCACAAATTTCATGGCTTTTGGTGGTAAATTTGGGCTGGTAAAATAGAATAAACTGTTGTTCTTCAACCGCCTTATACAAGTCATTGATCAGTTTGGTCTGGCTTTTGGCTTCCTGCTGATCAACGCTATAACTAAACACCGAATAAGTATTCCTGCCCTGATATTTAGACATCAACATTGCAGCATCGGCATTGATCAGCAAATCTTGCAAATTATTGCCGTGGTCTGGATACATCGCGATGCCGATGCTGCTGGAAATATTAATCTCTTTACCGGCAATCAGGAAACTGTCCTGGATCAGCCGCAATACTTGCTCTGACTTTTCGATTGCCTGTTCAATGCTGGCAGTTTCCAGCACCATCAAAAATTCATCGCTACCAATACGCAGCAGCTTTTGATTTTCTGCGAGTATGCGCTGAATGCGCGTAGCAAGTTGCACCAGCAATTGATCACCGACATGATGACCAAAGACATCATTCACTGCCTTGAAGCGATCTAAATCTATATAAAGAAATGCAATTTTGTCATCTCGATAACGATGCTCAGTAAAAAGTAGATGTGAATATTCAGCTAGGAATAAACGGTTCGGTAACTTGGTTAAATTGTCCTGAACAGCTTGATTGGCAAGTTCACGATTGGCTTTAGAAAGCTGTCTATTGCGTGCTTCCAGGCGTTGTTCCAATACTGCCACGGTAAATGCAGCAACCAGAATTAAACTGCTGACAAAAATGATGCTAAATAAAATTAATCCTTGGCCATTTTGATAATTCGAAACCAGCTGATTCGCATCAATAGAATAAAAAGCCGCAGAGGCCATACCAGTATAGTGCATGCCGACGATGGTCAAAGCCATCATCAAAGCAATGGAAGCTTTAATATGCAACATTTTATGGACTGCATTTTTATATTTGAACGTCAGCCAAAATGTTAAACCAGAACCGCTAATGGCAATCAAGACTGAAAAAATGACTAAGAGTGGGTCATAATAAACGTTATGGTGATCAATGGCTAAGCCCATTATCCCGGTATAGTGCATCCCCGCGATGCCCAAGCCCATCAGTACCGCGCCTAAAACAAGACGTAAAAATGGCAAGGTTGCTCGGGTCGTCAGCCAAACAGCAAAGGTGGATGCGATAAATGCGATTACATAAGACAGGAAAGTCAGGCCGTAGTCAAAAGAGTAGTCAGCAGGCAAATGACAGGCAAGCATGCCCACAAAGTGCATACACCAAATTGCAGCACCCAACATACAACCACTTATAACAAGAAGCGTTTTTTCATATTTCTGACCTAAGCCCCGAAATAATGATTGTTCAATCGACACTGCAAAATAACAGGCCAAAACAGCAACAATAACTGAACCTACCACGAGGCTAAAATCATAATGTATATGAGCCATATCAAGCTTCCGTATAGGTTATCTTTCTTGTTTTAATCCACGTTATTAATGCCATTTATCCTTTCACAAAAGCTTTTGCCCATTAATGAGTACTTATAAAAAACAATCAATTAAAACAAGCATCTAATACTATTCTAGTTTGGTCAAGTGCTATTTACGCTATTCATTTTTATTACGAATTTATTTATTTTAATTATAGAAAGATAGATCAACCTTTTGATCATTATACTTACACCGTTCATATTTTTGCTGTTCAATTCATTTTTTTATTGATCCATTAAACTTAAGTATTGATAAAAAATAGTTGTCAACGTTATACAGACAAATAAAAAACCAGTCAGACGAACTGACTGGTTTTTTCGGGATATTTAAAAGCTTAATACTGAATGAATAAGCGTAAAATGAATAAGCTTAGTTCGCAGCTGTTTTAGCAGATTGCAATTTGGCGTAATCCAATAAAACATTAGCCGACTCTGTGACAAACACTTCTTCTTCAGGTAAAGCAGGTCGTTGTGTCGCCTTCATTTTTGAACGTGACTCAATCAACGCATCCATAGAAGCCTGGTAGCTTTCCCAGTTAGCATACGGCTTCTGACCGGTGACTGCACGACGCTGATTCTCTGAATCTAAAGTTTTTTGTTCCAGCGCATTCAACTCTGCTTTACGCTGATCAATATCAAGAACTACACGCTTTTGCTCTTCAGTTTTTTTGGCAATCGCTTTGCGTTGTTCTAAATATTTAAATTGCGGATCAGCCACCACGCGTTGTTGCGACATTTGAGCCAGATTTTGCACATAGGGTTGTACAGAACCTTCGCGCTTAAATGGTGCAGTTGGAATAGTGTCCCATTCCAAGGCATTCTTGGCTTTACGCTCACCAAATTCTTCGTTGTAGATATCCACCAGTTTAATGTCAGGCACGACGCCCTTGTTCTGGGTACTGCCACCCGTTACGCGATAGAACTTACGTTGTGTCAAGGTCGCCTGACCATGCGCCAAAGTATCCAGTTGAACTTGCGCTGTACCTTTACCGGTAGTGGTACTGCCAATCACGATTCCGCGTTCATAATCCTGAATAGCCGCAGAATAAATTTCACTGGCAGATGCCGAAGCCAGGTTAACCATGACTGCAAGTGGACCTGCATAGGTTTGTGCACCGCCATCATCATCTTCAAATACGCTGACATTGCCATTACCGTCACGAATTTGCACCACTGGACCTGACTTGATCACTTGGCCCAACATGCGCGCAACTTCTTCAAGTGAACCACCTGGATTATTACGTAAATCAATAATAATCCCGGTCACATTTTTCGCAGCCAAAGCTTTTAAAGCGTTGTTGGTGTCTTCAGAAACCGAGCGATAATCTGTGCCTGCACGGCGCGCACGATAGTTCAAATAGAACGACGGAATTTCAATCACACCAAAAGTATAGTTTTTACCATCACGCTTAATATCAACCGTACGTGAACGTACACCGGCATCTTCTTCCTGAATCACGTCACGAACCAAACTCACAGTACGGGCCTGACTCATTGATGCACCGGCACCCAGTAAACGCAGACTGACTTTGGTTCCACGCTTACCGCGGATTAAACCGACCACTTCGTTACTTGCCCAGCCCACAACATCGACCATTTTGTCGCCGTCTTGCGCAACACCGATAATACGATCACCCGATTTAATCTGACCCGATTTACTGGCCGGACCACCTTCTACAATGGTCTCAATCTTGGTGTAATCTTCATTACCGCGTTCAGGTCGGATCGAAACCCCAATCCCCTCTAACTGCAAGGTGGTTTGACGGTTCAATTCCATCGCATCTACAGGCGGGAAGTAATTACTGTGCGGATCATAGGTCAACATCATCGCATTTAAAGTTTTGTCCAAGACATCGTCACTTTTAACCCGGCTCATGCGTTCAAGCTGACGGGTATAACGCTTGGTCAAGGTTTGCACCGGTGTTAAATCTTCAGGACTGGCCAAATCCTGACCATTGGCTAAAGCCGGATCATCTTTTAACGCTTTCTGCTTCGCAGACTCTTCTTCTTTACTGATATTCAAGTTAATGAGCTGCGACACCAGCATTTTTTGCCAATGTGCGCGTTGCTCTGCTGCAGACTTGAAATAAGGCGCTTTTTCGCGGTCGGTATCAATATAAACATTGCTTTGTTTCAAGTTTTGCGGCTTCTTCAACTCAGCCAGCATGAACTCATAGAACTGTTTTAAACGTTCACGATATTGGGCATGAATTAAATATGGACCTGATAAATCCCCGGCTTTGAGTGCAGCACCAAAATTGGCACCATAATTTTTCTTATATTGTTCAACTTCAGGTGCTAAAAATAATGAATGGTCTGCATCCAGGCTATCTAGATAAAAATCAAGAATTCGGTTAGAAGTCGCTGCATCTAAACGTTGATTTAAATAATGCTGACGGTCAACTAAGGTTGCCAATTGGCGCGAAACCAGCGCCTGTTCCTGCGTTGGCTGAATAGCTTGAGAAACTGCAACTGTATCATTAGCTGCAATGGCCTCGTTCACTACATGGGAAAAGAAAAATCCGCCAGTCGCAATTGCAACTGCACACGCTAATGTTTGAAGTTTCATAAATAATTCGTAATTCCTTGGTCTTTGACCAATATTTCAATGTCGTTTTTCAACATGAATGCAGTATATTCAAAATCTTAAACAACTTAATATGTGTATGTCGTGTAGTTTTATCATATTCTGTACTGTCAAAATGTAGCAAATCATTGCAGAATTCAGGTATTGTTTTTTCTTTATAAAATTCCAACACGGACACCGATATGATTGGCGCATTGATGCTAGACATCGCTGGCACAGAACTTACTCAAGAAGATATTGAACTATTACGAACACCGCAAGTAGGTGGCATGATTTTATTTTCACGAAACATAAAATCGCCACAACAAGTTCGTGCTTTAACCGATCATATGCGTCGTATCAGAGCCGATATTTTAATTGCCGTGGACCAGGAAGGCGGTCGCGTACAACGTTTAAAACAGGGCTTTACCTTGCTTCCTGCCATGGGTCGTTTGGGTGAACTCTATCTCACCGGACCTGAACAGGCGGTGGATTTGGCTGAGCAATGCGGTTGGCTGATGGCAACTGAAGTGCTTGCTGTCGGTATCGATTTTAGTTTTGCACCGGTATTGGACCTAAATGATGTCAGCGATGTAATTGGTGACCGTGGCTTTGCCAAAAATATTCAGGATATTGTCCCGCTTGCCAGCGCCTTTTTAAAAGGAATGAAACGTGCAGGCATGGCCAATACCGGCAAACATTTCCCGGGTCATGGCTCAGTCAAAGCGGATTCGCATGTGGCAGCACCTGTAGATTCACGTTGTTATGACGAAATTTACAACGAGGATATGCAGACCTTTATTCAACTCATGCCGCAACTGGATGCACTCATGCCAGCGCATGTGATTTATGATCAGGTCGACCCCAACCCTGCCGGTTTCTCGCCGTACTGGATTCAAGAGATCTTGCGTCAAGAGCTGAAATTTGATGGTGTACTTTTCTCAGACGACTTGACCATGCAAGCTGCCTGTGTAGCCGGTGGCGCTGATGCACGTATTCAAGCTGCACTCAAAGCCGGTTGTGACATGGGCTTGGTCTGTAATGACCGTTCTGCGGCTTGTACTGCTTTAGAAGGGATTCGTGACTTAGCTTTACCCAATCAAGAACGTTTGGAGCGTATGCGCGGGATAATTCCTGAACTTACGGTTGGCGAAACACTAGACTTGGGTACTGAATGGAAAAAAGTTCGAGACAATATCGAAAACTTTAAAAATTCATTTAATTAATGCGACAAAAGGAACACGACAAGGTGTTCCTTTTTCTTTATGATCATTAAAAAGAAAGTCATAGACTTCTTGTAGATATTTGCTGGTATTAACTTTTAAAAGATACGAATCAGCCATATAAGAAGCCTATCAAACAGCACTTATACATTTAAAACTACAAAAACATACAGGTCAGGATGACATGACACAACCGCTTTCAGAACATCGACACATTTCATTTACTGCACATTATACCGGCTATATCTGGTACAGCATGGGAATTTCCCACCCGGTCTTTGCAACATCCAAAGGTAAAATGCTCGCCAAACTGGTTCACCCTTTAGAAAGTTGGGCTGAAAAATTTGTTGGCGGCAGTATGCGTACCACGCTAAAACAACGTCACCGCATGATTGATCAGCATCTCACGCAACTGATCGAGCAACATCCAGATTTACAGGTCCTTGAAATCGCGAGTGGACTTTCTCCACGCGGTTGGAACTTTCGACAAAAGTATCCCAATATTGATTACCGTGAACTTGATTTACCCGGTATGGCAAAAGTCAAAACACAAGCACTGAAACAAATTGATGTGAATAGCCCTGAAGTTTTATCGGTTGATTTATTCACTGCAGATTTTGAACAGGCTTTTCAGGTGTTTGACCCCACTCGCCCATTGGTGGTAATTAGCGAAGGTTTGATTAACTACTTCAACAAAGACATGCTATTGCAATTGCTGCAAGCGATTACACATTACGCTCAGGACTTTAAGGAATTGCATTACCTGACCGATATTTATCCGGAACCGGTCAAAAATAAACTGGCCAATTTTATTTGGGCCAGTAGTAAATTACTCAAATGGATGTCGCGCAGCGCGTTTAGTTTCCATTTTACTCATCCTCAACAGGCGCAAGACTTTTTCCAGCAAGCAGGTTTTGAAAATATCACTATTGTTCAGCCTCAACAGTATTTTCAAGACCAGCCGGTGAATGAATTCGCTAGTGATGAGCATCTAGGGGATTTGGTCTGGATGATTCATGCGAGCATAAAAAAACAGCGTTAAATACGCTGTTTTTTTATGCTCAGTAGCAAGTGATTAACTGACTGATTCCAGTACCAGCATCGCTTCTTTTTGTCGTTGTACATAACGCAATAACCGTTCTGCCACTTCAAAACTGCCATGTTTAAATAAGGCGCGGATTTGTGTTGCCCCTACCTCAAAAATCAAACATTCAATCTTGAATTGACCTTCTTCATCTTCCAGATGCAAAGCCAAATCACGTGGATATTGCTCAACTTTTGCAGTTAAACCTTTAGCAAACTCAAGTAAAACTCCAAAGAAGTTTAGATCAATAATATGAGTGGGCAATTGCAGCGCTGAATGACGATGGGTCAATACAGTCATTGGGTTTTGTACTGCAATCCGTTCTTCACCGCGACGTTCCAAAGTCAGTAACTGTGCACGTGTCATCGGGATAATCCCTTCCACAGTTTGAATCGACTCACCCTGCAAGAAGGTTGCAAACAAACTCATGGTTTCCTTACGGCGCTGCAATTGCGGCACATGATCTGCATTGGCAATCATTGCAAATTCCATGTCGGGACATTGCAAGGCAAAATTTGCATTTTCATGGGGCAAGGTAAAACTGTCATATTGCCCACAAGCCACCAGTACTTTACATTCAGGAATGGGCACATCGGTTAAACGCAGTAAACGGCTACAGTTAATTTCATAGCGATCTTGCTCGGTTGCAGTAAATTCAGCCATTTGTTTAAAGAACAAACGTTTCGCAGTAGGTGACATGCGGGTTTGATCAATTTTGGCATGATTGACCAAATACAAAATCACGGCTTGGCCAAACTCGTCCATGCGCTGTTCTTTCATTAAATGCAAAGACTCTTCCAGCAACATGCGCCAGCTTTTACGGGTTTTTTGCATCACGCCCATCAGAATCATACGGTCAATCAATTCAGGGCGTTGATGGGCCAAGCCTGAAGCCACCACTGAACCGAGAGACATGCCCATCACCGAAACCTTGGACAAATTTTCTATATCTAGCCATTCACCGAGCATACGTGCCAAGTCCGGCAATTCCAGAGTTCCTGCGGAAACACCGGTATCACGATTGGTAATTTGTTGATTGGCACCCATTGAAGGTAAATCAATCAGGATAATCGGACCTGCACTGAGCAACTGTTCAACACAATATTTATAAGAATTGAAGTTTTGAAATGCCCCGCCAATGATGACGATTGGAGTATTGTGAATCGTTTCAGGCTGAGTAATCGCCATATATTCAATTTTCCAGCCCTTGATCCACGTTGTACGTGCAGGCTCTTTAAAACTGTTTCTATGGTAAAGATCAAAAAAGCCTAAACTCGTGTTTGATTCTTGTACTTCCGAGTCCATTTGGATCATGGAATTCATATCCCTTCCTCCATTCTTGCCTTATTGTTATTTTGCAAGAAAATAAATATAGAATTTCTGCGCTGTACTGCATCCATTCATTTGCTTTAATTATCAGACATCAATGTCACTATTTTTATTCTATACAGAGGAACATTTGACGCGCAACTTATTCCATGACCACTCATCTAAATTTACAAACAAAAGGATTTCAAAATATGAATAGCTTGAAAAGTTTCAAAGTTTTTTTCCAGATAGATGCTTCATTGTCTGGTTCCAGGCTGTTACTATCGAAGGTGTAATTTCTAAGTGATCAGCCGCTATGCAAGATTCAATTGAACAATATATGCAAACGGTAGGCCAACAAGCACGCCAAGCTTCTCGCGTGTTAGCAAGCGCTTCTACCCAAACAAAAAACAATGCTTTATCTGCAATTTACACTGCTTTACAAGACAGTGAAGCTGCTATTTTAGCTGCGAACCAAATTGATATGACCAAAGGTCGTAACAACAATTTGGACAGTGCATTGCTTGATCGCTTAGAACTTACTCCCACACGCTTTAAAGGCATGCTGCATGGCTTAAAAGATGTTATGAGTCTGGTTGACCCGATTGGGGAAATCACCGATTTAGCCTTCCGCCCTTCGGGCATTCAACTGGGTAAAATGCGGGTTCCTTTAGGTGTGGTCGGCATGATTTATGAATCACGTCCGAATGTTACCCTTGAAGCAGCATCACTTGCGCTAAAGTCAGGAAATGCCATTATTTTGCGTGGTGGATCTGAGGCACTGGAGTCAAATAAAGCCATTGCGCAAGCGATTCAACACGGTTTAAAAGCTTCAGGTCTACCTGAAACTTCAGTGCAAGTGATTAACACGGCTGATCGTGCTGCGGTCGGTCATCTGATTACCATGTCGGAATATGTGGATGTGATTGTTCCACGTGGAGGCAAAGGACTGATTGAACGTGTGAGCAACGAAGCACGTATTCCTGTGATTAAACACCTTGATGGCAATTGCCATGTCTTTGTTGAAGCACAAGCCGACTTGCAAAAAGCCTTGCCGATTGCGCTAAATGCCAAGACGCATCGTTATGGCGTATGTAATGCCATGGAAACCTTGCTGGTCGATGAGAAAGTCGCAGAAGACTTCTTGCCACGGATTGCTGAACTGTATGCAGAAAAACAGGTTGAACTCCGCGGCTGCCGTGAAACGCAGCGTATTCTGGGTTCAACTGCGAAACCTGCCAGTGAAGAAGACTGGTATACCGAATATTTAGGCCCAATTTTGGCGGTTAAAGTGGTCAGCGGTATTGATGAAGCGATTGAACATATCAACAAATATGGTTCACATCATACCGATGCCATCATTACTGAAAACTATAGTCTTGCTCGCCAGTTCTTGGCACGTGTCGATTCAAGTTCAGTGATGATCAATGCATCTACGCGTTTTGCAGATGGCTTTGAATATGGTCTAGGTGCAGAAATCGGTATCTCAACTGACAAGATTCATGCCCGTGGCCCTGTTGGTCTTGAAGGTCTGACTTCGCAGAAATGGGTGGTGTTTGGTGATGGTCAAATTCGCCAATAAGTCCTGAAATAAAAGCATTCCATGTTCAGCTTCAAAAATGAGGCTGAACATATCCACTACAGTATTTTTAAAATATTTCTAAGCTAAATTCATAAGATGATAAAAATAGCCATAAAAGGGAAAATGCAATGTTTTATTATTTAATGATCTGCACATTTGTACTGGCATTGCTGGTTTCCTTTGCCGTAATGAAAATTTTTTCCCATTCTATTAATCAAATTCTGGCTCGAATTATTAACGACCCCATTCATGAAGCATGGGCAAAATACACCAAATTTGCAGGCATGGTAGTGGGCACATCTTCCGGGATTCGTATTTACGATATGGAAAAATACATTACCCCCCTCACCTATACCGATAATGACAAAAAAATTGTCATCGAGCTGACGCAGCAACGCTGGGTACTGGAAATTTATCGGACAATTATTGAAACCCTGCAAGGCTTGGCCTGGATGATGCTGGTATTTTTTATGGTTGCACTGATTGCTTATGTGATTGTGCGCTGGTCAGAAATAAAGTATCAAAACTAAACATTAAAAGTAACGCTTATCTTCTGCTCAAAATTGATCGCCCATGTTATGTTTAGAATTCTAGAGGCGATACACTTTAGGAATAAGTACTATTTTATTAATAAATGAAAACTATCAACTGATAAATTTTAATTATTATTGTTCTACTGGTCGATAGTGCTTAAGTCTAATCACCTAAAGTCTAGCTTGTGGCTATAAAAACTCACATGGTACAACTATTAAACAGATCGGATGATGCCTCGTGAAATGAATATCAACGGTCAGGGGTAATACAACAATTCAAGTACGATCATCTTTAGTTAAGGAATACGTCATGCCTAAATCAGTACTCGTCATCAATTGCGGTTCTTCATCGATTAAATTTGCATTATTGCTTGAAGATCAAGAATTCCGCATCCATGGTTTGGCTGAAAACTTGGGTACGCCTGAAGCGCGTATCAAAGGCGTGACTGTAGGAAATGAACCTGTTGATATTCGTATTCCAAATGCTGATCATAAACAAGCGTTAGAAGTGGGTTTAGAACGTCTGGCCAACTACAAACCTGATGCAATTGGTCATCGTATTGTGCATGGTGGCACGCTCACTAAAGCAGAATTATTAACTGATGATATTATTGAAAAAATTCGTCAGGCAACACCCCTTGCTCCGCTCCACAACCCTGCGCATTTAGTCGGTATTGAAGCAACCAAACGTCTATTCCCTGACTTGCCGCAAGTCGCAGTATTTGATACAGCATTCCACCAGACCATGCCGGAACACGCTTTCCGTTATGCATTGCCAAAATTCTTATATACCGAGCACAATGTCCGCCGTTACGGTTTCCATGGCACCAGTCATGCCTATGTATCTGAACGTGGTTCAGAACTGGCTGGCAGCTTCAAACAAGGTGGCTGGTTAACGGCCCACCTCGGTAACGGCAGCTCGACTTGCGCGATCTGGAATGGCCAAAGTGTGGATACCTCGATGGGCCTAACTCCACTTGAAGGTGTCGTGATGGGTACCCGTAGTGGTGATGTTGACCCAAGTATCCATAGCTTCTTGGCAAGCAACCTCGGTTGGGACATTTATAAAATCGACAAAATGCTGAATAGCCAAAGTGGTTTATTGGGTTTATCTAATCTGTCCAATGATATGCGTACTCTCATTGAAGCCTCTGAACAAGGCAATGAAGATGCCGCGATTGCCATTGAAGTATTCTGTTACCGTCTGGCTAAATCGCTTGCAGCCTTAAGCTGTGGCTTGCCACGTCTTGATGGCCTGTTCTTTACCGGTGGTATTGGTGAAAACTCAGCTTATATCCGTGAAAAAACTTTGACCTACCTCCCGCACTTCGGTTTCAACTTAAGCAAAGAACAAAACGACAACTTGAAACGCGGAACGGAAGGCCGTATCGATGCAGGTACAGGCCCTCAAATTTGGGTGGTTCCTACCGATGAAGAAGGTCGCATCGCAAAAGAAACTGAGAATGTTGTGAATGAGGTGAGTCAAGCCGCTGCAAAAAAGTTTGAAGCAGATGTTGCGATGGCTTAAGCCATCGCACATTTTATGATGCTGACCATTCAATCCTTTTATTTAGAATCAAGCTATGAAAACAATTTTATTAGTTCCAACCGGGGAAGGCGTAGGATTAACTTCAGCCAGCCTAGGTTTAGTCTACGCTTTGGAATGCCAAGGTGTGAAAGCCGGTTTTCTTAAACCTTTTTCACAAGAAAAAAATCAGCCCACAGATCGTACAACTGCGCTATATCGTCATTTATCGAATAACGAAACGGTTGAACCGATTACGTATGAAAGCCTGATCCAGCAGATTAGTCTGGGTGAAAGTGACGAGTTACTTGAAGAAGCAGTACGTCTGCACCGTCAAATTGCAAAACAGCATGATGTCATTATTGTTGAAGGCTTGGTTCCGACCAGCCGCGATGCTTTTGCATCAGACTTTAATGCAATTTTAGCAAAAGCCTTGGATGCCCAAGTCATTGTGGTGAGCAATGCAGATGTGAATCAGCCTGCAGTGACTGCCGACAAAGTGGATACACAGTTACGCCATTTAGGCGGCGCTGCCAATGACCGTATTGCTGGTGTATTGTTCATGCGTACTAAAGGTTTGCCAGAAGATTCTGAACAAATTCCGGTCACGCTTGACCCAAGCCTGCGCTTGATTAGCGACACCAATAAATTTGTTGCATCAATTCAAAAGACCCATGCACATATTGGTTCTGAACATCTTCCTGTGATTGGTTTAGTGCCGTTTAGCAGCACGCTGAGTGTTCCGCGCATATCCGATCTGGCAGCCCATATTTCAGCAGAATGGATTAACCAGGGTGAAGCATCGCAGCGTCGTGTGCTACACAGCAGTTTAATTGCTTCAAATATTGAACATGAACTAAGCAAATTTGTAGCTGGTGAACTGATCATTAGCGCATCTGACCGTATTGATGTTTTATTGGCAAGTAGCTTGGCAAGTTGTAATGGTATTCCCTTGGCAGGACTAGTGTTGACGGAACATCATGAACCGAATGCAACTGTTTTAGCATTCTGCCAGTCTGCGATTAAAAATGGCCTACCGATTCTGCATACACCATTAAGCACCTTTGAAACTGCGCAAAGCCTGTCCAATTTAAGTAATGAAATTCCAGTCGATGATACTGAACGTGCAGAACAGGTGACGCGTTTTGTTTCCAGTCACATTAATGTCGATTGGCTGGTACAAATCCTGAATGGTTCATACAAACCACGCTTGTCCCCTTCAGCTTTCCGTCACGAATTGGTTCAAAAATCAATTGCGGCGAAAAAACGTATTGTCCTGCCTGAAGGTGATGAACCACGTACCATTCAAGCGGCAGCGATTTGCCAATCACGTGGTATTGCACACTGTATTTTATTGGCGAAACCTGAAGTGGTGATTGAGGTTGCCAAAGCACGTAATATCGAATTACCGCATGATCTTGAAATTATTGATCCTGATCTGATTCGTGAAAACTACGTGCCTAAAATGGTTGAACTACGTAAAGGTAAAATTAACGAACTACAAGCACGTGAACAACTGCAAGATACCGTTGTACTCGGCACCATGATGTTAGCACTTGATCAAGTGGATGGTCTGGTATCGGGTGCAGTACACACCACCGCCAATACGGTTCGACCTGCCTTCCAGCTAATTAAGACTGCACCGGATTATTCACTGGTATCTTCTGTGTTCTTTATGCTGTTACCGGATGAAGTCTATGTGTACGGTGACTGCGCAATCAATCCAGATCCGGATGCTGAACAGCTGGCTGAAATTGCCATTCAATCTGCCGATTCTGCAAAAGCCTTTGGTATTGATCCGCGTATTGCCATGATTTCGTACTCAACCGGTACCTCGGGTACGGGTGCAGATGTAGAGAAAGTGGCTGAAGCAACCCGTATTGCTAAAGAGCGTCGTCCTGATTTGCTGATTGATGGTCCACTTCAATACGATGCTGCATCGGTTGAAAGTGTGGGTCAATCCAAAGCTCCGGGTTCCCCTGTTGCTGGCCGTGCCAATGTGTTTATTTTCCCTGACTTAAATACCGGTAACACAACCTATAAAGCCGTACAACGTGCTGCCAATGTGGTGAGTGTGGGACCAATGTTGCAAGGTTTGAATAAACCGGTAAATGACTTGTCTCGTGGTGCATTGGTGGATGATATTGTGTTCACGATTGCTTTGACTGCGATTCAGGCGGAACAGCAAGCTGCTCAATAACGCTTAAACCAAGCTCTCCATAACTAAGTTCTCCATGCCATCTGATTTAAAAATTGGATGGCTTTTTTTTATGTAAAATTCGTAGATATCATTCGATTAAATGGAAGGGAACTCAGCTGAATTAATCCGTTAAAGCTACTTTTATTTTAGTTAAAGTTGGATCATTAGTCTTAACGAGAGAAATATTTCCATTCGATTTTACGCAAGCCATTTTGCTGTTAGCGTCAAAAAAACTCAATCGAAAAATTTGCTGAATTTTATTGCCGCTAAAGGCCACGAGGTAAAGACGCTGGTCGGGATAGGATGGCACTTGATCTAAATACTTTTGCTGATCTTGGATCATATTTTTTGAAAAATATTGATAAAACTTAGGATCAGTGAGAGCTTCATAGGCTCCTAATATACAAACAGTATCACTATCAGGAAAAATTGAGCTTACTTTTAATGGTTCATCCAATATTTTTAGTTTCCAATAGATGTGCAATGCTTTTTCAAAAGGTTTATCCAAATATATTGGCCAAAATTTAACAAATAAACATAACAAGCCAAAAATGATGCACCCTAACAATAATATTCTAATCATGCCAACTGCTCTTTTTATTTTATAAAGGTCATTTACTTAATTATTATTCTACATTTTTATTTAGTCTGACTTGATCAGACTTTTTGTGCCAACCACACAGTATGTCCTGCACATTCCACATCTTCAGCAACCATTTTTATGACCTGAAAACCATGATCATTCAATAACTGCTTATATTCTTCAGCTGCAAGGCTTGCATGATATAAAGCCTCACCAAACAGATTTCCAATCGCTTCACCATGAGAAGGTCCGCTGGTAAACATCAATGCCGCTCTTGGCTCAGCATGTTTTTGGAATATCGAAAACATTGCACGCTGATCCTCTTGGGTCAGATGAAAAAAACTATCCCACGCTAAAATGCCTTGGAACTTTTGCCCTGAATCCATGTGACGCATGTCTGCCTGAATCCAGCTTTGTTCAGGAAAATTTTCCTGCGCCATTTCAATCATGACCTCAGAACTATCTACACCCACCACGGAATGACCTTGTGCAATTAAATAGGCTGCAATGGGTTTTGCTGAACCACAGCCTAAATCCAAGATTGTTGAATGATCTGGAAGCAGTGAAAGGAAATGATCGAGCCATGCTTTTTCATAAAGGAATTGACCGCGCAATTCTGTCCATGCACGCGCATGTTTTTTATAGATTTCAATAATATTTTGCGCAAATTCAGGCTGATCTTTCATCATCGAAGTTTTCAGATTTTTAAAATAGTATACGCAGATTTAGATCGAAATTTAAAGATTTGAAGATTTGAAGATTTGAAGATTTGAAGATTTGAAGATTTGAAGATTTGAAGATTTGAAGATTTGAAGATTTGAAGATTTGAAGATTTGAAGATTTGAAGATTTGAAGATTTAGAATATTTTTATTTTAATAAAACTTAAAGCAAAAAAAAGAAGATAGAGCTTAAGCCTGATCTTCTTTTTGACCGTAAAACCATGTTGCTGCGATATATAAAGCAAAGCCAAAAACTGAAACGACTGCAGTAATCATACTCTTATAACACTCTAGATTTGATGAGCTCATTATGTAAAAGTTTTATGACAACTTTATGACAATGCCGTCATATTTAATACAAATTAAAATAATTGTATTAATCTATAAATTTCAATAATTTAAATCTATAAATAATTTCTAATTATTTTAATTCCTGCTTTAAATGTCATGTTTACACTAAAATATGACAGCCTTTTATCATATTTATGACAGAAATCCTCACAAAAATGACCGTTCACTTGAGTTGAAATTCACTATTAAACTTTCGGCCAAAAAGCAGTCAAAACGCCCACAAAACTTGCTTTTTATCTTATAATTTAGCCCGCTAGCTAACAGCCCGCTCAAGAGATATTTGATATGACAACTATTATCAAGCAAGATGACTTGATCACATCGGTAAAAGATGCGCTTCAGTTCATTTCTTACTATCATCCACAAGACTTCATCCAAGCGATGAGCCGTGCCTATGATCGTGAAGAGAACAAAGCCGCAAAAGATGCTATTGCACAAATCTTAATTAACTCTCGTATGTGTGCAGAAGGCCACCGCCCAATCTGCCAGGATACCGGGATTGTTAACGTATTTCTTGAAGTGGGTTTAGACGTTAAATTTGATTTAACGATGAGCTTGGACGATGCAATTAACGAAGGTGTACGTCAGGGTTATTTAGAAAACTCAAACATCCTTCGCGCATCAGTTTTAGCTGATCCTGCTTTTGGCCGTAAAAACACCAAAGACAACACGCCTGCTGTGATCCATTACAAACTTGTACCAGGTAACAAAGTAGACATTACTGTTGCTGCTAAGGGTGGCGGTTCAGAAAACAAATCTAAACTTGCGATGTTGAATCCTTCTGATTCGATCGTGGATTGGGTGCTTAAAACTGTTCCAACCATGGGTGCAGGCTGGTGTCCTCCTGGTATGCTCGGTATCGGTATTGGTGGTACTGCTGAAAAAGCCATGATGCTTGCAAAAGAAGCATTGATGGAAGAAATCAACATGGACGAATTGCTTCGTCGTGGTCCACAAAGCCAAATGGAAGAACTCCGTATCGAGATCTTCGAAAAAGTAAATGCTTTGGGTATTGGCGCGCAAGGTTTGGGTGGTTTAACTACAGTTCTTGATATTAAAATCAAGGATTACCCATGCCACGCAGCGGGTAAACCGGTCGGTATGATTCCGAACTGTGCTGCAACACGTCACGCACACTTCCAGTTAGATGGTTCAGGTGTTGCGCATATTCAAGCGCCTAAACTTTCTGACTACCCTGCTGTAACTTGGGATTCTTCTACTTCTAAACGTGTTGACTTAGACAACATCACGCAAGAAGAAATGAACTCTTGGCAACCAGGTGACACCTTACTTCTTAACGGTACAATCTATACCGGTCGTGATGCTGCGCACAAACGCATGGTTGACATGATCAACAATGGTGAAGAGCTTCCTGTCGATCTTAAAGGTAAATTCATTTACTACGTTGGCCCTGTTGATCCAGTGGGTGACGAAGTCGTTGGTCCTGCAGGTCCAACCACTGCTACACGTATGGACAAATTCACACGTCAAGTTTTAGAACATACTGGCTTGTTCGGCATGATTGGTAAAGCGGATCGTGGTCCTACTGCTATTGAAGCGATTAAAGACAACAAAGCGACTTACCTGATGGCTGTCGGTGGCGCGGCTTACCTGGTATCTAAAGCAGTTCGCCAAGCTGAAGTGGTTGCTTTTGCTGACCTTGGTATGGAAGCAATCTACAAATTTGTAGTAGAAGATATGCCAGTATCTGTAGCAGTAGACGTAAATGGTACTTCTATTCACGCAACTGCACCAAAAATCTGGCAAGCGAAAATTGGTAAAATCCCAGTTGTTGATGCTGCTGCGGTTTAATTTTCCAAGCTAAAAAAGCACCCTTTGGGGCACTGCTGTCCCATAGTTTGATTTAAATAAAAAACCTGAGTCCAAATCGTTAAAATATGAGTGCAAACAAACACTTTAACGACCAGGATTCAGGTTTTGTCACATCAGAATACCGTATTTCATCAGCTTATTAAACCCGTCGTGCGACAGGATTTTGAGCAACTTGCTAAAGTACACC
>NZ_SJNZ01000029.1 GCF_004331155.1 Acinetobacter terrestris
TAATATTGCTTAGTGCCTTAAAGGGCACCAATCTTGGCTCATCAATTTTCTGACAAATATTTCTCAAATAAACTTCGAGTCATTTCTACCATCAATCAATGAAAATAATTTCGATCGATCAACCAGTAAAAATCCACACAAGTTGTTCTTCATAATCTCTTAATGATCTACCTTGCTCTTCGTCAGAGACAAGTAACAACAAGATAATCTCAACAACTCAATGCTTCGCGTTTCGTTCGTTTCAACATATCTCGTTGGTATGCGGCGTATTCTATACAGTTTCTCAAGGTGCGCAACCCCTAAATAGAGATATTTATCACGCATGTCTGTTTTTTCTACAAAATCAGTAAAAAATCATGTTTTTTAGTCATTTTTTATACTTTTATGATGAAAAAATTGGTTTTTTTCTATTTTCCTGGAATTTTATGTTTTTAACTACCGCCATAATGGATCATTCAATTTCTTCTTTCTACCTACATCTCTATTTTCAAAATTTCTAATTAAGCAATAAACACTACCTAGTTAAACCACACCTCCATAAATAAGCCAATGATCCGCCTGAATACCGCTTACTTATCTCCACGAATAGATAAAACCAAATATTTGCTATAAATGACTGCATCATCATGAATAATGACTCTTGCTTCAAAAAAGTGATTCTTATAACTCTTAGGTGGATAGTAACCATCAAGAAGTTGGCTAAACTTGGTTTTATTTTCCTGTTTGAAATGATACCAACTCAATTTCCATTGCGACTCTTATTCTTATTCAGTGGACTGGGTCTTATAACCTTGGGTGTGGTGCTGGCCATTCGCTCAAATTTGGGCACCTCCCCGATTTCATCTGTTCCCTATGTTTATAGCTTTATTGTCCCACTTTCTGTAGGAGCGCTGACCATCATGATGCATGTATTGATGATTGTGTTGCAAATGATCATTCTGGGTTCTCAATTTCAGTGGCATCCATGATTACAACTCCCCGTTGGCATGGTATTTGGTTTTCTGATTGATGCCATTCTTGGCTTAACGCTTTCCTGGTCATTTGACCATTACGTCATTCAATTACTGTTATGCTTATTGAGCTGCCTGATCACCGCTTTTGGAGTATGTCTGGTGCTAAAAGCCAATTTAGTCTTCCTGGCTGGAGAAGGCTTGTATCAAGCAGTTGCGCTTCATTTTAATTTCAATTTCGGCTCATGCAAAACTTATGGCGATATTATTTTAGTTTCCATTGCAGGGGTCAGCGCTTATTTATGCCTACATACGATTATTGGTGTGCGAGAAGGAACCATCATGACTGCCTTATCTGTCGGCAGCTTAGTCAAAATGATTTTACCCAAACTCAGTTTTATTGATTTTAATGCTGTAAAACCCATAACTTCTGAAAAATAACCAAGCGCAGTAAAATCTGCTCAAATGGATATTTTTTACCACCTATATCATTGAAAAAGAATATTTAAATTAAAATTGACTAAATTTTAGATAGAAAAAAAAGAAAGAGATCTCTCCCAAAACCTCTTCCTTGGAGTTAGATCATATTCAGATCCATAATGTCATTATTATAGTTATCTTTAAAAATTTAAAAAAAGTCTCTTGGGGAAGAGACTTAAAACTGTGGAGCTTTTTATTACACACTTACCCTCTAGATATGTTTTCTACACAATGTCTAGAGGGATAAATCCTATACATAAGCAAAACAGAATGCAACCGATTTGGCAAAATTTAAATGTTGTTTTTATAGGGTTTTTTTTGAATTTGCTTATTCAAAATATAAATATACGATATAAAAAATAAAAGCAGGCCAAAGCCTGCTTTTATTTCAATAACTTAAATAAAAATTCAAGAAACCATCAGTCTATGAAGGTCACTTTAGCAATTGCTTTCTTGCCGGCTTGAATGATGTAGGTTTTGTTTTCATTCACAGAGAAACCAGCATCAACCACTTGCCAATCCACTTTTACAGCACCACGTGCCACGGCATCTTTGGCTTGAGCCGCATTTTTGGTTAAACCGGCAGTACGTAAAATAGAAGCAATAAACATTTCACCGCCAAATTCAGCACGTGAAATGATCACTTCTGGTGTGCCTTCAGGCAATTCACCTTCGGTAATAATATTACCCGCACCTTTATGCGCATTCTCAGCTGCTTCCGCACCATGGAAACGCTCTACCAACTCAAGTGCAAGGATCTTTTTAATCTCTTGAGGATTACGACCGTCTTGCATTTCTTTTAATAACACTGCAATTTCATCCAGTGATTTAAAGCTGAGCAGATCAAAATAGCGCTCGATTAAAGAGTCCGGCATTGAAAGCACTTTTTGGTACATTGCGCCCGGTGCATCAAACACACCAATATAGTTACCCAAAGATTTAGACATTTTATTGACACCATCTAAACCTTCAAGAATAGGCACTGTAATGCACACCTGAGCTTCCTGATCATATCGACCTTGTAGCGTACGACCCATCAACAGGTTAAAGGTCTGGTCTGTACCACCCAGCTCTACATCTGCTTCCAAAGCAATTGAGTCATAACCTTGTACCAATGGATACAGGAATTCATGAATCGCAATCGGCTGATGGTTGTTATAACGCTTGGTGAAGTCATCACGTTCAAGCATGCGCGCCACAGTTTGCTGAGACGCCAATTGAATCAGATCGGCTGCGGTTTTTTCTGCAAACCATTCCGAGTTAAAACGAACTTTGGTTTTATTTGGATCAAGGATTTTAAACACTTGTTCTTGATAAGTTTTTGCATTTTCCAACACTTGTTCACGCGACAATGGCGGACGTGTTGCACTTTTACCTGTTGGGTCGCCAATCATCGCAGTGTAGTCACCAATCAGGAAAGTCACTTCATGACCCAAATCTTGGAACACTTTTAGCTTGTTAATCAGTACGGTATGACCTAAATGCAAGTCAGGTGCTGTTGGGTCAAAGCCCGCTTTAATTTTTAAAGGACGATTTTCTTTGAGTTTCTTGAGCAGATCCTCTTCAGAAATAATCTCATGAGTGCCTCGTTGGATGAGGGCAAGTTGTTCTTCAGCCGGCAGAAAATTTGACATCACAAAACCCAATACATCAGTTATACAATTTGTGCGATATACTAACACTTTTTCAGCATAATGCAGGCTTAACTATCATCATGACAGCGATCTATATTGGGGTAATGACCGGCACCAGCATGGATGGCGTTGACATCGTTGCTGCTTCATTTGATCCATTGCAGCTTCATGCCACCCTCACCTTGCCCTTTGATTTGGACTTACGTGACGAACTCATGGCGCTGACTTTACCCGGTGACAATGAAATTGATCGCATGGGCAAAGCAGATGTTGCTTTAGCACAAATGATTGGTGGTGGCATTAATCAGCTGATTGAAAAAAACCAGCTAGATCGCAGCCAGATTAAAGCCATTGGTTCACATGGACAAACCATTCGCCACCGTCCTGAACATGGTTTTACCCTGCAAATTGGTGATCCCAACATCATTACTGAAATGACCCAGATTCCCGTGATTTCAGATTTTCGACGTCGTGATATGGCGGCTGGCGGTCAAGGTGCACCTTTGGTTCCTGCATTTCATCAAGCCTTGTTCCAGCATCCCAGCATTCATCGGGTGATTTTAAATTTGGGCGGCATTGCCAATGTCAGCATGCTGCCTGCGGGCAATCCGGATGCTGTATATGGTTTCGATACCGGACCTGCCAATATTTTGATGGATGCCTGGTGTCACCGTTATACCGGTCAGCCTTATGATGAAAACGGCAACTGGGCAGCTTATGGCCAACCGATTCGCAGCCTGCTCGACCGCCTGCAAGGTCATGAATTTTTTTCCAAAGAACCGCCAAAAAGTACCGGTCGTGAAGATTTCAATCTGGAATGGCTGGATGAACAAATTGCCGACTGGCATAATGATCTGGAATATGACGAGCTGGAAGATACTCCTGAAAATGTTCAGGCGACCTTATTGAAACTCACCACACGGGCGATTAAAAAAGCCATTTACCGTTCCGATATGGATACTGGTGAAGTTTATGTCTGTGGCGGCGGGGCCTACAACTCACATTTACTCGAGCAATTGCGCTGGCGTTTACGCAAACACAATTGGTCCGTACAAACCACCTCTGCAATTGGTTTGGCGCCGACTTGGGTGGAAGCCACTGCCTTTGCTTGGCTGGCAATGCGCTTTGTGAATCAGCAAAGTGGCAACCTGCCTACCGTTACGGGTGCTGCAGGCTATCGTGTCTTAGGTACCATTACTGCTGTATAAGCATAGATTATAAAAACACTTCACAATAAAAAGGTCTGCATTAAGCAGACCTTTTTATTTCTATAACATGATTACTTCATCATTTTCTGTGCATTTTCATTTCTAAAGGCACGTAAAATTTGTTGGCCTGCACGTCCCGTTGGACTTAAGCCCAAACGATTTTGTTCTTGACGAATAGCTTGACGGGTTTTATCGCCAATCAAGCCATCGACTGCACCAATGTCATAGCCTTTATTAAGTAAAAATTGCTGAATTTCACGACGTTCTGCGCGCGATGTTCCTGCATCATCAGTTGGCCAGGCTTTACTAAATCCACCCTGACCCTGTAAACGGTCGGACAAATGCGCAATCGCCAGAGCATAACTTTCCGCAGCGTTATAACTATATATAGCATCGAAATTTTTAAAGACTAAAAATACCGGGCCATTTGCACCTGCAGGTGCCATTAGTCCAGCCGAACTGCTCTCAGATAAATTCCCTTGTATTAAAGGACTGCCATCAGCACGAACCACACCACGACTCACCCAGCTGCTTAAGGCCTTTTTATTACGACGCCCTTCACCACTGATCGACATGCCTTCAGAAATACGAACCTCAAAACCCCATGGCATGCCGGTTTGCCAGCCACGTTTTTTCAAGAAATTAGCCGTTGAAGCCAAAGCATCTGTGGTACTTGAAACCAGATCACGACGGCCATCACCATCAAAATCAACCGCCAGCTCTTCATAGGTCGAAGGCATAAACTGGGTATGACCAAATGCCCCCGCCCACGAGCCTTTCATTTGCTGCTCAGTTAAATCACCACGCTGTAAAATTCGCATCGTGGTAAAAAATTCTCCACGGAAATAACTTTGACGACGACCTTCACAACTTAAAGTACCTAAAGCCTGTAATAAAGGATAACTTCCGGCAATATCACCAAAATTACTCTCTACACCCCAAACCGCCACCACGGTTTCAGCCGGAACACCATAAGCGGCCGCAACGCGATTAAGTACTTCACGGTGCTGGACTAATTTTTGACGTCCCAGTTGCACACGCTCTTCATCTACCAGACCGGATAAATAATCCCAAATTGGGGTCGAAAATTCAGGCTGGTAATTCAGTTTTTCAATCACGGAATAATCTGGCGTTAAATTTTGCGTATAGCGATCATAGCTAGAGCCACTCACCCCAGAACTGATGGCTTGGCTACGTAAATTGGCAATACATTGCTGAAAATTATTTTGGGCACTAAAAACTGGACTGGATGATGGCGTTGAAGTGGTCGTAACAGGTTGACCATTAATAATCAGCTCAGCATTGGCTTGAGTCATTGCAAGAAAAACTGAACCTAAAACGAAAGCTAAGCGACGCATAGTATCCCTGATGGTATTTGAATTTAAATTATGTTTTTACCATACCATCATCAATCGCCAATTTCTGAAGCAAATCGTAAATTTAAATTCATTTTTCTTTATTTTAAATTCATAATCGTTTTTAAATTTAAAAAGTTATCCACAATTGCATTTTCAAAACTTTTAAATTCAAAATATGAATTTAAATTTACTCTTTTAAATTTAAACTATGGTTTTAAATTTAAATACACTGTGGATAAGTTAATCTATTTTATTTTATGCTTTTAAACACATAAAGTTTTAAATTCAAAAACCTGCTTTTTAAATTTAAAACTTTAAATTCATATCACTAGATACAACTTTGAATTCATATTTTTTAAATTCAAATATACGGGTTTGAATTTAAATTCATATTTTTCAATTTAAATATATTGTTTTGAATTTATTTTTTATCTTTTGAATTTAAAAACCTCTGCCTCGTTTTACCGCAGTAAAACTTAAATACAGGACAATTCTATTTGTTTGTTTTTTATTCAGTCTACTTATAAGGGATTGTATAAATTACATACAGTTATTTTTTATTCTGTTCCGATAAACGGTGCATAAGCTCAAAAGAGGCGCAATCATGCCCGAACTTCAGGCATAAAAAAAGCGGTCATTGGCATGACCGCTTTTTTATCATTCAATCGAAGGATTAAATGCTCATATCTTGAGTCAATGCCAAGGGTTCTGGCAAAATTTTCGCCAATTGACGGCATAAAGAGGTTAATTCAGCGCTGTCGTTTGGCATCAGCGTGATATGACCAATTTTACGGCCTGTACGTTCAGTTTTGTTATACAGGTGCAAATGGGCGCCATTTAAAGTCAAGACATCTTCAGATTTCGGATGCTTGCCAATAATATTGACCATCACGGTTGGACGAACCACTTCAGTTGAACCCAGCGGTAAACCCGCAACCGCACGAATGTGGTTTTCAAACTGCGAGCAGACCGCGCCTTCAATTGACCAGTGACCTGAGTTATGCACGCGTGGTGCCATCTCATTGGCATACAAGCCTTTGTCGGTCACAAACAATTCAAGCGTCAACACACCAACATAATTCAAATGATTCAGCAGGCGAGTGATGTAGTCTTGTGCCACTGGCTGTAAATCTGCACTGTTTGGTGCAGGCACAATCGAATGCGAAAGGATTCCATTGTGATGGTGGTTCTCAGCCAATGGCCAGGTTTTAACGTCACCATTCTGACCACGCACTGCAATAATCGACACTTCACGCGAAAACGTCACAAAGCTTTCGGCAATCAGTTCACCCGCAGGACCCAATTCTGCCCATGCTTGATCAATTTGATCTGCTGAACGAAGCACAAACTGACCTTTACCGTCGTAACCACCACGTGAGGTTTTCAATACGATGGGTAAACCCAGGTCTGCAACCGAAGCCTTTAAGCTGTCTAGAGAATTGACCGCCTTATACGGCGCAACAGGAATCTCGAGTTGATCAAACAGTGCTTTTTCAGACAAACGATGCTGTGCAATCGCAAGTGCTTGACGCGGGGGATGCAAATCTTTGTGCTTGGTTAACACATCAACATCTGCCAGCGGTGTATTTTCAAACTCCAGGCTGAAAACATCTGCGCTTTCGATAAACTGTTGCAAGCCATTTTCAGCTTTGGTCGAAATCACCTGACCCATCGCTGCGGAAGGGCAATCTGTATTGGCTTCAAAGAAGGTGCATTGAATATTCAGCGGTAGGGCAGCTTGCGCCATCATACGGCCGAGTTGACCACCACCAAAAATACCGATGGTTTTATCCATAACGTGTGTCCCGTTTTAAGCTTGGCTTTAGATTTGACCCGGAATATTTTTGCTCGCCACTTTTTCAGTTTGCGCAGCACGGAATTGGGCAACATTTTTTGCAATTTCAGGACGTGTTAAACCTAAAATTTGTGCTGCCATAATCGCGGCATTGGTTGCACCAGCCGGACCAATCGCCAATGTGCCCACTGCGATCCCAGCCGGCATTTGCACGATTGAAAGCAATGAATCTACACCATTCAAGATTGAAGATTTGACTGGAACACCCAATACAGGCAGATCAGTTTTTGCTGCACACATCCCTGGTAAATGCGCTGCGCCACCGGCACCGGCAATAATCACCTGAATACCGCGCTCACGTGCTGTTTCGGCATATTCGAATAAACGGTCTGGCGTACGATGCGCAGAAACAACTTCCGCTTCAAATGGGACGCCAAGTTGTTTAAGCATATTGGCAGTGTTTTCGAGAGTTGCCCAATCAGATTGAGAACCCATGATAATTCCAACGAGAGGTTGAGTGTCTGCAGCAGCCGCATTCATTGCAAATATTCCATAAACGAATGTAAGGAAGGATAAATCTCGACAAGTGCCAAGCTTTAAATGAATTACAAGCCCGATATTATAGACTGATTTTTCATCTCGCCAAAATTTAACAGATACCGTACTGCCATATTTCCTCTATTTTTAGATAAATAATAAAGAAACCATCATCCATTATAAGAAATTATTAAATTATTATTCCCATCACTCCCATCGATGCCATGGCGTAAATGCGACATGGATGTCTTCATTGAGCTGTGATGCAAGAAAGTATAATCAGCTTAACAAAGAATTTTTCTTCTTTTTGATCGCTCAAAAGTACAGCAATGCCTAAACAAATAACTTTAGATCCTAACTTGAGAAAAGGGCAGTGATGCAACTCAAACTCCAAATAAAATTATCAAGTTTTACTGACTTCTAAAGACAAAATACACACAACCTAAAAGACACAATCCTGCCCATAAATAATCCAGTTTAAAGGGCTGCTTAAACATAAAAATCATAAAAGGCACAAACACCAGTAAAGTCATGACTTCCTGGGTGATTTTCATTTGTCCCACCGCCCAGCCTTGTTGTGCAAGCAATCGAGTTGCAGGAATCATAAAACTGTATTCGAGCAGGGCAATCACCCAGCCAAATAAAATCGCTTGCCAAAGCGGTGCACCATGTAAAAACTTCAAATGCCCATACCAGGCCAAGGTCATAAAACAGTTAGAAATAACTAAAAGCAGCAACGGAAAGAACATAGTCAATTTATCTGGAATAATCGTCAATATTTTACGTTTTTCCAGTAAAAAAACATGTCATTTCATCCATGATTTTTCCAGCAAAGCCACTACCCAAAACAGCGGGATAAAACGCATGATGCAATCCTATGAATAGATACAAGAAAGACTATCTTTTCCAGAAAACCCTTGATATCGTTGCTTTCAAATTGAATCAATAATGACACCACCCACCAATAACGTGATGTGTCAAAAAAGCAGTGGAGTTAAAACGAATGCATCTGCATATTTTGGGTATCTGTGGCACCTTTATGGGTTCGCTGGCGTTATTAGCACGTGATTTAGGACATAAGGTGACGGGTTCAGATGCGAACGTCTATCCACCCATGTCGACCCAACTGGAAAATGCAGGTATTACCTTAATGCAAGGTTATGACCGCAGCCATTTGCAGCCACATCCAGATTTGGTGATTGTCGGCAATGCCATGAAACGTGGCATTGATGCTGTGGAATATATGCTGAATGAAGGTTTAGCCTATATTTCCGGTCCACAATTTCTGGCAGATTACGTATTACAAGGTAAGCATGTTTTAGGTGTTGCCGGTACGCATGGTAAAACCACAACAACGACTATGCTCGCGTGGGTACTTGATCAGGCCTGTTTAGAGCCGGGTTTCCTGATTGGTGGCGTACCGCTCGGTTTTAGTGAAAGTGCACGTTTAGGTGGCGGTAAATACTTCTGTGTAGAAGCGGATGAATATGATTCTGCATTCTTCGACAAGCGTTCCAAGTTTGTGCATTACCATCCTAAAACCGCGATTTTAAACAATCTCGAATTTGACCATGCCGATATCTTTGATGATCTGGCTGCGATTCAAAAACAGTTCCATCATCTGGTGCGTACCATTCCAAGTGAAGGCCGCATTATTGCGCCAATTACTGAAACTAATATTGATGAAGTTTTGGACATGGGCTGCTGGACACCTGTGGTTCGCACGTCATTGGATGCCAATGCAAAAGCAGCACTTTCTGCGGAACAGCTTTCTGCAGATGGCTCACACTTTAAAGTACTAGAAAATGGCGTGGTTAAAGGCACCGTGAAATGGAACATGACCGGTCAGCACTCTGTTGCCAATGCTTTGGCAACCATTGCGGCGGCTGAACATGTGGGCGTATCCATTGAAACGGCTTGTGAAGCACTTTCAAACTTTGGCGGTGTAAAACGCCGTATGGAATTGCTGGATACCGTGAAAGGAATTGAAGTTTATGATGACTTCGCCCATCATCCGACTGCGATTGAAACCACGCTGGATGGCGCACGTAAACGCTTAGGCGAACGTAAACTGTGGGCGATTATTGAACCGCGTTCAAATACCATGCGTATGGGCAGCCATAAAGACGGTTTGGCGCATTCTGCACGTTTAGCGGATGAAGTAATCTGGTATCAACCGGAAGGTTTGGACTGGGATTTACAGCCGGTAATTAACGCTGCATCAAATAAAGCCATTGTGGCACGTTCCCTGGATGACATTATCCAGACTGTTGCTCAAGAGGCAGGTGAGGGTGATGCGGTGGTAATTATGTCGAATGGCGGTTTTGGCGGATTACATCAGAAATTGATTAGCGCTTTAAAAGCTTAAATTTCATTTTTTAATTTTTATTGAAGGACTATTTTTATAGTCCTTTTTTATTGAACTGAGCTTCATGAGTTGAAGCTTTATTTTTAAAAATAATTTTGATAACCCCTGTTCTTTATACCTACTCTAGCTTTTGTACCATGTTCAGTTTCTTCCATTTTGAGCAATAAATCCAGAAACTGGTTCAGTTGCTCAGCATTCAACTGATGTGGCTGAAATTTTTCCAGACCCATTTTCTTGAAGAGGCTGGTGATTTTTCCATGCTGATTGACATATTTCATCGACCATTTTTTAAAATGAATCTGCTCAACCGCATGGTCAGGAAAACGCTGAATCTGATGATGGCGAGGGTCCTGACTGATCTGTGAAAATAAAGCCTCTAACTGATCTTTTTCACCCTCAAGGCACTGAAAATAAATCCCTTCAGCATAATACAGCACACCATAAATATCATGCGCCTGATTAAAAGATCGCGCTGTTGCCAAAATATCGCTTAAATCCTGTAATAGGTCATTTTCAGCTTCTATGCGGCTACTGACATAACACAATTGAATAAACATAAAATTCCTATTTTGACCATGTAATTTTGAAATAAAGGGTTTTTATTACTGAGTAAGTAGGATGAGCTTACCATTAGATCTGGTTATTTTTTAATCAAATGTCATTTGTTTCGTACAAATAGCATAGCTTAAAACACCTTATTTTTTACTGTTTGGTGAATTAAAATTGATTTAGCCAAATCAAAACAATTAATTACCTAGAATCAGGGGAAAAGCATGTTAAAAAAACTTTTCATCACGATGGGATTAGTTTGTAGCTATTTAAGCTTAATTATCGTCTTGCATCGTAATGGGATTGAAGAGCTGCTGAACATTGCGATCTGTTCAGGCCTGCTTGGTATTGCGCTTAAAATTTGGGTTCAAAATACCTTATATCTGGCATGCAGTTTGGGTGTCTTGGCCTTATGCTTTTTATGGGTAAACGAATATACCATGCTGGAAATGATGCTGATGACGTCATTGCTTGGTGTTGCTTTAACTCACCTGATCCAGTCCCAGAACCTGCACTTTAATAAAACCCAATCCTTATAATCGCTCTCAGGATTGGCGACGGTTTTAATCAAATCACAGGCCATTTTAAACTTTGCAGATGTGCAATCATCATCTGCAAAGTTCATTTTCTTTTAAATGTCCTAGCCAAGACTAGACAAGACCAAAAAATAATTTTTATTATTTTATCAGCCCGTCCCTCATAAATAACCTGATCATAAATAAGCTGCAACAAAAGCAGATATTGATATTTTTTGTCTCGAACCCCTTCAGTTGTCATTAAACCCGGTCATTGTGTAAGCAAACCTGTCCACGTAATGACTTCCTCAATTACTGTTGATAGCTTAGATAGATAAGCTCTGTGTATTTATGCTCAATGCTTTAAGGTCCTATCAATACAGCAGAGTCTCTGATCAACTGTTTTCCTCTCATCATGGTTTCATTTTCCTGTATTTAAATATTTTTGCTTAAATTATTTAAAGAAGAAATTTACTCCAAAGCGCAAGAGAGGGAATAGAAAAGGAATACGCTGATGACAACAATGAAAGCAATGGTCTACTACGGCGAAAATGATATCCGTTTTGAAGACCGTCCCATTCCCCAGATTATTGATCCCACCGATGCGGTCATCCGTGTCACAAAAACCACCATTTGCGGTACAGATTTAGGCATCTGGAAAGGTAAAAACCCCGAAATTCAGCAAGAGGCCACCAAGAACACCGGTAAATTTGACGGCCGTATCTTAGGTCATGAAGGTATTGGGATCGTTGAAGAAGTTGGTTCGGGTGTTAAAAATGTTAAAAAAGGCGATCGGGTGATTATTTCCTGCGTCAGCCGCTGTGGGACTTGTGAAAACTGTCAGAAACAACTCTATGCGCACTGCCGTAACGGAGGGGGCTGGATTATGGGTTACATGATTGATGGTGCCCATGCAGAATATGTACGCACGCCTTTTGCCGATACCTCGCTTTATCCCTTACCCGAAGGCTTGAATGAAGATGTCGCGGTCTTTTTATCGGATGTATTGCCGACCTCGCATGAAATTGGCGTGCGCTATGGCGATGTCAAACCGGGGGATAGCATTGCAATTGTGGGAACAGGACCGATCGGGATGGGCTGCTTACTAACCTCACAATTCTATTCACCCGCGCAAATTATTGCGGTGGATATGGATGATAACCGCCTCGCACTTGCCAAAGAGTTAGGTGCAACACATACCATTAATTCCGGCAAGGAAGATGCGATTGCACGTATTCTAGAGATTACCGATGGGCGAGGGGTCGATTGTGCAATAGAAGCAGTGGGTGCAGAGCCGACATGGAATATTTGCCAGAACGTGGTCAAAGAAGGCGGTCATATCGCCAATGTTGGTGTGCATGGCAAACCGGTTAATTTTGAACTGCAAAAGCTCTGGATTAAAAACCTGACCATCACCACCGGCTTGGTCAATACCAATACCACAGGCATGTTGCTGAAAACCTGCTGTTCCGGAAAATTGCCTTTGGAACGCTTGGCCAGCCATCACTTTAAATTTACAGAATTTGAGAAAGCCTATGATGTGTTTAAACATGCCGCAGACGAGAATGCGATGAAGGTAATTATTGATCTTGCTTAATGGGCTCAAAAAAGAAAAAGCCCTAAATGATAAAAGCCCAAATCTTTGGGCTTTTTAAATCACAACCAATTAAATCACCACACACTTAAGCCACAACATCTGCAAAACTTTTATCGCGTTTAAACATGACATCGACATAAGAACAGGTCGGTACAATTTTCAATTGTTTTTGACGGGCAAATTCCACTAAAACATCCAGTAACTGGCGCGCGACCCCATGCCCGCGCAAAGCATCATCGACCCAGGTATGATTAGCGATAATTTTATGCTCACCTGTCCAGACATAACTGATTTCTGCAATCCGTTTGCCTGAATCATTCAAAGTAAAAAACTCGCCTTTTTGGCCGTTGTCATCATGTTGAAACTGCATCGCTATCCCTCACTTTTTTGATTTGACTAAAATCAGAATACTTTAAAAATAACTTATTTCAACACATCGTGAATAGATGAATCTTTATCAAAAACCGATTTGGCAAAAGGGCAGAGCGGAATGATCTTGAGATTTTTTTCTCGCGCCATGGCAACAGCACGCTCAACTAATTTATTGCCTATACCTTGTCCACGCAACGTGTCATCCACATCGGTATGCTCAATAATAAATACCTTTTCACCTGCCCAGGTATATGCCATTTCAGCTAAACGCTGTCCATGGTCACCAATATAAAATTCACCTTTTTTACCATCATCCTTTTGCTTAATTTCTAACATTTCTTATTCTCTCATTTAGGTGAATATGAATAAACATGCCATAAATCCCTGCCCAATATTGTTAAGTTTTTTGTTGGGTCTATATCGGATTGGCACTTTTCCGACCCAGGATTAAACTTAACAAGCTTAACTTTTAAGCCTAAACTTCAACGCTAATTTTCAAACCGTCTGACTATGTCATCCTTATCTTCTGAATCTCCACCCAATCCCACGCGGCAATGGGTCTCTGTGATTACTTTAGCCTTCGCGGCGTTTATTTTTAATACCACCGAATTTATCCCTGTGGCATTGCTGAGTGATATTGGCCACAGTTTCAATATGCCCGCCACTGATGTCGGCATCATGATTACCCTGTATGCATGGGTGGTTGCGCCTATTTCGCTGCCGATGATGCTGATGACGCGTAATGTCGAACGGCGTTTTTTACTGATTGCCTTATTTGTGGTATTTATTCTTAGCCATGGCTTATCTTATTTCGCCTGGAACTTTAATGTGCTTTTAGCCAGCCGGATCGGGATTGCATTTTCCCATGCGCTGTTTTGGTCAATTACCGCCTCTTTAGCCGTACGTGTAGCACCTAAAGGTAAAGAGTTTCAGGCCTTAGGTTTACTGGCAACCGGAACAGCTTTGGCGATGGTATTGGGAATTCCATTTGGCCGCATGATTGGTGAAGCCTATGGCTGGCGCAACACTTTTGCTTTAATTGCTATTGGTGCTGCACTCGTCTGTCTGACACTGGCAAAAACCTTGCCTAGACTGCCCAGTGTCAATTCGGGTTCGCTTAAAAGTATTGGCATGCTGTTTAAACGCCCGAGTCTGGTGATCGTGTTTGTCTTGACCGTTATCATCATTACGGCACAATTTACCGCTTATAGTTATATCGAACCCTTTGCCCTGAATATTGCCCATTTTAGTTCTAGCCAAACCACGACCTTGTTACTCATTTACGGCGGTGCCGGTTTTATTGGTTCTTATTTGTTTGGTAAATTTGGCAATCAATATCCCAAAATTGCGATTCCTTTAAGCAGTGCTTTATTGGCAATGTCCATGTTGCTACTCCTGCCACTGGCTCAGGGTTTTAACAGTCTGAGTGTGCTGAGCTTGTTTTGGGGCATGAGCATTATTTGCTTCAGTCTGGCGCTGCAAGCCAAAACCCTCAACCTTGCATCGGATGCCACCGATGTCGCCATGGCAATTTATTCAGGTCTTTATAATGTCGGGATTGGTGGCGGGGCATTATTGGGCGGAATGGTCACGGCAAGTTATGGCTTAAGTCAGATTGGAATTGTGGGTGGTCTGGTTGCTGTTCTCGGTACCGTATTGGCCTTGATTTTGGTGCAACGTAAAGATTTTATTAAAGTGTAGGCAGCTTAGATAAAATTTGCACAATTCACATAAATATGCGATTCTTCAGCCACATTTGGATTAGATCCAAAACGAAATTGAGTTGAACAAGGGGAGTAGCCTCCTCCAAGCGTCCCTAGAAGCAATTCTAGCCGACGTGTCAGAATATCGTCATTACACTTTGCAAAAAGTCGGTATCTGAGCATCTGAAATTACAAAATATTGATATTCAGATGTAGGCAAGACCTTGATCATGTTGACACAGATGTTTAAATCATCTGGCAACAGGTCAAGGTTTTTTTATGGCCAGTTGTCGGGTGTGGAGATTTTTTTATGGAATCCATCGGCAACCCTGGGTTGTATCTGGCATTTTTTGCGATAGTGGCAGTCATGCTCATCATCGACTTTATTGGCTTCAAACACAAAGAAGACCAGCCCGTTAAAATTAGGTCAGCAGCCTATTGGAGCATTGCCTGGGTCAGTGTTTCTATGCTGTTCGCTGGCGGTTTATGGCTTTATTTACAGCAAACGGCAGGTATTGCCTTAGCCAATCAAAAAACCATGGAATACTTTGCGGGTTATCTGTTAGAAAAATCTCTCGCGATTGATAACGTATTTGTCTGGCTGATGATTTTTGCCGCCTTTGCCATTCCTCCAGCCTTGCAGCGTAAAATTTTGCTCTATGGGGTACTGGGCGCTATTGTATTACGTACCATTTTTATTTTTATCGGTGCATGGTTTGTTCAGGAATTCTCCTGGATTCTGTATATTTTTGGTGCCTTCCTGGTCTATACCGGCTTTAAATTTCTTAAAGGTCATGAAGAAAACCCGAATATTGAAGATATGGCCTTACTCAAATGGTTACGCAAACATATCCGTATTACCTCGCATCTGGATGGGCATAACTTCTTCGTGCGTCAAAATGGTGTGCTCTGGGCCACGCCATTATTTCTGGTTTTGATTTTAGTTGAAGCTTCCGATGTGATTTTCGCAGTGGATTCCATTCCGGCTATTTTTGCAGTGACCACCGATCCCTTCATTGTCTTGACCGCAAACCTGATGGCAATCTTGGGTTTGCGTGCCATGTTCTTCCTCATGGCAGGTGCAGCCTCTAAAATGCATTATTTGCCTTATGGCTTAGGCATTATCTTGCTGTTTATCGGTTTTAAAATGTTGATGCTCGATGTCTTCCATATGCCAATCTGGATCTCACTCGGCTTTATTGTGATTGTACTGGCCATTACCGCCTGGTTATCGATTCGCTATAACAAGCAGCAACAGCAACTGTAATTTTTAAGTAAAGTGATCCAGCCTTCCATCTTATAGATGGAAGGCTTTTTTATGCCAGCTATTTTATTTAGGGCTGCTTTTTTAAACGCTCAATATCCTGCTTAATTTATAGAATAGGGCAGGGGTTAAAACGGATGCGATAGGGTTTAAGCTAAAAATTTCAGGTACAATCAACCGAAAAAATGAGAAATTAAAAGGTTATTACATGTCTCCTATTCAGGCTCAACGCGCCGTTCGTGGTCGCTTTCTCGATATTCAGCACAGCGTTTCCCAAGCCGCTGATATTCCTCAAGCCATCCGTTATATTGAAGATGGCCTGCTTATCACCAGCGCTGGAAAAATCACCTGGTTCGGAAGCTGGCAAGAGGGGCAAAATTTACTGAATCAAGATACACCGCTTGCGCATTACCCTGAACAGCTGATTGTGCCGGGATTCATTGATACCCATATCCATTTCCCACAAACCGAAATGGTCGGTGCCTATGGTGAACAGTTACTAGAATGGCTCGACACCTATACTTTCCCCACAGAACTGCAATTTAAAGACAAAGCCTATGCCGACAAAATCGCGCAGTTCTTTGTTCAGGAATTATTAAAAAACGGCACCACCACAGCCTTGGTTTTTTGTAGCGTCCATGCTGAATCCGTCAATGCATTATTTGAAGCGGCGCAACAGCATCAAATGCGTTTAATTGCCGGTAAGGTAATGATGGACCGTCATGCCCCAGAAGGTCTGTGTGATACAGCAGAAAGTTCTTATCATGACTCTAAAACACTGATTGAAAAATGGCATGGCAAAGGTCGTAATCTCTATGCGATTACCCCACGTTTTGCACCCACCTCTACACCAGAACAACTGGCCAAAGCAGGGCAGTTAAAAGCGGAATATCCGGAAGTTTATGTACATACCCATTTAAGTGAAAACAAGAATGAAGTTGCCTGGGTGAAAGACTTATTTCCAGAACAAAAAGGCTATCTGGATGTTTATCACCACTATGGGTTGACCGGGCAGCGCTCGGTCTTTGCCCACTGCGTACATTTGGAAGATGCCGAATGGGACTGCATGCATGAAACCAACTCGGCGATTGCCTTTTGCCCAACTTCAAACCTGTTCCTGGGCAGCGGTTTATTTCCTTTGAAAAAAACCTGGGAAAAACAGGTCAAAGTTGGCTTAGGTACAGATATTGGTGCCGGCACTTCATTTAACCAGTTGCAAACCCTAAATGAAGCCTACAAAGTACAACAGCTTCAGGGCGATAAACTCTCTGCCTTTGAGTCCCTGTATCATGCGACCTTGGGTGGAGCCAAAGCCTTGGATCTGGACGATAAACTAGGTAACTTTAACCTGGGTAAAGAAGCCGATTTCATTGTGCTCGATTTAAAAGCCACCGCCCTACAGGCACTGCGCCAGGAACGTAGCAAAGGCATTGAAGATGCATTATTTGCCCTCATGACCATGGGTGATGACCGTAATATTCAGGCGACTTATATTTATGGAGAACCGGCCTATGTCAAAGCATAAGACGACAAAAATGTCTTATAAAAAGATGCTGTTGGTGGTTGGAATAGGCGTGGCTTGCGCTGTGTTACTTAAGCGTGATACCCCGCAAACCAAGGCTTGATTACATTTTCAGCCGCAAAAAAGATGCATCTCTTGAGCAGATGTATTAAAATTAAAACATCTTTTGAGGTGTTGCTGGTCAACACCTTTTTTATTTTTTGATTTGCTTTTAGGTATCTACCCATGACCGTTCATATGAGCGTAATGATCTCAGCGGAAGAAATTCACGCGAAAGTCAAAGAGCTTGGTGCAAAAATTGATGCTCACTATGCCAATAGTGACAAAGAACTTGTTCTGATTGGTTTACTGCGTGGTTCAGTCATTTTTATGGCTGATTTATGTCGTGCAATTACCAAACCGCATGAACTCGACTTTATGACGGTATCAAGTTACGGTGGCGGTACGGTTTCAACGCGGGATGTCAAAATTTTAAAAGACCTGGACGGCGAAATTCGCGGTAAAGATGTGCTGATTGTTGAAGATATTATTGACTCAGGTAATACCCTCAGCAAAGTGCTGGAAATTTTAACCACGCGTAATCCGAATTCAATTGAACTGTGTACTTTAATTAGCAAACCTTCACGCCGTGAAATTGAACTTGAAGTGAAGTTTCTAGGCTTTGAAGTGGAAGATCGTTTTATTGTCGGTTATGGCTTGGACTATAATCAAAAATATCGCCATATTCCGTTTATTGGTGAAATTGGCCTTTAAAATAAAGACTGAATATTTAAAGTGGCCACCGGCCACTTTTTTTACATCTCAGATATATGCTTCAACAAAAAACCAACAGTTCTTAGCAGGACTCAACTGTTTACATTCACATAAATGATTAATTATAAAAATGAAAGCTTAATGAAAGATATAAACAAACGATAAATGGAGAAGTCATATGTGGACACTTATAGTTGCAATCGTGGTCGGTTTTATTGCAGGTTTAATTGCACGTGCTATTCATCCGGGAAATGATAAAGCAGGGTTTATTATGACCACTTTATTGGGTATCGCAGGTTCGTTATTGGCAACCTATGGTGGACGTTTACTCGGTCTTTATGATGAAAATTCTGCAGCAGGTTTTATTGCTTCGGTGATCGGTGCCATTATTGTTCTATTCATCTATAACATGGTCAGCAAAAAATCACGCGTTTAACCCTCGATTTAAAAATATTACTTTTACTGATAAAAAAGCACCATCTAGGTGCTTTTTTATGGCTTGGACAATGAGCAAATAAACGTGTTACAGCCCCAGCTCTTTCCACATTTTTTCTATGTCTTGCGCTGGGTGAGAGCCCATCACTTTAAAACCGTTAGAGAAAATAATGGCGGGTGTTCCAGTTAAACCCAATGATTTTCCTAAACTCAAGTTACGCTCAACCGGATTGGCACAGGTTTTATTGGACGTGGGTTGTAGTCCTTTACTGATCAAATTTGACCAAGCCAAGGCTGGATCTTTTTCACAGAATACTTGCTTGGACACAGCAATAGACTGGGTTTTGATTGGATAGATAAAGGTATAAATCGTGACATCGTTCAACTTGCTTAATTCAGCCTCAAGCTGTTTGCAATACGGGCAATTTGGGTCAGAAAAAATCGCGATCTGGCGTTTACCATTACCTCGTACACTTTTCACCGCATCCTGTAAAGGCAGCTTTTTCCAATCAATACTGTTTTGTTTAAGCACTAAATCTTGGGTCAAATTTTTCTGGTCACTTAAGCGGTACATTGAACCCACCAGAATATGTTGCGCATCTTCACCTAAATACACCACTTGACCATCCATTGAACCGCTATAAATGCCTTTCATATCGGTGCTTTGAATATTTTCAATGTTCAATTTTGGGTGTTGTTTGCTGAGGTTGCTTTTGACCGTATCGACATTCGCCAAACTTAAGCTTGAAATAAAACTGACCAGGGCGAATGCCAATGTTTTTTTAATCATATTGTTGTGCTCATAAATCCCAATTGTTCAACGCGATTCTACTTAAAATCTAAGCACAGATTCAGTTTTTTTAGCAGTCCTTACTGAAAGCACACATATCATCATCAAGGTTTCACGTGGAACATTGACCTGATTTATAGCGGATTTATTTCCACCGACACATGCACAATTTCGTCATGAATAGAAAGTGCTTCACGAACTTGGTCGGCGTTCAAACTGGAATCGGTTGCTAAGGCCAAAATGCAGGAAAACTTTCCTTTCCCCACTTTCCAGACATGCAGGTCAGTGATTTCTACCGCAGAAAACTCAGCAATTACGTCCCGAATTTCATCAACCACGGGATGATCCATTTCCGCATCGAGTAGAGTTTTCCCAGTTTCTTTGATCAGGCCAATGGCCCATTTTGCCACTAGAATTGAACCCGCGATTCCGAGTACAGCATCCAGAAAGCCCCAATCCAGATACTTTGCAGCAAACAGCGCAATAATCGCGAATACTGAAGTTACCGCATCTGCCACCACATGCATAAATGCCGCTTTCTGGTTTAAGTCGTGATGTGCATGAGTGTGCTCATGTTCATGATGGTGATGGTGATGGTGATGGTGATGGTGATGGTCATCATGCAGTAACCAGGCGCAGATTAAATTAATCACTAAGCCCAAAATTGCAATGGGAATGGCCTGATTATAATGAATATCGATGGGATTTATGAGTCGTTCTATCGACTGGAAGGCCATAAAGATCGCCACCACCATCAACAAGATCGCGCTGCTATATCCGGCTAAAATTTCAATTTTCCAGGTACCAAAACTGAATCGGGCATCATGTGCATAATGGCGCGCAGAACGATAGGCAAAATAAGCCAGTCCCAAGGCCAGCATATGCGAACTCATGTGCCAGCCATCGGCAAGCAAGGCCATAGAGTTGTAAATCCAGCCACCAATCACTTCTAATAGCATCATCACTGCCGTTAGAATAGTCGCCAATAGAATTCGTTTTTGGGCGAGGGGATTACCTTCATCAAACTGATGAGCGTGTATTCTGGTCAATGGGGCTTTTTGCATAATCTTAGCGTTTAAATATACTCCCCCATAGTATATTTATTTTTGGAGTGTTGTGTTGAGCCATTTACATCAGGATAAGAAAATTCAAAATCGAGTCAAACGCTTACAAGGGCAAATTAATGCCGTCGAGCAAGCCTTAAACAGCCCTGAGCATTCATGCATTATGCTATTACAGCAAGTCGCTGCGATTAAAGGCGCTGTGAACGGTCTGATGAACGAATTGATCGAATCACATTTGCGTCATCACGTGATGGGTGAACAAACTGAAATTAATGAACAAGAACTTGCTGAATTTTTAAAATTATTAAAGCGTTATGGTTAAATGGTTTACATCTTATGAATTGACGTCTTAGATAAATAACAATTAATCTAAAGCTCTTTTTTTTCTCCAAATATTCGCCATTTTCAACCCTATGGCGGGTGTTTCTGTGGCCCTACATGACGACTCAACAATCATGGCGACCGTTTTTAATGGTCAGCCTGGCACTGTGTATTGGAACCATTGGCACCGCGCTCGCGAGTCCTTTATATCCGATCTATCAACAACTGTGGCATCTACTGCCGAGCCATATTACCTATATCTTTGTAGCTTATATGTTTGGCTGTCTGGCAACCTTGTTATTTCTGGGTCGAAGCAGCAACAGTTTTGGATTCCGACCCACCTTACAAATCGGGATTGTGTTCGTGATCCTGGGCTTAGCCCTCTCATCGATTGCATCAAATGCGCTTTGGCTGGCTTTGGGCCGCTTTATTATCGGGATTGCATCTGGACTGATCAGCACCTCTGCGATGCTGGGCTTAATCACCACCATTCCAGACAGTCATAAACAAAATGCACCGCAATTAAGTTCCATCATTACCGTGATTGGTTTTGGCCTGGGACCGTTTATTGGCGGACTGATTGCCCAGTTCTCCAACCAGCCCTTAGTTACGCCTTATTTACCGGTTATTGCCGCTGCCATTTTATGCTTTTTTGGTTTATTTCTGGTTAAAGCCCCTCAATTTAAAGTCCAGCCTTTTTCAATCGCCCCACGTTTGGAAATACCCGCCATTCAGCATCAAGCTCTATTTTTTATTGCCGGTTTGACTGCATTTAGTGCTTTTGGTGCATTTAGCTTATTTGCCTCGCTTTCACCCTCTTTTGTGAAAGACCTGATTCCCTGGCATGGGCCTTTGGTCAGCGGTTCAGCCATTGCCAGCATTTTACTGGTTTCTGCTGTCGTACAATTTTCTGCTAAAAGTCTGCTTCCCGCTAAAAGTTTGATTTTAGGGCTGATCACCTTGGTCGTAAGCTTTGTTTTACTGGGCTTATGCATGAGCATGCAGTGGAGTATTCTGTTCTTTATCAGCGATATTCTGGTCGGTGTAGGTCATGGGCTGGGCTTATTGGGTGCATTCGGCTTAATTCACCAGATGACCACCCCAGATAACCGTGCAGCTGTGATGTCGACCTATTTATTTATTGGTTACTTGGGCACGATTGTGCCGATTATTGCGGTGGGGTATTTAGCCGATCATTTTGGTTTAACCACGGGTGTTTTAGGATTCTGCCTAGGGGTTGGTTTAATCTGTCTTGCGCTGATATTTTGGCATAAGAAAACCGCCTTCACATAAAGGCGGTTTTTTTAATTTACTAAATTACTTTCCAATACAGAATGATCCGAAGATTTTGCCTAACAAATCATCTGCACTAAATTCACCGGTAATCTCAGCCAAGGCATTTTGGGCCAGACGCAAAGACTCCGCCACCAGCTCACCCGCCTGATACACCACCAACTGCTCATGCGCTTCTGCAAGGTACACTTGAGTGCGTTTCATTGCGTCTAAATGGCGGGTACGTGCAATGAAGGTATCTTCTTCTGGCTGGAAGCCTGCATGTGCTGTAATCGCATCTATAAGCGACTGAACACCCGTTTCCTGCTTGGCAGACACCGTAATATGACGGAAGCCCTGATAATCACTAATTTCAGCAGCAGTACCGGTTAAATCACACTTGTTGGCAATCAGCATTAGACGGCGTGGTTCCAGATGCTCGGCAAAATAGTTTTGGGCCAGTTGCAAAGGATCTTCACCCTGGCTTAAGTCATACACCAACAGCAACAAATCCGCTTGTTCAATTTCTTTAATCGCGCGGCGAATGCCTTCTTTCTCGACAATATCTCCGGTTTCACGCAGACCAGCAGTATCCGTCAGCGTAATTGGCAAGCCATTTAAGGTGATTTTTTCATGCAGGACATCCCGGGTGGTACCGGCAATATCAGTCACAATGGCACGTTCATTTCCGGCCAAGGTATTGAGCAGGGAAGATTTACCGGCATTCGGTTTACCGGCAATCACCACCTGCAAACCTTCACGCAGCAACTGGCCTTGGCGTGCAGATTTTTGTACTGCAGTCACTGAACTTTGCACATCTTCAAGCAAGGCCAAAATTTTGCCATCGGCCAAGAAGTCAATTTCTTCTTCCGGAAAATCAATCGCCGCTTCCACATGCAAACGTAGATGAATCAGTTTCTCTAATACGGTATTGACTCGGGTCGAGAAAGCCCCTTGCAAAGATCGTACTGCTGAACGTGCCGCTGCTTGTGAGGTTGCATCAATCAGGTCGGCAATCGCTTCGGCCTGAACCAAATCCAGCTTGCCATTTTCAAAGGCTCGCATGGAAAATTCACCGGCTTTGGCAGCAATTGCACCCAGTTCCAGCAAACGCCCCAGCAAAGCATTTTGAATCACCGGACCGCCATGACCTTGCAGCTCCACCACATCTTCACCGGTAAAGGAGTTGGGGTTGGGAAAGCAAATGGCCAAACCCTCATCCATGACTTCCCCCGCTGCATCATAAAACTGACGGAAACCGGCAAAGCGGGCTTTGGGTAAAGCCTTTTGCGTTAAGGCTTCTGCAATGGCATAGGATTTTGGACCTGACAGACGAATCACCCCCACACCACCACGGCCAGGCGGAGTTGCAATTGCAGCAATCGTTGTTCGGTTTTGCATAAAATTCACCTAAAAAATCCCAAATCACAGCCAAATAAAAATCCGCCTAAGATTACCATCTTAAGCGGATTTATTCAGCTCTTCGCAATCAGTCGTTACTTAAACAACGTCACGTTTTTCGCGTTCTTTCGCCACACCTTTGTTGATCAAACTTTGCTGCAAGATAGTAATACTGTTGTTGACAATCCAGTACATTACCAAGCCCGCAGGGAAGAACAACATAAATACGGTGAAGATAATCGGCATGATTTTGAAGACTTTCGCCTGCATCGGATCAGCCGGTTGCGGATTTAGAGACTGTTGGATAAACATGGTCAAGCCCATCAATAACGGCAGGATAAACCAGGGATCCATTGCAGATAAATCTTGAATCCAGCCCAACCACGGTGCATGGCGCAGTTCCACTGACTCCATCAATACCCAGTACAGTGCAAGGAAAATCGGCATTTGCATCAACAGTGGCAAACAACCTGCAAGCGGATTGACTTGTTCACGTTTATACAGTGCCATCATCTCTTGAGAGAAACGCATACGGTCTTCACCGAACTCTTCTTTCATACGCTGCATTTCAGGTGCAATCACACGCATTTTTGCCATAGAGCGGTAGCTCTTAGCAGATAATGGCCAAAGAATTAACTTCACCAAGATAGTCAATAAAATAATTGCCCAGCCCCAGTTGCCCACTAATCCGTGGAAGAACTCTAAGCCAACGAACAATAATTTAGCAATAGGCCATAACCAGCCATAATCTACAGTTTGATTTAAACCGATCGCCAGATCTTTCAGTTCAGACTGAACTTTAGGACCTGAATAGAAGGTTGCATCCAATTCAGCTGCAGTACCGGCAGGCACATTGATCATCGGTGAAGTGAAACCGATAATATTCATGTTGTCTGTCGATTGACGCGATTCCAGTTTGGCACTATACGGCTGACCATTGGCTTGAGTCAGTTTAAGATCACCTGGAATCCAGGCACTGACGAAATAGTGCTGCACAACCCCAACCCAGCCGCCTTTGGCTTCCACATTCAATTTTTCTTCATTGAAGTTGTCAAATTTAAGCTTGTTATAATGCTCATCCGGCGTACCCCAAGCACCACCCAGGAATGTACCCAGTGTGAAAATGCCCTGGTCAGATTTACCCGGATCATCCGAATTGTCACGTTTGATTTGACCAAACATTTGACCTTGCCAGTTCTGAGCACTACGGTTCACAACCTTGTGGTTAACAATAATCGGGTATTCACCTTGCTTAAAGGTAAAGGTTTTGATGATTTCTACACCATCAGCGGTTTTATAAACCATTGGCACCGATAAAACTTTAACCGCTTTGCCATCTTTGCTTTGTTCAGCTTTTGCATCAGCCAAGCTATATGCTGCTTTTTCAACTTCATACACTGGACGACCATTACGGTTACTGTCCGGTCCATTTAAACCAATCAAGCCAGACTGAGCAACATAAGTACGTTTTTCATCGCTTTCCAGCATGACAAACGGTTCATCACTGTCTTTATTTTTATCATGGTTCAATAATTCAATACGAACAATGTCACCACCTTTAGGATTAATCCAAAGATGATAAAGGTCAGTTTGTACTGAAATAAGCTGTTGACTTACAGGTGCAGTGACATCTGTTGTAGTTTGCTGAGTGGCAATATTTGCTTGAGGCACGTCAGACGCTGCTGGAGCTGTTTGAGCATTTGGCAAATCTGCAGATACTTCATGCGAAACCACGGCAGCATCTTGCTGCGGTTTAGTCTCTGCATGACCATAATCTTTTTGCCAAGCCAAAATAAGCAAATATGCGACGACAAACATAGCCCCTAGAATTGCAAACCTGGCCCATTGTTGCATATCTTTTATCCCAAGTAGTTAGAGTGATTTCGGTTCAATAAACGATCACGAAAGGGTACAGCAACGTGAAGCGTTTGAGAATCCATTTGCTGAAATGAAATAAAACGAATTGCTTTTGGCGGAACAGGGTCATACCCCGAACCACCCCAAGGATGACAACGACAAATACGTTGAGTAGCTAACCACGCACCACGCACAGCACCATAACGATGGACTGCTTCTAAAGAATATTGAGAACATGTTGGAATATAACGACAACGGGGTCCCAATAAAGGACTAATCGCGATCTGATAGAATCGAATCAACCAATGCAGTAAACGTACCATTGGCCTTCTCTACTTTTGTGGGGAGGGAGCTATCTTTTTATGCTTATTGGCAAGGCGTTGCAATTTCTGCCAAGCAAATTGTAATTGCTGTTGCAATTCTGCATTAGGGATTGCTTCAATGCCGACTTTAGGCATGACCACAATATCTAATAAATCTAATTGCTGCTGATGCAGGCGAAAACTTTCGCGAGCAAGACGTTTTACTCTATTTCTTTCATGTGCACGACGCACTTTTTTCTTGGCAACAACAATACCCAAACGGCTGCAAGGCTGTTCGGAATTTTTTGCCAAAAATAAGAAATGGGGTTGATGCACTTTAAAAAGCGCACCATCAAACACACTTTTATAATCGGCAGCACAGCGTATGCGTACGTCTGTGCTGAAGCCATAAAGTGTCATGACACCCAAAATCGTAATAACTTAACTAATTAAACAGTTAAGCTATGACGACCTTTTGCACGACGACGAGCTAATACATGACGACCAGCTTTAGTAGCCATACGAGCACGGAAACCATGAACACGCTTACGCTTTAATTCTGATGGTTGGAATGTACGTTTCATATTGAAACTCCAAAAATGATCTTCTATGAAGGTTCGCGATTTTAGTGGTCATTCGGTGAGCTGTCAATCAAAAACAAACTTTCTTTCAAAATAAGGGCTTTTTTTTTAAAATGAAGAATATCAAGTTTGTTTATCACATTAAAAATTGTTTTAATTTTACACACAATATAAGTTGTTGATTAATAATATAACATAAGTTATAAACAGAAATATTCACAACATTATCCACAACTTAATGTTGATAAGATTATTTTCCAGACTTTTGAATTTAAATTTAAAAATATTTAAAGTTATCCCCATTCACAAGGGTTCTTATAATTAAATTCAAATTTATAAATTTAAAGTTATTACTATTAAGGAGCCGTTTTTCTGTGGAAAAGCTATTTTTAATTTTTATAAACATGAAGTTAACTTGTGGATATCCATGTTTTTATAAGCTGGTTAATTTGTGGATAACTTTATGATATATTTTATCCACAGCTTGCGGATAAGGTTATCCACATCGCGATTTAAATTTAAAGTTAGACTGAATTTTGCTTTTTTAAGTGATATTTCTTTAATTTTGCCATGACAGATGTGGATAACTTCGATAGAATGGCGACCCGCTTGGTCGGGCTCAAAATGATTTTTTATAATTAATGGAATAAATAGGGGTTTTACATGCTTTGGACAGACTGTTTAACTCGTTTGCGACAAGAGCTTTCGGGTAATGTCTTTACAATGTGGATTCGCCCATTGGTTGCCGAAGAGCTTAACGACACATTAAAACTTTATGCACCGAATCCGTATTGGACCCGTTATATTCAAGAACATCATCTTGAGCTGATCACGATTCTGGCAGAGCAAATGTCCGAAGGCCGAGTGCGCAAAGTTGAAATTTTGGTCGATTCCCGTCCAGGTGCCATTCTGTCCGCCCATGAACAACCGGCAACCACGACTGCTGCTTTGCAATCGGTTGCCACGCCGATGGCCAGACCGCGAAAAGAAAAAGAAGACGCGCCTGCTAAAAATAGCCGCAAGCGCTTATTGAACCCCTTATTTACTTTTTCGTTATTTGTTGAAGGCCGCTCCAACCAGATGGCTGCTGAAACCTGTCGTAAGGTTTTAACCCAATTAGGCGCTTCGCAACATAACCCTTTATTTTTATATGGTCCGACAGGTCTGGGTAAAACCCATTTAATGCAAGCGGTGGGGAATGCTTTATTGCAAGCCAAACCCAATGCGCGCGTGATGTATATGACTGCTGAAAGTTTTGTGCAAGATTTTGTCAGTTCATTGCAACAAGGCAAGGTAGAAGAATTCAAGAAAAATTGCCGCTCGCTGGATTTGTTGTTGGTCGATGATATTCATTTGCTGGCCGGCAAAGAAGCCAGTTTGGTGGAGTTTTTCTATACGTTTAATGCCTTGCTGGATGAGTCGAAGCAGATCATCTTAACCTCGGATCGTTATCCTAAAGAACTGACTGAACTGGATGCACGTCTGGTTTCACGTTTTTCCTGGGGCTTGTCTGTGGGTGTGGAACCACCGGATATTGAAACCCGTATCGAAATTCTGCTGAAAAAAGCGGAAAACATCGGGGTGGAGCTGCCGCGCAATTGTGCTTTATTTGTGGCACAACAGGTGGTTGCCAATGTGCGTGAACTTGAAGGTGCACTGAATAAAGTCGTGGCTATTTCACGTTTTAAAGGCACCGCGATTGATTTGGAAGTCGTCCGGGAATCGTTAAAGGATGTCCTCGCGATTCGTGCCCGAACCATCAGTACTGAAAATATTCAACGGGTGGTGAGTGAATATTTCCGTATTCCGCTCAAAGAAATTGTCGGTCCGAAACGTACCCGTATTTATGCCCGTCCACGCCAGTTAGCGATGGGGCTTGCACGTGAATTGACCGGTGATAGTTTTCCGGAAATTGGTATGGCATTTGGGGGGCGCGATCACAGTACCGTGATGCATGCCTGTGAGAAAGTTTTGAGCCTGCGTGAACAAGATCCGATCTTTAATGAAGACTATAAAAACCTGCAACGTTTGTTGCAAAGTTGATCGAATTTGATCAAATTCTATTCTTGCAATGCGGCATATTCTGCCGCATAGTACACTGCTAAAAACACATTTATTTATTATTTATCTTCAGTAGTTAGAGGAATGTACCGTGCGTTTGAAAATCGCGAAAGAAAGCTTACTTAATGTTCTGTCACATGTCGTAGGAGCGGTTGAACGTCGCCATACTTTAAACATTCTGTCTAATGTCAAAATTCAAGTCAGCAATGAATCCTTAACCATCACCGGTTCGGATTTGGAAGTGGAATTGGTGGCCAGTACGACCTTGGCTGAAGGTGCATGCTTGCAAGTGGGCGAAACCACTGTGCCTGCACGCAAGCTGATGGATATCTGTAAATCATTACCTTCTGCAGCATTGATTGACCTGCAAATTACTGAAGATCGTTGCATTTTAAAATCGGGCAATAGCCGTTTTGTGTTGGGTACTTTACCTGCTGAAGACTATCCATTATTGAGCAGTGAAAATGCTCAAGGTACACAAGTAACGGTAACTCAGCGTGAGTTAAAACGCTTGTTTGAAAAAACTGCTTTCGCGATGGCCGTGCAAGATGTACGTTTTTATTTAACCGGTACTCTGCTTGAAATTGATCAAAACCAGCTTCGTGCCGTGACTACTGATGGTCACCGTTTAGCTTTATGTGAAACCGCAGCAACGTCCACCGTTACCCAAGCCATCCAAGCGATTGTGCCCCGCAAAGCAGTGGCAGAATTGCAGCGCTTACTCAGCATTGAAGACGAGCAATTGTCTCTACTAATTGGTCGTGAATTATTGAACGTGACCATTAGTGCACCAAGCCGCGACAAAGAACAGGGCAATATCACGGTTCGTTTCACCACCAAATTAATTGATGGCAAATTCCCGGATTACCGTCGTGTGATTCCACGTGGTGGCGATAAAAACGTATCGATTGCTCATGATGTATTTAAACAGTCCTTGCAGCGTGTCGCGATTTTGAGTAATGAAAAATTGCGCGGTGTATTCCTGAATTTTAATGCTGACACTTTGCAGCTTCGCGCCAATAACCCGGAGCAAGATGAAGCGATTGAAGATCTAGCCATTCAATATGCGGATTCACCGATGGAAATGTCATTCAATGCACAGTATTTGCTGGATGTATTGGGTGCCTTGGATGGCGATGATGTCTATATGACCATGACTGAAGCCAACCAATCGGTATTGGTACATGATCCAGCACAACAAGATCAAACCTATGTTGTCATGCCAATGCGGGTTTAATTTGCAGATTTTCAACAAGATTAAATTATGTTTATCACGCGTTTAAATATAGAGCGTGTTCGAAACTTAAAAGCGGTTGCACTCCATGAGTTGCAGCCGTTTAATGTCTTTTATGGCCAAAATGGTTCAGGCAAAACCTCGATTCTAGAGGCGATTCATTTGCTGGCGACCGGACGTTCTTTCCGCACCCATATCCCGAAAAACTATATTCAAAATGAAACAAGCGACGCGATTGTTTTTGCGCAGTCTGCGACCGAAAAGATTGGCATGCAAAAATTCTTGTCCGGTGAGCAACTGATTAAGGTCAATGGCGATCATATTGCGACTCAGGGGCAACTGGCTAAAATCTTGCCTTTGCAGCACATTGATCCACAAAGTACCGATATTATCGACTATGGGGCCAAACCACGTCGCCAATTGATTGACTGGCTGATGTTCCACGTGGAACCAGATTTTTATCATGCCTGGCAGTATTATTCGCGCGCTCTAAAACAACGTAACAGTTTGCTGAAATCGAGACGCAATCTTAGCCTGAATGATTTAGAGCCATGGAATAAAATGCTGGCTGAATATGGCGAAATGCTGCATTCACAGCGCAGTGGAATTGTGGAACAGTGGAAAGTCTATTTTGAGCAGGATTTAAAACAGTTATTGCCCAATCTGGATATACAGATGGAATATGTTGCGGGTTTTCACAGCGAGCTTGGCTTGCTGCATGATTTAACCGTGCATCATCAAAAGGACCTCGATCGACGCTATACCGAGTATGGCCCACATCGTGCAGATTTACGTTTAAAAACAACGCTGGGTGATGCGGATGTGGTACTTTCACGCGGTCAAAAAAAGCTGCTAATTGTCGCCTTAAAACTGTCACAGATTGCAATGCTACATGCCTGTAATAAGGAAACTGTGGTATTATTAGATGATGTGACAGCAGAATTAGATTTAACTGCACAACGACGATTAATTGAGCGATTGAGCCAACTGGGTAGTCAGGTTTTTATTACCACTTTAGAGCATGAATCAGTAAAAAAACATTTACATGATTTGTCTATTTCATATCAATTATTCAATGTTGAAAACGGTCAAGTTCAAGTTGTTGTGCAATAGTTTTTTAGATTTTACCCATCTTTGGGATAGACCTATATTTCACTAGGGAGAAACCATGAGTTCAGAAGATCAAGCTGCTTCTCAAACAGAACCAACCAATGAAAAGGCTTATGATTCCTCTAGTATCAAGGTATTACGTGGCCTCGATGCTGTTCGTAAGCGTCCAGGTATGTATATTGGTGATACTGACGATGGTTCAGGTTTACATCACATGGTGTTTGAGGTTGTCGATAATGCAATTGATGAAGCCTTGGCGGGTCACTGTGATGAAATCATAGTCACCATCCATGAAGATGAATCGGTGAGTGTTTCAGATAATGGTCGTGGTATTCCAACTGATATTCACCCAGAAGAAGGTGTATCTGCCGCTGAAGTTATTTTAACCATTCTTCATGCCGGCGGTAAGTTTGACGATAATAGCTATAAAGTATCCGGTGGTTTACATGGGGTAGGTGTTTCTGTTGTAAATGCCTTATCGAGTAAATTATTACTGAATATTCGTCGTGCCGGTAAAGTGTACGAACAAGAATATTCTCATGGCGATCCGGTTTATCCCTTACGTGCCATTGGGGATACTGATGAAACAGGAACAACGGTTCGTTTCTATCCAAGTACGCAAACCTTCACCCAAACCATTTTCAATGTTGATATTTTAGCGCGTCGTTTGCGTGAACTTTCATTCTTGAATGCCGGTGTTCGTATTTTATTGCGTGATGAACGCATCGATGCTGAACATCTGTTTGATTATGCAGGCGGTCTGTCTGAATTCGTAAAATATATCAATCAGGGCAAAACCCATTTGAATGATATTTTTCATTTCACCAGCCAAGTGCCGGAAACAGGGATTACTGTTGAAGTCGCTTTACAGTGGAACGATACCTATCAAGAAAACGTGCGCTGCTTTACCAACAATATTCCGCAAAAAGATGGTGGTGCGCATTTAGCCGGTTTCCGTGCAGCATTAACCCGGGGTCTAAACCAGTATCTGGACAGCGAAAATATCTTGAAGAAAGAAAAAGTCGCGGTTACCGGTGATGATGCACGTGAAGGTTTAACTGCGATTGTTTCAGTGAAAGTGCCAGATCCAAAATTCTCTTCACAAACCAAAGAAAAACTGGTTTCAAGTGAAGTTAAACCTGCTGTAGAGCAGGCGATGAACAAGGAATTTTCTGCCTATTTGCTGGAAAATCCACAAGCGGCAAAATCAATTGCTGGCAAAATTATTGATGCGGCACGTGCGCGTGATGCAGCGCGTAAAGCGCGTGAAATGACGCGTCGTAAGAGTGCACTGGATATTGCAGGTCTTCCAGGTAAATTGGCCGATTGCCAAGAAAAAGATCCAGCATTGTCTGAACTGTACTTGGTCGAAGGTGACTCTGCGGGCGGTTCTGCAAAACAGGGTCGTAACCGTAAGATGCAAGCGATTTTGCCCCTAAAAGGTAAAATCCTGAATGTGGAACGTGCGCGTTTTGACAAAATGATTTCTTCGCAAGAAGTCGGCACGCTGATTACTGCACTCGGTTGTGGTATTGGTCGTGAAGAATACAATCCAGATAAATTACGCTATCACAAAATCATCATCATGACCGATGCTGACGTCGACGGTTCGCATATTCGTACGCTGCTGTTGACTTTCTTCTTCCGTCAAATGCCTGAACTTGTGGAACGCGGTTATATCTATATTGCACAGCCACCGTTGTATAAATTGAAAAAAGGTAAGCAGGAGCAATATCTTAAAGATAATGATGCCTTAGAAACCTTCCTGATTTCAAATGCGATTGATGATTTATCCTTGCATATCAGTGCTGAATCTCCTGCAATTACCGGTCAAGCACTGGCAAGAGTGATTGAAGATTACCAGGTTTCACAGAAAAGTTTGAACCGTTTAACCGTACGCTATCCTGCAAGTTTGCTGGATGGTTTACTGGGTCTCGATGCATTCAAACTTGATCAAAATCATGATGAAGATTATGTGAAACAATGGTCTGAACAGTTACGTGCTGCGATTGAAAAATATCAACCAAGTTTACGTCCTGAAATTACTTTAGAAGTGTTTGAAAAAGAACATGCTGACGGTTCTAAGGTGGCACATTTCTGGCCACGTGTGACCATCTATGTACATAACTTGCCGCACTCCTATTTACTTGATTCTGGACTATTGGCTTCTGGTGAATATAAGCGTTTACTGCAAAATTCGAAGAGCTGGTTTAGTTTGCTTGAAGATGGTGCGTATTTGCAGAAAGGTGAGCGTAAAATTAATGTCATCACGTTCCATCAAGTATGGCAGCATATTTTAGCTGATTCACGTCGCGGCATGATGATCCAGCGCTATAAAGGTTTGGGTGAGATGAACGCGGACCAGCTGTGGGAAACTACCATGGATCCTGAAAACCGCAACATGTTGCAAGTCACCATTAATGACGCGATTGAAGCCGATCGTATGTTCTCTTGCTTGATGGGAGACGATGTAGAACCACGTCGTGCCTTCATTGAAGAAAACGCCTTAAATGCGGATATTGATGCTTAGTGTATTGATGAGTTAAATTGTAAAAAGCACCCTTCGGGGCACTGCTGTCCCATAGTTTGATTTAAATAAAAAACCTGAGTCCAAATCGTTAAAATATGAGTGCAAACAAACACTTTAACGACCAGGATTCAGGTTTTGTCACATCAGAATACCGTATTTCATCAGCTTATTAAACCCGTCGTGCGACAGGATT